>DFYM01000073.1:0-54172 GCA_002383355.1 Candidatus Immundihabitans aquiphilus | reverse complement strand
GGCAATCTCATAACTATCCTACCTTCGTTAACAGGGCACTGATTTAATTTTGTAAAAAGAGGAAGGTAAATGACGATGAGTATTCATATTGGAGCAAAAGAGGGAGATATTGCTACTACTATTTTACTTCCAGGAGACCCTTTGAGGGCGAAATATATAGCAGAAAATTTCCTTACTGATTTTATCTGCTATAACGAAGTGCGAGGAATGTATGGTTATACTGGAAGATACCAGGAAAAAAGAATTTCTATTCAGGGTACCGGTATGGGGATACCTTCTATCTCTATCTATATTAACGAGCTAATTACTAATTATAAAGTTAAAACTTTAATCCGCATTGGAAGCTGTGGCTCCATGCAGCCGGAGATAAAAATAAGAGATATTGTTTTAGCGATGAGTGCCTCTACGGATTCCCAGATTAATAAGTTACGCTTCCAGGGAAGAGATTACGCCCCCACCGCCCATTTTGAACTTTTAAAAAAGGCTTACGATCTTGCTTTAGAGAAAAATATTCCAGTAAAGGTGGGCAATGTTTTAACTACTGATACTTTTTATCAGGATGACCCTGATTCCTGGAAGCACTGGGCAAGTTATGGAGTATTAGCGGTAGAGATGGAAACTGCTGGCTTATATACTCTGGCCGCCAAGTTTAAAGCCAAAGCCCTTTCTATTTTAACCGTGTCTGATAGTTTAGTAACGGGAGAAGAGACTACTTCCGAAGAGCGAGAGAAGACTTTCGACCAGATGGTAGAAATTGCTCTATCCTTGGTAGAACCTTGATAGAATAGAGAAATAAAGAAAAGAACATAAGGGATTTTTGTTAAGCTTTTTAAATTTTAAACTCCTCTTTTTAAGCTTTCTTCTTTCTTGGAAAGCTGAAGAAGAAAGAAGAAAAGGGTTTAATTTATGAATGAATAGTACAGAGCTTTTAAAGAAGTAGAAGAGAGTTAATCCTGAAAGGAATATAGTTATGAGGAGGTAAGGGGAAATGACTTTTATGGATATTTTCTGGATATTTTTTATGATTTCTCTGCTTCAGCCACTTTTTCATCAGCAATGGTTAAATGGAGCCCGACAGCGGTTAATTGCTAAGTTAGAAAAAGACCGCGGTTCGCGAGTTATTATTTTGGTTCATCGACAGGAAACCATGAGTTTTTTAGGTTTCCCGATCCTTCGTTATATCGATATCAACGACTCTGAAGAAGTTATAAGGGCTATTGAACTAACTGATGCAGAGGTGCCGCTGGATATTGTTTTACATACGCCCGGTGGTCTAGTCTTAGCCTCGGTCCAGATTGCCCGGGCTTTACAGAAACATAAAGGCAAGGTCCGAGTTATTGTTCCTCATTATGCTATGTCGGGAGGGACTTTGATTGCTTTAGCGGCGAATGAAATAATTATGGGCCCCAATGCCGTACTGGGACCAGTGGACCCCCAATTAAGCCAGTATCCAGCCTCTTCTATACTTACTGTGGTGGAGAAGAAGCCTATAAAGGATATAGATGATCAGACTTTAATAATGGCGGATAATGGGGGCTAAGGCTATAAAACAAGTTGAAGAGACGGTTTATGAACTACTGGTTTTGCATTATCCTGAGGAGGCAGCTCAAAGATTAGCTAAATTACTCTCGGTAGGGACCTGGACCCATGATTATCCCATTACCTTTGAAAAGGCAAAGGAATTAGGACTCAACGTCAACTCCAATATACCTCCGGAATTTTTGCAACTAATGCGGTTGTATCCTCAGCCAAAGAGACGGCAACCTAGCGTAGAGTATCTACCTATTCCTCGACATAAAAATTCTGAGCCCCAAACCAGGGAATAAGTTTAAGTTTAGAGGAGTAAAAAGTCAGGTTTATTTTTAAGGGTGGGTAAATTTCATCACTGGCAAATTTCATAATAAGTCTAAAACCTTTGGTAGCTTCCAAAGTCCGCGGTCCACTCCCCACTCTTTATCTTTAAGAGATAAAAGGAAGGAGAAACAAAGGAAAAACAAAATGGATTTAAAGCAGCGCTTCTGGGAAATAGATTTTTTGCGGGGAATAGCTATTCTGACGATGGTATTTTATCATCTTCTTTATAATTTGCACTTTTTTGCCCGTTATCCGATTAATGTTTATACTGGTTTTTGGATGTATTTTGCTCGCGTTACGGCTACTTTATTTATTTTCTTGGTCGGGGTATCACTTAGTTTAAGCTTTTCCCGAGCAAAACACTTTCCTTCTACCTCTTCCTCCGAAAGAAGATTGTTTCTAAAATATCTAATTAGGGGAGTGAAGATATTCTTCTGGGGTATGGTTATTACTTTAGTAACCTGGTTTTTTCTAAGAGAAGGCTTTGTAATTTTTGGAGTGCTTCATCTAATCGGCCTTTCCATTATTTTAGCCTTTCCTTTTCTTAAACTTGAGCCCAAATTTAATTATGTGAACCTGTTAATAGGAATATTTTTCGTTTTTTTAGGAGCATATTTAAAGAAGTTTATTTTTGATTTTCCCTGGTTATTATGGTTAGGATTTAGACCAGAACAGTTTTATACGGTAGACTATTTTCCTCTTTTTCCCTGGTTTGGAGCGGTTTTAATAGGGATATTTTCTGGTAATTTACTCTACCCCGACTATTCGCGAAGATTTTCCTTGCCGGATCTTTCTTGTCGGAAGGAGATAAAAGTCCTCTCTTTTTTAGGAAAACATTCTTTATTGATTTATTTACTTCATCAGCCCTTGATCATTGCCCTTCTTTATCTTTTGGGAATGGTAAAAGTGAATTTATTCTAAACCTCTCACTATTTTATTAAACTGGTCTCCGCGGTCGAATTCATTTTGAAACATGCCGAAGCTGGCGGCAGCTGGAGAGAAGAGGATAAGCTCGTTCGGCTTAGCCTGTTGGAAGGCTATCTCGACCCCTTTTTTAAGGTCCAATACGGGGATAATCTTTTCTGCCTTAAGACCAGGATGTTTTTTTAGAGCAGAGTGAATTTTTAAGGAAGCATCATAAGCCGGGTGTTGTAAGAGAATAACCTTTTTAATTTTTTTGTTTTTTCCAATAAAATCTCCCAGTTTCTCATAATCTAGTTTTTTATCTTTCCCTCCCAGGATCAAAGTAATGGTCTTTGAAGGGAAAGCTTCTAAAGCAGCTAATGTCGCCTCAGGAGTAGTGGCACAAGTATCATTATAAAATTTTATACCCTTAAGTTCTCTAATAAATTCCAATCTATAAGGGACTCCGGGAAAACTCTGAATAGCTTTTCCGATAACTTCTGCCGGAAGGTTATGGATAAAGCCTACGGTGCTAGCAGCCAGAATATTAGCCAGGTTATGAAGCCCTGGGAGAGGGAGATCCTCAATTTTAGCAAAGGATATATTGTTTTCCTTTGATTGAAAGACTAACCCCCCCTTTTCTAAATAACTGCCTGGCACTACCTTTTTCTTTATGCTAAACCAGTATGTTTTAGAGTTAATTTCAATTTTAGCTGGCCAGGTCTCCTGGTTATCCCGGTTTATCACTAAATTATGGTCTCTACTTTGATCTTTAAAGATTAACTTTTCGGCTTGAGTATACTTATCTAAATCAGGATAGCGGTCTAAGTGGTCAGGAAGAATATTGGTTAAAACTGCAGTCAAAGGATTAAAACGGTGGTTTCTTAACCCCTCCATTTGCCAGGTGGAGATTTCTAAGATTACCCAGGTTAGAGGATTAATTTTTTCTAAGACCCCTAATACCGAGATGCCAATATTGCCTGCTAAAACAGTATCTCTTTTAGCCTCTTTAAAAATATGATAAATAAGTTGAGAGACCGTGCTTTTGCCTTTAGTCCCGGCGACGGCGATTATATTTTTAGAGGGACAAAACTGTAAGAAAAGGCCTAAATCACTTTCTATAGGAATTTGGTGAGCGCGGGCAATTTTTAAGTATTTTGAATTATGGGGGACAGCGGGGTTCTGAATTACCATATCCGTATGGATAAAATCTTCTTCTTTATGTCCCCCTAGAGTGTATTTAATATTATCTAAATCTCTTAATTTTTCTAAAGAAGGCTCAAGTTCTGCTGGAGTTTTTAAGTCGGTAACCAGGATTTGGGCACCGGCCCGGGCTAAAAACCGGGCTACCCCTACCCCTCCTTGATTTAGCCCCAGTCCCATTACGGTTATTCTCTTATTTTTTAGATCCGGTATTTTTTTTATCATTTAGCATTTCATTTTGAAAGGTAAGTTTTTAAAGTTTACCGAAAAATAGAAGCAATCTAAAGTTACTTTTTAAATATAACAAAATTAATCCTGTATTTCAACCCCCACAAAAAGTATTAATGCTAACGAGATACTTTTTGAGCTTTCAAGTTTTTAAGTTAAAAATATCTGATTAATTCTCCTCCAAACTCCTACCCTGTACCACCTTACCACCCCTACGGTAGTCACAACAAACTAGACAAACAAACGAAGTGTTTTTGAGTTTTTTATTTTTCTCTCTCCCCTTTGATTAAAAAAAGTTGTATTTTAAAGGGTTTTTTTATATACTTGTGATGTGTCAAAATTAAAATTACAGGGATTAAGTTTATGCCCTAAAAATTATTTTCCCCCTCCTGTGGGGATAAAGCCGGATTAACTTTACCCTGACCCTTCTTTTTCCCTTACTTAACGAAAGAAGGATAAAAATACCAGAAGGAAAAGATGAATTATAATTCCTCTAATATAGAAAAGAAGATAGAAGAGTTAAAAAAACAGATAAATTACCACAATTATCGTTATTATGTTTTAGATGATCCAATTATCTCTGATGCAGAATATGACCAGTTAATGGAAGAATTAATCGAATTAGAAAAGAAATATCCTCAATATATTACTCCTGATTCTCCTACTCAACGGGTAGGAGCGGAGCCCCTCGCTGAATTTGCCACCGTAAAACACCTTAGCCCGATGCTTAGTCTGGCCAATGCCTTTTCTGATGAGGAATTGAGAGCCTTTGACCAGCGGATTAAGAAATTAGTCCCGGGGCAGGAAATAGAATATGCAGTAGAATTAAAGATTGATGGACTGGCGGTAGCTTTACTGTACGAAAATGGCGTTTTAGTCAGGGGAGCGACGCGGGGAGATGGGCTAGTAGGGGAAGAAGTTACGGCTAATCTTAGAACTATAAAATCTATCCCTTTAAAATTATTAAGTAATGATCTTCCTCCTTTATTTGAGGTATACGGAGAAGTCTATATGAAGAAGAGCGATTTTAAGAAATTAAATGAGGAAAGGATGAAAAGAGGAGAACCCCTCTTTGCTAATCCTCGAAATGCGGCAGCTGGTTCAGTAAGACAATTAGATTCTCGGGTTACTGCCCAAAGAAATTTAGATATTTTTGTTTATGGAGCTACTTTTCCTGAAGGTTCAAGTTTTGCTAATCATCTAGACGTACTAAGTTATCTTAAAAAAATAGGATTTAAGGTAAATTCAGAAACTAGACTTGGTGAAAACATAGAAGAGGCAATAAATTACTGCCACCAATGGAGAGAAAAAAAAGAAAGATTAGATTATGAGATTGATGGAGCAGTAATCAAAGTGAATTCCTTGACTATAAGAGAGAAATTAGGTTTTACTACCCGGAGTCCTCGTTGGGCTATTGCCTATAAGTTTCCTGCCCAACAGGCTACCACCAGAATCCGTGACATTGTGGTTCAAGTGGGGAGGACAGGGGCCTTAACTCCAGTAGCCATCCTTGACCCTGTTAGGGTATCTGGTTCTATAGTAAAGAGAGCTACTCTACACAATGAGGATGAGATCAGGAGAAAAGATATTCGCATCGGTGATACTGTCTTAGTCCAAAAAGCGGGTGAGGTTATCCCAGAAGTAGTAAAACCAATTAAAGAGAAAAGGACCGGTCAGGAAAAAGAATTTGTGATGCCCTCTCGCTGCCCGGTATGTGGAGCCAAGGTATTTAAAGCTGATGACGAGGTAGTTCTTCGATGTAATAGTCTTAGTTGTCCGGCTCAGATCAAGGAAAGAATCAGGCATTTTGCCTCTCGAGAGGCGATGGACATAGAAGGATTGGGGCCAGCGATTATTGACCAATTGGTAGAGAAGAAATTGGTTAGAAATATTTCGGATTTGTATTTCTTAAAAAAAGAGGATTTAATTGCCCTGGAAAGAATGGGGGAAAAATCTGCCAGTAATCTATTAAAGGCAATTGAGGAGAGCAAGAGGAGACCTTTGTCTCGTTTGATCTACGGTTTAGGGATTCGTTATGTAGGTGTTCATACTTCTGAGGTTATTGCCCAACACTTCTCTACCTTAGATCGATTGAAAGAAGCGAGCTTTGAAGAATTGATTCAGATTGAGGAGATTGGGCCCAAAGTTGCAGAAAGCATAGTGCGTTTCTTTAAAGAAGAAGAAAATAGCCGTATTATAGAAAATTTAAGAAGAGCAGGTTTAAATTTTGGTAAGCTCGAGGGAGAAGGGGAAGCTTCGGCGAAAAAGGGAAGAGGGTTTCTACCTTTAAAGGGGAAGCAATTAGTTCTAACTGGCACCTTAAAGGAATTTAGTCGCAATCAAGCTAAAGAGATTATCCGCAAATTAGGAGGAAGAGTAACCGAGAGTGTAAGTAAAAGAACTGATTATGTGGTAGTCGGAGAAAACCCTGGCTCCAAATATCAAAAAGCCCAGGAATTAGGGGTAACCATAATTAACGAGGAGGAATTCAAGAAATTAATTGCCAAATAAAACAAAAAGTTACCTAGCTAACTAGCTAACTATATACACGAGATACGAACTTGTTTTCTGGCTTTTTATTTACCAAATACGAGATACTAATAATACGGGGAGGATATAATTTTGACCAAAAAAATTATTACCAAGAAAGAAGTAGAATATGTAGCTCGATTAGCTAAATTAGAATTTAATGAAGAAGAGAAGGGAGAGTTTACCTCTCAGTTAAATACCATCTTAGATTATTTTAGTAAATTAAATGAGCTGGATACGGAAAAGGTGGAACCTACTGCTTATGTTGTTTCTCAGGATAATTTATTAAATGAGGATGAAATAAAACCTTCTTTGTCTCCCGAAGAAGTATTTTCTAATACCCCCTACATTCAGAAAGGTTATTTCAAAGTTCCTAAAATAATGTAATAGACGAATATTATAAGGGAAAAGCTCAAAATCATATATTCACTATACATTAATGAATATTTAGAGGAGGAAAGATGGTTGACTTTACATCAATTAAGTGCCAGTGAAGTAGTTAATTTGGTTAAAGAAAAGAAGGTATCCGTATCCGAAATCATCCAGGATCTATATGACAGGATAGCAAAAGTTGACCCTTTAGTTAAAGCCTTTTTAATACTTAATCAAGAAGAGGCTCTAAAACAGGCAAAAGAAATAGATACTAAAGTAAAAAAGGAAGAAGAATTGCCTCCTTTAGCCGGTCTGGCTATTGCTGTTAAGGATATTATAGCTACCAAGGGGATAGAGACTACCTGCGGGTCCAGAATGCTTAAAGGTTTTTATCCTCCTTATAATGCCACCGTAATCGATAAGTTGAAGGAAGCGGGAGCTATTATCATTGGTAAAACTAATCTGGATGAATTTGCTATGGGTTCGTCCACAGAGAACTCTGCTTTTGGACCTACGTATAACCCTTGGGATTTAGAAAGAGTGCCTGGCGGTTCGAGTGGAGGTTCTGCTGCGGCAGTAGCAGCAGACGAAGCTTTTATAGCTTTAGGCACCGATACTGGCGGTTCTATTCGTCAACCTGCTTCTTTTTGTGGAGTAGTAGGTTTAAAACCTACCTATGGAAGGGTTTCCCGCTATGGGTTAATTGCTTATGCCTCCTCTCTGGACCAGATAGGCCCTATAACGAAGAATGTTTCGGATAGCGCTCTACTTATGAGGATTATCAGTGGGCCGGATAATAGAGATTCTACTTCGGTAGATTTACCGGTGCCCGATTATTTAAAATCTTGTCAAGAAGAGATAAAAAATATAAAGATTGGTGTCCCCCGGGAGTATTTTGTTGAGGGAATGAATTTTGAGGTTAAAGACGTAGTTTATCAAGCTTTAAAATTATTGGAGGAATTAGGAGCAAAAATAGAAGAAGTCTCCTTACCTCATACCGAATATTCCTTGCCTACTTTTTACTTAATCGCTACCGCGGAGGCCAGTTCCAACCTTGCTCGTTATGATGGGATACAATATGGTTATAGGACAGAAAATTATAAGGACCTTTCCTCTATGTACCAGAGGACCAGAAGCGAAGGTTTTGGTCCCGAAGTAAAGAGAAGGATTATGTTAGGTACTTATGCCTTAAGTTCCGGCTATTATGACGCTTATTATTTGAAAGCACAAAAAGTGCGCACTCTCATTAAAGAAGATTTTACCCGAGTATTTAGCAAATACGATATACTGGTCACTCCTACTTCTCCTACTCCGGCTTTTAAACTAAAGGAGAAGATGGCAGACCCCTTAACGATGTATCTCTCGGATATTTATACTATTCCGGTTAATTTAGCCGGCCTGCCGGCCTTATCTTTAAATTGTGGTTATAGTAAAGGCGGTTTACCTATAGGTTTACAGCTAATAGGTAAGCCCTTTGAGGAAGAAACTATATTACGAGTAGCCTTTAACTATGAACAAAACAATAAGGTAGAAAAGAGAAAACCCTTGCAGAATTTATCACCACAAAAAATGGTAGGGTAGATAATTGGACAGATAAAGAAAGCAGATAAAGAATGAGATATTAAATAAATAACTGACTATTTTATAAGGGGAAATTATTAGAGGAGATCACAGAATGAAGGAAGAGGTAGTAATTGGCTTAGAGGTGCATATTCAATTTATGACCAAAGCTAAAATATTTTGTCAATGCAGTACCGATTATCTGGGTAAAGGACCCAACACTAATGTTTGTCCAATATGTTTGGGATTACCCGGCTCGCTTCCGGTGCTAAATAAGAAGGTTTTAGAATATGCCTTAAGAACTGCTTTAGCTTTAAATTGTGAAATTAACCAGGTAAGTAGATTTCACCGGAAAAATTATTTTTACCCTGACTTACCTAAGGCCTATCAAATATCTCAATATGATTGGCCTTTAGGTTTTAGGGGGCATTTGGAGATTTCTATTCCTCCCTCCGGGGTAAGACGTAGAATTGGGATTACCCGAGTTCATATTGAAGAAGATGCTGGAAAGCTTATTCATGAAGGAGATATTGCCTCTTCGACTTATTCTTTAGTGGATTATAATCGTTCGGGAATTCCTTTGGCGGAAATTGTTACGGAACCAGAATTACGTTCGCCGGAAGAAGCGCGAATATTTTTAATGCAATTAAGGAGCATAGTTCAACATTTAGAAGTATGTGATGGTAATATGGAGGAAGGCTCTTTGCGTTGTGATGCCAATATTTCCATTAGAGATAGTCAAACTGGAGTTTTGGGGACTAAAACAGAAATAAAAAATATGAATTCCTTTCGAGCAGTAAAAAAAGCTTTAGAATTTGAAGTAGAGAGGCAAAAGAAATTGCTGGCTAAAGGGATAAAGATAGTGCAAGAGACCAGACACTGGGATGAGTCCAAAAATATTACAGTCTCTATGCGGGGGAAAGAAGAAGCGCAGGATTACCGTTACTTCCCTGAGCCAGATCTCTTGCCTTTGAAGATTAGTCCCGAGATGATAGAAAAAATTAGGAGGACCCTTCCCGAGTTACCGGAGAGCCGGAAAGAACGTTTCATAAAAGTTTATAATCTTCCCGAAGATGATGCGGAAGTTTTAATTTCGAACAAGGCCTTGGGTGATTACTTTGAAAAGGCCTCTGCCTTTTATGCCGATAAAAAAATTCTAATTAATTGGGTTAGGGGAGAATTACTATATAATTTAAAGGAGAAAAAAATAGAGGTAGAACAATCTCCGATTTCTCCTGAAAAATTAGTGGGTTTGTTAAAGCTAATAGATGAGGGGGTAATCAGTGGCAAAATAGCTAAAACTGTCTTTGAGAAGATGTTCGAGAGCGGTAAAGAAGCGAGGGAAATTGTGCAAGAAGATAAGATTACTCAAATTACGGATCAAAATGAATTAATAAAAATAGTAGACCGAGTAATTGAGGAAAACCCCCAATCTGTAGAGGATTTTAACCAAGGGAAAGAAAAAGCCCTTCACTATTTAGTAGGACAGGTGATGCGTTATACTCAAGGAAGGGCTAAGCCGGATTTTGTTTCTCAAGCGATAAAAGAGAGGATAAAAAATTAAATTAGTTGAGTAAATAGTCGTCAGTAGGAAAAGCGTCTTGCCGGTCGATTAATCCCTTAATTAACTAGTGCTTTCTTAAATAAAATAAAATCTACTTCTGGAGGTTGTTTGGTCACTTCTTCTCCTCCCTCAGTACTAAATGTTATGAATTTTATAGCAGGCTATTCTATTTCCTTTTTTATCCTTTCTATTATGCTTGTAAACCTTTGGTTATATTCTTCTTCATGCTGGCTTAAGAAATTTTTCCACTGAGGATTTTCTTGTAAAGCCTCCTCCACACTTAAGCGCATAATAATTATCTTTTCCCCTTGCTGGACAGTTTTTATTCTTAATTTGGGGTCTTTTTTAATTTCTGCTTTTAATTTATTAGCTACGGAATCTTTAATTTTATGATATTCCTTTTGTAAGGAGATAAGCTGATTTATAAGTGATTCGATAGTGGGAATTTTTTGATTTTCTTTGAGATTTTCTATAGCTAAAATTCCCTCTTTTCTTACTTTAAGCTCATCTGGTGAGTTTTTTAAGTTTAAAGAATTTATTAATACTAATTGAGCCTCCCTTAATACGGTAGGTTTGCTCCCTTTTAACTCTTGCCATAAATCATTAACGGTAATTTCTCCCTTATAAAATTTAGGCAATAAGGCTTTTATTCTTTCCTCTTCTTTTATAGCTTCTATTTCTTCTGGGGATAGTTTAATACTATCTACTTTTTGTTGGGCGATTTCCCAAGCGCTTTTTAGTTTTGCCACTTTAACGTTTCCTCCTAAAAAGATTAAAGAATCTATCTTGATACTGTTCAAAAACCCCCCATTTATCCAGTTCTTCTTTTAATTTGGTGGGGTCAAGTTCACCTTCTTCGGCTAATTTAAATAATTTCCCAATCTCCTCTTGTGCAATCAAAGGAATTCCCGATTTATCTTTGGTAATTATTGCTTGGCCTATTTGGTCTATGCCTAAAAAACCTTTTTTTCTAAAGTCAGGTATTTGAGCCAAATAAATACTTCTAATCATCATATCTAAGATAAATTTAGATAGAGATAGGTCCCATAAGTCAGGAACCCCTTTTATAATAGTGCTAAGAGAATCACCTTTTTTATCTATTTCCCTACCAATGTTTTCGGCTACGGTTAATAATGAGCCTGGGACAAAACTCATTTCCTTCAATTCCTTACTCACTTTAAATTGATAAAGAATTCCTGCTAATTCGGGATATTCATAAGCCAAGGTTTCAAATAACTTCTTTGCTTCTTTGCTGAAACCTTCTATTCTAAACATATAGTTAGGAGTAAGCAATTTCGGTTGACTCCAGCTCACCTTTCCTTCCCTTACTACAGTTTCAGGGCGATCCTTAGCAAACTCGGAATATACTGGCTCAGTGAGCACGTAATAGTGAATAACCGAGGAGCCAAAGGTAGCTATTAGTTGGCTAGGTCTTTTTAAAATTTCAGTTTGCTCAAAGGCATATTGTATTCTTCGGTCTAACATTTATACTACCGCCAATCCTTTCTTTTCCTTTCTCTTTAATTATTAACTTTTTATTCTCTTCTCTTAACTATTTTAGTTAAAATCTACCAAAAGTCAATAATCGTATTCCGGCTAAAATCTCGTCCTCTTTGTCTTTAGATTTATTCGCGGTCTAAATATTATGATAGTATAAGATAATATGGCAATATTTATTTTTTAAGCTATAATAGAATTAAAACTCCCTAGGTAGACTAAACTAAATAATGTAGAAAGTTTGAAACACCAAAAGATGGACACGCTGCCAATCATAGGCTAATAATAAATAAAAAATAGCTATAACTAATTTAAAATAAGGGAAATAAGAAAGAAGGTGATTAAATTAAGATGCGAAAGACTATCATCGGAGTTATGGGAGGAGGAGAGATAGTAAATCCAGGAGACTATGAAGCAGCCTATAATTTGGGTGCTCTAATTGCTCGAGAAGGATGGGTGTTACTTAACGGTGGTAGGGCTTCGGGAATAATGGAGGCTTCGGCCCGAGGAGCGAAAGAAAATGGGGGGTTAACGTTGGGTATTTTGCCGGTTACTGATCCTGATTGGGCTTCTAAATATATTGATATTCCCATATTGACGGGAATGGGTCCGGGTCGCAATTATATTAACGTCTTGACTAGCGAAGTGGTGGTTGCTCTTCCTGGAGGCACGGGAACAATTTCCGAAGTTGCTTTGGCTTTGAATATCGGGAAGAAGGTAATATCTTTAAATTTTGATTTAAGTCCTCTACTGGAAAAGTATAGAACAAGTAAACAATTAATCTATGCTAAGAACCCTGAAGAGGTAATAGAGATAATTAAGCAATTATTGAAAAGTCTTTCCACTAGCAGGGAAGTTGGTAAATATGTCTAAAATATTAATGAAGGTAGATGGTTCTTGTTACCCCAACCCAGGAAATATGGCAATAGGAATAGTCATCTATAAAGATGGAGAATTAGTAAAGAAGATTAGTGAAACCATCGGTTATGGCACTAATAATATTGCGGAATATAAAGCCTTAATCAGGGGATTAGAAGAGGCAAAAAAGATGAACCCCGAGAAGATAGAGGTATATTGTGATAGCCAATTGGTAGTTAAACAATTAAACAAGATATACCGGGTAAGAGATAAAAACATCATCCCTTTGGTTGAGCAGATTGAAGAAATAGTTAGGACCCTGCCGGGAAGAGTAAATTTCCTCTGGAACAGAAGAGACAATAATTTTATGGCCGATAATCTGGCTAAAAAGGCAATTTTAACGGAAGAAAAAAAGAAGAGGGAAAAAGCGGCGGAAAATTTAAAGGTAGAGAGGAAAGAGAATTATTTTTTGGTAAGCAGTTCAAAGGGTAGAAAATCCTATAAGGTAGAGATAGATACTACCCGATGCGAATGTGCTGATTTTAGCCAGAGGGCCTTAAAAATGAAATTGGAATGTAAACACTTGATTGCGGTAAGAAATTATTTACAAAAAGAGGAAGAAAAACGGAAATTGACTGACCGACCACGGCTAAAAGTATTAGTTTTAAGCACGATGGTAACCCCGCAAGTATGGAGGGAATCATTGGAGAAATTAAATCAAGAGATGGGACTTAATCTTGAATTTATTATCCCCGAAGGAGAAACCAGAGATTCTATCAAGAAGTACTTACCTGAGGTAGAAGTAATAGTGGGGGGGAAGTTAAACGAGGAAGATCTTAATCAGGCTAAGAAATTAAAATTATTTCAAGTTCCTTTTGCCGGGGTGGATGAACTAAATTTTGCTTTATTTAAAAAATTTCCTGAAATTTATGTTTCTAATGTTCACGCTAATAAGACTGCGGTATCCGAGCACGCCTTTGCTCTGCTGCTGGCTCTAGCTAAAAAAGTGGTTAATTATGATAGAGATTTAAGAAAGGGCAAATGGCATGGGTTTTCTACTAAAGAACCCACTCTTCAACTGGAAGGGAAAAATTTGGGTATAATTGGTTTAGGTTCAATCGGTTGGGAGATAGCTAAAAAGGCAAAAAGCTTTGGTATGAAGGTATATGCTTTAAAAAATAAGATTAACGAAGAGGATTTAGAGAAGAAGGTGGAGGCTATAGAATTTTTGGGGGAAGCGAAAGATCTGCTCAAAGTAATTGAGAAAGCAGATTTTATAATAGTAGCTTTGCCTCTTACTAGCAAAACAAGGGCTTTAATTGGGGGGAAAGAGTTAGAACTAATGCAAGGAAAATATCTTATTAATATCGCCCGAGGGGAGATTATTGAGGAAGAAGCCCTATTTATAGCCTTAGAGAAAAAGGTGCTCGCCGGGGCAGCTATAGACACTTGGTACCAATATCCCTCTCCCCAGCAGAGAGAGGTTTTACCTAGTAAATATGATTTTCATAAATTAGACAATGTGGTAATGAGTCCTCATACTGCCGGGTATACCGATAAAGCCTTGGAAGAGAATATCAAGTCAGTCTTTGATAATGTAGTAAGGATTTATTATGGGGAACTACCAGAAAACCGGGTAGATCCAGAATTAGAATATTGATATAGTTGATATAGTTAGCGTATAGCGTATACCTTTGGTTAGTCAGTCAGCTGGTTACCTGGTTAGTTATCCAGTTAGCCAGTTCGCCGGTTAGCTAGTTAGTTACTCAGTTAGCCAGTTTATTAGTTAACTGGATAACTAGCGAACGGGCTAACCAAGCAACTAACTAACTGGCTAACTATACACGTTTTGTGCTTCTCCCTTTTCATTTTATTAATAAATACTATTCACTAACGACTATTCACTATTTCAGGGTTTAGNNTAAGTACTTTAAGAATTCAGAATCGGTAGAAAGCAAAACCGTAGTTTTATCTTTGAGGCTATTCCTATAGGCCTCTAAAGTTCGGTAAAATTTGTAGAATTCGGGGTCTTGATTAAAGCTTTCCGCATAAATCTTTATGGATTCCGCCTCTCCCTCACCTTTGAGTGTTTGGGCGGTCTTGTAGGCCTCGGCTAAAATTACCGTCTTTTCTCTTTCAGTTTCCGCGATAATTTTAGCTGCTTCCTCCTGACCTTCGGCTCGATATTGTTTGGCAATCCGTTCCCGTTCTGCTCTCATACGGTCAAAGATAAATTTTTCATTTTCTGTAGGTAAATCTACCCTTTTAATTCGTACATCTACAATTTCAATACCGTAATTATTGGCTTTTTCGTTACTTTTTTCGGTAACTCTTCCCATAATGTCTTCTCTTTTTTCAGAGACTATTTCCGTCATATTAAATAATCCTAAGTCTACTCTTAATTCGGAATAGATAATATCATCCAATCTTGCCTGAGCGCCATTTATATCTCGGACAGTTTGTAAGAATTTTAGAGGATCGATAATCCTCCAGCGAGCAAAGTTATCCACGATAAGTGTTTTCTTATCCTTAGTAATAATTTCAGTAGGGGCAGCATCATAGATTAACAATCGGTCTTCGAAAAATACGACATTTTGAATAAAGGGGAGTTTAAAGCTTAAACCAGGTTCCTGGATAGCTTTTATTGGTTTACCGAATTGCAAAACAATGGCCTGTTTAGTTTCATCGACTATAAAAAAACTTAAGTTAATTAAAATTAAGATTACTGCTATAAGGATTATTAGTAATATTGTTCTTTTTTTCATTATTTAGTCACCTCCTGGGAAGGAGCGGCAAGAATTTTNNGTTTCGGTGACCTCTTCCCCCTTTTTATATTCTGCTAAAATACTATTAAATTTAGCTATGTCACCTTCCGCCCTTCTTATCCTTTCTACCTTGTAGCCCTCAGCTTCTTTAATAATTTTTTCTGCTTCTCCCCGCGCTTTAGGAATCACATCATTCTTGTAGCCCTCAGCTTCGTTGATGTATTTACTTTTATCTTCTTTGGCACTGGCTACATCTTTAAAGGCATCTTGTACTTCCTCGGGAGGAAAGACATCTTGCAATTGAACCGCTACTACCAAGATCCCTGATGCATAGAAGTCTAATACCTCTTGAAGTAATGTTTTTGTCTCCTCCTGTATTTCATATTTACCTACCGTAAGTGCCTCATCTATTTCCCGCTCTCCGATTATTTGTCTCAAGGCAGCTTCAGCAGCATCTCTCACGGTTTGTTCGGGTGAAACAATATTGAAAAGGTAATTAACAGGCTCTTTTATTTTATATTGTATGATTGCTTCTGCACTTACAATATTTTCGTCCCCGGTCAACATTAGGGCCTCTTCGGGAAATTCCTGATAGCGAGTAGAAGTACCAGGGCTAATAGTACGAAACCCTATTTCTACTCTTTTTACTTGAGTAACCGCGGGGGTAAGCACCGTTTCTATGGGGTAGGGGAGATGGTAATTGAGTCCTGGTCCTACTAGCCGGTTAAATTTACCAAATCTTTTTACTACCCCTTGCTCATCAGGAGCCACGGTGTAAATTCCGCTGGCCAGATAGAGGACAATCACTAAGAGCAAAATGATACCGAATAATTTCTTGCTAAATTTTAATTTTGGTATTTTTTCGGTAAGATCAATGATTTTCTCTCTCCCCCCATCATAGTATTCTGGCATGATAAATATCCTCCTTTAGTTAAGATAATTAATTATTGATATTGATGACAAAACTATACCATTAATCAGGATTATTAGCAAAAATTATTTAAAAAGCTCGATCCAAAGTAAATAGCCGCCAGAAGAGGAGAGAGAAGAAGAGGTTGTAATTAAAGTAACTTAAAGGGGAGTGCTTTGGTGGTGGTGGGGGCCTGACCTTGAAATGAAAAAATAAAAAAGCTATAATAACTAAGACTAAAAACCATCAGTTTTAACCTAAGTATAAGTAAGAGCATTATTATAGATAATTAAATTAAAAATAAAGAATAATAGCGAAGGTGAAAGGAGAAATAAAAATGTCTTTAGTGACTACGAAGGAAATGTTAAAAAAAGCTCAAAAGGAGAGGTATGCGGTTGGAGCCTTTAACGCTAACAATATGGAGATTGTTCAGGCAATAATAGAAACTGCGGAAGAGGAAAAAGCTCCGGTTATCTTACAAGCTTCTCAGGGTGCCATAAAATATGCGGGATTAGAGATTATTGTCGCGATGGTAAAAGTTCTGGCTGAACAAGCCAGCATTCCTGTAGCTTTGCATTTAGATCATGGAACAGATTATTACCAGAATATAAGGTGTTTAAGGGCTGGTTTTACTTCTTTAATGTTTGATGGTTCTAAACTACCTTTTGAAGAAAATGTGGAAATGACTAAAAAAGTGGTAGAGATGGCTCACGCCTGCAGTCTCCCCGTCGAGGGAGAATTGGGACAAATCGGGACCATGGGGAGTAGTGATGAACCAGGAGTGGCTCTGGATAAAGTTAAGGAGACGATGGCTGACCCCGAGGAAGCAGCAAGGTTTGTGGAACTTACCGAGATAGACTCTTTAGCTGCTGCCGTAGGAACCATTCATGGCTGCCGCACCCCTTTTGCCAAATTAGATATTCCGCGAATTGAAAAAATAAGGGAGTTAACCGGTGTCCCTCTAGTTTTACATGGAGCCTCGGGAGTAAATGATGAAGAGGTTAAAAAAGGGATTGCCGCAGGAATATGTAAGATCAATATTGATACCCGTATTCGCCTGAAGTTTACCGAAAAAATTAGAGAAGTATTAAAAATAAACCCGGAAGAAATTGACCCCCGCAAGGTATTAGGTCCGGCTAAAGAGGCCGCTAAAGAAGTGATTCGCGATAGAATGAGAGTTTTCGGTTCTAGTGGAAAGGGGGAATAAAGATGATTAAAAGAATAGGTATCTTAACCGGCGGAGGAGATTGTCCTGGTTTAAATCCCGCCATCCGTGGAGCAGTCTATAGGGCAAAGGATTATGATTACGAAGTATGGGGAATTCAAGATGGTTGGAAGGGACTGGTAAACGGAGACGCAAAACCATTAAATATAAATGAAGTGGAAGAGATAATGGATAAAGGTGGAACTATTTTAGGAACTTCGCGCTTAAACCCCTATAAAGTAGAGAAAGGAGTGCAAAGGGTACTTGCTTCTCTGGAAAGTTTCCAGCTTGATGCCCTTCTAGCCATCGGTGGGGAGGATACACTGGGTGTAGCTCATAAATTATTTCAGGAAGAAGGCATAAAATTGGTTGGAGCCCCTAAGACTATGGACAATGATCTTAATGCTACCGATTATACCTTTGGCTTTGATAGCTCGGTCACCTGGGCAATGGAGGCGATGAGGAGTCTACAAGATACCGGTTGTTCTCATCGAAGAATAATGATTTTAGAAGTAATGGGGAGATATGCCGGCTGGGTAGCCTTGTTTACCGGTCTTGCCTCGGGGGCTGATTGGACCCTTATCCCTGAAGAAGAAATTGATTTAAACAAAATGTGCCTGCACCTAAAAGAAGTATATGCCCGGAGGAAGCATGCTTCAGTAGTAGTATCAGAAGGAGTAATGCTCCCCGGTTTAGAAACCGAAAAGGAAGAATTAGATCAATTTGGACATATGATTTTGCGGAAAAGAGGAGTAGGTCAGCTTTTAGCGGATTTGATTGAGGAACAAACGGGGATAGAGACTCGCCATGCGGTAATTGGACATATTCAAAGAGGCGGTTCTCCTACTCTATTCGACCGTATCTTAGGTCTAAGGTGCGGAGTAGCAGCTATTGATTTAATTGCTGAGGGTAAATTTGGTTATATGACGGCCCTGCGCGGAGATGAAGTAGTAGGCGTACCCTTAAGCGAAGCGGTCAGTAAAATCAAAACTGTAGATAAAAAATGGTGGGATCTGGCCCAGGTGTTTTTTAAATAAACCGTACCGTAGGTAAGGTGGAGGATTTTTAGGTGCGTCATTCCGACTTTGTTCATTTACACACTCATAGCGAATATAGTTTATTGGATGGTGCCTGTCGAATTAAAGATTTAATAGCAATGGCTAAAAAGTATAAGATGCCTGCTTTAGCCCTTACGGACCATGGAGTTATGTATGGAGCCATCCAATTTTATAAGGAAGCTATTCGCCAGGGGATTAAGCCAATAATTGGTTGTGAAGTATATGTTTCCCCCACCAGTAGATTTGATAAATCTACAGAAAGAAAAGAAACCCCTTATCACTTAATCTTATTAGCTAAGAATAACGAAGGTTATAAAAATTTAATAAAATTAGTTACCCTCTCTTATTTAGAGGGGTTTTATTATAAGCCCCGGGTAGATAGAGAAATACTCCGGAAATATAGCCAGGGGTTAATTGGGCTGTCTGCTTGTCTAAAAGGAGAAATTCCCTCTTATATTTTGCAAAATAACCAGGAAAAAGCTAAAGAAATCGCGGCTGATTTGGTAGATATATTTGGAGAAGATAATTTTTACCTAGAATTACAAAAAAATGGTATTCCCGAACAGGAGATAGTTAATGAAAACCTTATAAAAATAGGGCAAGAACTATCTATTCCTTTGGTAGCCAGTAACGATATTCATTATCTTAAGAAAGAAGAGGCAGAAGCTCATGAAATACTGCTTTGTATTCAAACTGCTACTAACTTAGACGACCCCAAGCGTTTAAAGTTTGCTACTGATAAATTCTATTTTACTTCGCCGGAG
Source organism: Candidatus Immundihabitans aquiphilus (assembly GCA_002383355.1). GTDB lineage: Bacteria > Atribacterota > Phoenicimicrobiia > Phoenicimicrobiales > Phoenicimicrobiaceae > Immundihabitans > Immundihabitans aquiphilus. The sequence continues at coordinate 34,903 of DFYM01000073.1, read as the reverse complement.
GAAATGAATCAGAATTTTGCCGAGATACCTCAAGCTATAGAAAATACTGTTCGCATCGCCGAGAAATGTAACTTAGAAATTGACTTTAAACAGGCTCAGCTACCCAACTTTGAAGTACCACCCGATTATAATATTAATAGTTATTTAAAAAAGCTTTGCTATGAGGGGCTCAAAGAGAGGTACCCGGTTATTACTAGACCACTGGAAGAAAGATTAGAATATGAGCTTTCGGTTATCGAAAAAATGGAGTTTGCCCCCTATTTTTTAATCGTTTGGGATTTTGTGAGATATGCTAAAGAAAAGAAAATTATGGTGGGACCAGGGCGGGGTTCAGCCGCCGGGAGTTTAGTAGCCTATTGTTTAAGAATAACCAATGTTGATCCCATTGCTCACGGGCTATTATTCGAAAGGTTTTTGAACCCAGAAAGAATTAGTATGCCCGATTTTGATATTGATTTTTGTTATGAACGAAGGGGAGAAGTAATTGAATATGTTTCTAAGAAGTATGGAGAAGACAAGGTAGCTCAAATTATTACTTTTGGCACGATGGCAGCAAGAGCAGTAGTCCGAGATGTGGGAAGGGCTCTGGGTATCCCTTACGCCCAGGTAGATACTATCGCTAAAATGATCCCCTGGGAACCCGATATTACTATTAAAAAAGCTTTAGATAAAGAGAACCGCCTTAAAGATTTAGCGAAGGAAGACAAAAATGTAAAAAAGTTAATAGAGATAGCCTCTTCCTTAGAAGGGTTAGCTCGACATGCCTCTACTCATGCAGCAGGTATAGTGATTTCTCAAGAACCGTTAACCGAATACGTCCCCTTACAAAAAACAGCAGAAGGTGAAATATGCACTCAATATGCGATGGCTGAATTAGAAGAGCTGGGTTTATTAAAGATGGATTTTTTAGGTTTGCGAACTTTGACGGTGATAGGGGATACCTTAGAAATCGTAAAACATACTCAAGGGAAAGAAATTAATTTAGATCAGATTCCTTTAAATGACCATCAGGTATACGAAATACTTTCTCAGGGGAATTGTACAGGTATTTTCCAATTAGAAAGTGAAGGGATGAGAGATTTAGTTAGAAGACTAAAGCCCGAGAGCATAGAGGATATCGGGGCCTTGTTAGCCTTATACCGACCAGGCCCTTTAGGTAGTGGGATGATTGAAGATTTTATTAATCGAAAAAAAGGAATAGTAGAAATTAGATATCCTCATCCTCTATTAGAACCCATATTAAAAGAAACTTATGGCGTAATTGTTTATCAAGAACAGGTTATGAGGATCGCCAGCGAGTTAGCCGGTTTTACCCTTGGAGAAGCAGATATTTTGCGTAAGGCTATGGGGAAAAAACAAAAGGCAGTTATGGAGAAACAACGTGAACTTTTCGTAAAGGGTGCCCAAAAAAATGGGATAGAAAAAAGTGTTGCCCAGGAGATATTTGACTTGATTGCCTATTTTGCCGGTTATGGTTTTAATAAATCTCATAGTATTTCCTACGCTTACCTTTCTTATCAAACTGCTTATTTAAAAACTCATTATGCCGCAGAATATATGGCTTCTCTGCTTACCAGTGTAATGGGGAATAACGATAAAGTTGCTCTTTATATTAAGGATTGCAAAAATATGAATATTAATATTTTGCCTCCGGATATAAATCAAAGTCTAGTAAATTTTACGGTAGTAGGGGAAAAAACTATCCGCTTTGGGTTAGCAGCAGTTAAAAATGTAGGGGAGAAGGCGGTAGAAAGCATAATTAAAGAGCGCAAAAAAAATTCTCATTTTACTTCTTTGCTGGATTTTTGTCGGAGAGTAGATTCAAGATTAGTAAATAAAAAGGTAATAGAAAGCCTAATAAAGTGTGGAGCTTTTGACTCTTTGGGGGCAAGAAGGTCTCAATTATTGGAAGTTTTAGAAGATTATATGAAGAAAGGACAAGAGCACCAAAAGTTGCAAGTAAATGGGCAAACTTCTCTCTTTGAGTTCTTCCCAGAGTCGAGGAATAAAGGCAAAGAAAATAATCAATCAGAAAAATTACCTGATATTCCAGAATTTTCACCGGCTAAACTTTTGGCGATGGAAAAGGAGATGCTCGGTCTCTATATTTCTTACCACCCCCTTTATAGTTATCAGGATAAATTACTAAAGGTGGTAACTTCTACTTCTGCTGGTCTAAATAATTTGCCGGATAAAAGTCAGATGGTTTTAGGCGGGGTAATTAACGATTTTAAAAGAAAAAGTACCAAGAAGGGGAATTTGATGGTGTTTATTACTTTAGAGGATCTGGATGGTGCTGTAGAAGTAATAGCCTTTCCCCAGGTTTACGAAAAACATAAAGAGCTAATAAGGAAAGAAGAGATAGTAATAATTGAAGGGCGTTTAGATGTAGCAGAGGGTAAGACCAAATTAATTGCTGAGGGCATATTTCGGCTAGATGAATATCTAAGTGCCAAAGAGCCGACCTTAAAAAAGGAAAAGAAGAGGCGGGATCCTCTAAAAAGCCTTCACCTGGAGATTAATTTATCTAATAAGAATAACCCACCCGATATTTTAGTGAAGTTAAAAGAAATATTTTGCACTTATCCTGGAGAAAATCAAGTAATCCTGCACTTCAAAGAAAAGAGAAGAACCGTATTGCATGCTATAGATAAAAAATATTCCGTAGATATTGATGATGAATTAATGGAGAAAATAAGAAATATTTTAGGGGATGACCGAGTATGGATAGAAACAAAATAGCCCCTAATAAGTAAAAATATTTTTCCCGAGGTATGGCAAGAGGTGAACAGTTAAATGTGGGCCAACTGAATAACTAACCGGCAAACCAGGTAACTAGCTGACTAACTAAACACTAACGACTATTCACTATTTGCTAGCCACTAAATAAAATGGTGCCGAAGGTCGGAGTCGAACCGACATGAGCTTTAAGGCTCGCTGGATTTTGAGTCCAGTGCGTCTACCAATTTCGCCACTTCGGCACATTAATTAATATTGGTTGAAAAAATTATAGGTTAACTTCCAGGGATTGTCAAGGGAAGAAAAAAGTATGTGTAATAAATAAAATTTGCATTGATTTAAAGAAGGAAAATAACGTTCAATAAGATGAAAAAGTTTATTATAGTTGATGGGCAAGGTTTGCTTTATCGGGCTTTTTATGCCCTACCTCAATTAACCACTTCTTATGGACAAATTATTAATGCCGCCTATGGGTTTACTCTGATCTTGATAAAATTGTTAGAAGAAGAAAAACCCGATTATATGGTGATAGCCTTTGATACACCTCAGCCTACTTTTCGGCATAAAGAATTTGAGGATTACAAAATCCATCGTCCGAAGATGCCCGATGAATTAGTAAGCCAAATTCCTCTGGTAAAAGAGATTATTCGCGGATATAATATTTTCTCTTGCTCTAAAGAAGGGTATGAAGCCGATGATATTATTGGTACCTTAGCAAAAGAAGCGGAAAAAAGAAATAATAATACTTTGATTGTTAGCGGGGATAAAGACGCTTTCCAACTAATCTCCCCTCTTACTAAAGTAGTAACCCCGGTCAAAGGAGTAACGGAAGTTAAAATATATGACCAGGAAAGCATAAAGAATAAATATGGTCTGGAACCACAGAAGATAGTAGATTTAATTGCTTTAAAAGGAGACCCCTCGGATAACCTTCCCGGCGTTCCGGGAATAGGAGAAAAGACAGCACTTGACTTAATTAATAAATTTGGAAGCCTGGATAACTTATTCCGGGAGATTGATAAAGTGCCGCGGAAATCTTTAAGAGAACAGTTAATAAAATATAAAGAGCAGGTCTTGATGAGCAAGAAATTAGCTACTATTGTAACCGAGGTACCGTTAGATTATGACTTTGAAGATTTTAAAATCAAGCCCCCTTGCCATGAAGAGTTGGAGAAAATCTTTAGAAAGTTAGAGTTTAAAAATTTGCTAAAAAAAATTTCACCTAAAATTGGTGAAGAAAGTAATCATAGAAACAACAAAATAAAATATAACTTAGTGGAAAACGAAGAAAAATTAGGGGAATTAACCAGGTTAATGGAGAAAAATGAATATTTTTCTTTCTGTTTAGTAACTATTCCTAATCCTAATGGTGTTTCTCCTCAAATCTCCGGTATTGCCCTGAGTTTTAGGCCCGAAGGAACTTTTTATCTACCGACTTTTCCTCTAAATTTAATAGAAAAACTTAATTATCTTCCTTTAGAGGTAGTCCTAAAAGAACTGGGTCCCTTTTTTAAGGAGGAAAAAGTAGAGAAAATAGGGCATAACCTTAAATCCGATTTTATTATCTTGAATAAATACGGCATAGAATTAAGCGAAAATAATTTTGATACGATGATTGCCGCCTATTTATTGAATCCCTCTTTGGAAAAATATGATTTACCTGACCTATTCTGGGAATATTTAGGCTATTTAAAAAATGAAGAGGCACCAAAAAGAGGAGGAAATTTCTACGCCCAAATAGAAGATATTTGCGATAGTACTTATGAAATGCTCCAGTTAAAAGAAGTTTTAGAGGAGAAATTAAAAGAAAAAGATTTAATCCCTTTATTTAAAGAAATCGAGATGCCTTTGTTACGGATATTAGGGGAAATGGAGATTAATGGAGTTAAAGTAGATATTGATTTTTTAAAAAAGATGTCTAAACAAGTAGATTGGCGGTTAAAGGAGTTAGAGGAAGAAATCTATAATTTAGCCGGAGGTAGATTTAATATTGACTCCCCTAAGCAGTTAGGTAAAATTCTTTTTGAAAGATTAAAATTACCAGTGATTAAAAAAACAAAAACAGGCTATTCTACTGATTCCTCGGTATTAAATATTCTGGCTCCGCAACATAAAGTGGTTTCTTCTATTTTAGAATACCGAGAATTAGGTAAACTGAAAAATACCTATATAGATAAATTAATTCTTTTGGCAGATGCTCATACCTTTAGAATACATACCTCTTTTCATCAAACTGTTACCTCTACAGGGAGATTGAGCAGTAGCGAACCAAATCTTCAGAATATTCCTATTAGAACGGAAATAGGTAGAAAAATAAGAAAGGCTTTTATTGCAGAGAAAGATTTTATCCTCTTGTCCGCTGATTATTCTCAAATTGAGCTGCGTATTTTGGCTCACCTTTCTCAAGATGAAGGTTTGCTGGAGGCTTTCAGAAATAATGAAGATATTCATACCCACACCGCCGCAGATATTTTTGACCTGGATCAGGATTTAATTACTGAACCGATGAGAAGAATGGCTAAAACTATAAACTTTGGAATTATCTATGGGATGAGTAGTTATGGATTAGCTCGTCATCTGGGAGTAGGGAGAGAAGAGGCAGAAAAATATATTTATCATTATTTCCAAAAATTCCCCGGTGTAAAAAGCTATATCGAAGAGGAAAAAGAAGAAGCCCGGAAGAAAGGATACGTCGTTACCTTATTGAATCGAAGAAGATATGTGGAGGGTATAAATAGCTCAGATAGAAATATTCGGGAATTCAATGAACGGATTGCTATTAATACCCCCATTCAGGGAAGTGCAGCGGATTTAATCAAACTGGCGATGATAAAGATTGATCGGCTATTAAAGAGTAAGAAATTTAAAACTAAGTTACTATTACAAATCCATGATGAATTACTCTTTGAAGTTTATCAACCTGAATTAGAAGAGGTAAAGTCTTTCGTAAAAGATATTATGGAGCACGCTTTGGAACTCTCTGTCCCCCTGGAAGTTAATTTAAAGACAGGTCATAATTGGGCTGAACTAACTTAATTGGTTACTTAGTTACCTAGTTAGTTAATGAGTTAATGTTAAACCAGTTAACCGTTAACTAGCTAACTAAATAAGGGAGGAAATAAGGGATTGATTATCGGTCTAACCGGGGGGATTGCTAGTGGTAAAAGTACCGTGGCTAAGATGTTCAAGGAGTTAGGGGCTAAAATTGTCGATGCTGACGAACTCGGCCATAGAGTAATATTGCTTGGTAAACCTGCCTGGAAAAAGGTGGTTAACTTATTTGGTCCAGAGATATTAAAAGACGATTTAAATATAGATAGAGAGAAATTAGGAAAAATAGTCTTTAATGATCCAGAAGGTCTAAAAAATCTGAATGCTATTACCCATCCAGAGATAATAAAATTGATAGCAAAGGAGATTAAGGAGGCAAAGAAGCGAAGTTCTCCAGAGGAAAAGGAAGAAATATTAATAGTAGACGCCGCCTTAATTTATGAAGCTAAGATCGATAATTTAATGGATAAAGTAATTGTAGTGTATACCGAGAAAGAAGAACAGCTCAGGAGATTAGGCCAAAAAAGTAATCTGTCTAAAGAAGAAGCCTTAAAAAGGATTAAATCGCAAATTCCTCTAAAGGAAAAAATAAAAAGGGCAGATTACGTAATAGATAATAGTAATTCTTTAGACCAGACCAGGAAACAGGTGGAAAAAGTATGGAAAAAGCTGGTATCCGGCTATTAGTGAGCTAAGATCTCTTACCTCGGACTGCTAAGACGTCTATCCCCCGGGGCAGACTTAGAACCACCAGAGCATATCTCGAATATAATTCACCAAACTTCTTCTCTTGAAAAATTGTGTTGAGCAAAAAGGGAAACATATAATAAAATGAAGAGGCAAGGTAGTAATTACTCCCCTTTGTAGAATTTTACAAAAAGTGTATAATTTTATTAGAAAGGTGAGTTTGATGTCTCAAAAGTTCAATTTAGTAGCGGATTTTCCCCCTCGCGGGGACCAACCCCAAGCTATAAAAAATTTGGTAAATGGCATAAAAAAGGGATATAGGTATCAGACCTTACTCGGGGTTACAGGTTCAGGGAAAACTTTTACTATGGCTAATATAATTCAAGAGATTCAGTTGCCAACCTTAGTAATCTCCCATAATAAGACCTTAGCTGCTCAACTGTGCAGTGAATTTAGAAGGTTTTTCCCAGATAATGCGGTGGAGTATTTTGTAAGTTATTATGATTATTATCAACCGGAGGCTTATATACCGCATACTGATACCTACATAGAGAAGGATTCTTCTATAAATGACGAGATAGATCGACTAAGACTTTCGGCGACTAGTTCTTTACTGCAAAGAAGAGATGTAATTATTGTAGCCAGTGTATCTTGTATTTATGGCTTGGGTTCGCCTGAAGACTATAAAGATTTAGTATTAATGGTTAAGCGGAAGGAAATTTTCCCGAGGGAAGAAATTTTAGAGAAATTAATAGATATACATTACGAAAGGAATGATATTGACTTTCATCGAGGATGTTTCAGGGTTAGAGGGGAGGTAATAGAGATATTTCCTTCCTACTTAGAATCTGCTTTTCGAATAGAGTTATGGGGTGATGAAGTAGAAAACCTTGCCGAGGTTGATCCTTTGACCGGGAAAGTGATAAACAGAAGAGATAGCCTGGTAGTTTATCCGGCAAAACATTTTGTCACCACTAAAGAAAAATTAGAAAGGGCCATTTTGTCCATTGAAGAGGAATTAAAAGAAAGATTGGAATATTTAAAAGGGGCGGGGAAACTCTTAGAGGCTCAAAGGTTAGAACAAAGGACTAGATATGATCTAGAGATGTTAAGAGAAGTAGGATATTGTAGCGGGATTGAAAATTATTCCCGCCATTTAAGCGGAAGAAAAAAAGGAGAACCACCGGCTACTCTATTAGATTATTTCCCTGCTGATTTTTTAATGTTTATTGATGAATCTCACGTCACCATCCCTCAATTACGAGGGATGTTTGCGGGAGATAAATCTCGAAAAGATAATCTGGTAGAGTACGGATTCCGTTTACCTTCGGCCTACGATAATAGGCCTTTATATTTTAGAGAAATTGAAAAATATATGAAAAAGGTGATTTTCGTTTCTGCTACCCCGGCTGATTATGAATTGAAGAAAAGCGAACAGATAGTGGAGCAAATTATTAGACCGACTGGCTTAGTTGACCCGGAAGTAATTATAAAGCCGGCAAAAAATCAGATAGATAGTTTAATCACAGAAATTAAGAAAAGAACCGAGAAAAAAGAAAGAGTTTTGGTGACTACCTTAACCAAGAGAATGGCGGAGAATTTAGCCGAATATTTAGAAGAGATTAATATAAAAGTGAGATATCTCCATTCGGAGATAGGAACTCTGGAACGGGTTAACATTTTGAGGGATTTAAGAGAGGGCAAATTTAATGTTTTAGTGGGAGTCAATCTTTTAAGAGAAGGTTTAGACTTACCCGAGGTATCTTTGGTGGCTATATTAGATGCCGATAAAGAAGGATTTTTAAGATCAGAGACCTCGCTAATCCAGACAATGGGGAGAGCGGCTCGAAATGTAAATGGTACGGTTATTCTATATTGCGAAAATATCACTGGTTCGATAAGAAGGGCGGTAGAAGAGACCAATCGGCGGAGAAAGGTGCAGTTAGAGTATAATAGAGAACATCATATAATCCCTCAGACCATTATTAAGCCGTTGCCCGAATTTGATATAACTAACCATCTAACTGATAATTACCCGGAGGTCTCCCTGGTAAGGGAGGGCGAAGAGGGATATCTTAAGCAGGGTAGTTTAGATTTATTAATGAAATCTTTGGAAAAAGAGATGAAGCAAGCGGCAAAAAATTTAGATTTTGAAAGAGCGGCTTTGCTAAGAGATGAGCTAAGAAGATTAAAGAAAGAGAAGACTTTATTCGGCGGAATAAAATAATCATTAGTAAATATTGAATAGTATTTAGTAATAAGACGAAAAATGAAAAGTGCAAAACGTGTATAGTTAGCCAGTTCACCGGTTAGCTAGCCAGTTATCCAGTTTATTAGTTAACTGGCTAACTGGATAAATACTAACGGCTTTTCACTATCGACTAAATAGAGGAGAATTAATAAGTGATGCAAGCTAAGATAATAATTAAAGGTGCCAGAGAGCACAACTTAAAAAATATTGATTTAGAAATACCCCGCAATAAATTAGTAGTAATTACCGGACTTAGTGGTTCGGGCAAATCTTCTTTAGCCTTTGATACCATCTATGCAGAAGGCCAGAGGAGATACATTGAATCTCTCTCCTCTTATGCCCGACAATTTATGGAACGGATGAAAAAACCAGAGGTAGACTATATCGAAGGTTTATCTCCCGCTATATCCATTGATCAGAGAAAAGCTAGCAAAAATCCTCGTTCTACGGTAGGCACAGTAACTGAAATTTATGACTACTTAAGATTAATATTTGCCCGCCTTGGGGTTCCCCATTGCCCCGAATGTGGTCGAGAAGTTAGTAAACAGACCATTGAACAGATGGTGGATCAAATCCTTACTTTGCCTGAAGGGAAGAAAATACAGGTTTTAGCTCCGGTAGTCCGTTTTAAAAAAGGTGAGCATAAAAAAATATTAGAGGACCTCCAAAAGAGAGGATTTGTGCGGGTGAGAGTGGATGGAGAGGTTTATGAAATAGGAGAAGAGATAAAAATAGACCGTTACCAAAACCACAATATAGAAGTTATGGTAGATAGACTAATCATAAAACCAGAAATAAAAAATCGTCTGACCAGTTCGATAGAGACTGCTTTAAATTTAAGTGAAGGGATAGTGATAATTGATATAGGAGAAGAGGAGGAAAAAATATTTAGTGAATATTTTTCTTGTCCTCACTGTGGAATTAGTTTGCCCGAGATTGCTCCACGCATTTTTTCCTTTAATAGTCCTTATGGAGCCTGCCCCGACTGTGGTGGATTAGGATTTAAAATGGAATTTGACCCGGAATTAATTGTGCCGGATAAGAGTAAATCTATTTTGCAAGGGGCTTTAGCTCCCTGGGGAGAAATAAGAGGAAAATATCTCTATCATTTACTTAAGGGGGTAGCTGACTTTTACGGTTTTAGCCTAGATACCCCTTTCGCCGAACTAAAGCCAGAACACCAAGAGGTCATTTTATTTGGTTCAGGAGAAACTAAAATTCCTTTTAAATATCAAAATGACGAACAAAGCACTTACTGGGTTTATCAGAATTCCTTTGCGGGGGTAATTAACAATCTAAAAAGAAGATATAGAGATACTAAGTCGGAATATATTCGGGCAGAGATACAAAAATTTATGACCACCAAGCTTTGTCCTTCTTGTAAAGGTAAAAGATTACGCCCGGAAAGCTTAAAGGTAACTATTGGCGGTTTTTCTATTATCGAGGTTACCGAATGGCCTATTAAAAAAAGTTATGATTTTTTTGAAAATCTGAAATTAAGCGAAAGAGAGATATTAATTGCGGGGCAAATATTGAAAGAAATAAGGAGCAGGTTAAAATTTTTGGTTAATATGGGACTTGATTATTTAACTTTGTCTCGAGCTTCTTCTACTTTAGCCGGCGGAGAAAATCAAAGGATTCGCTTAGCTACTCAGATCGGGACGAGTTTGACGGGGGTATTGTATATTTTAGATGAACCTAGCATTGGTTTACACCCGCGGGACAACTCTAAACTTCTACAGGCCCTTCTAAGATTAAGAGATTTAGGGAATACAGTTATTGTAATTGAACATGATGAAGCGACGATGAAGGCGGCGGATTACATTATTGATCTGGGACCAGGGGCCGGCGTTCATGGTGGTTATGTAGTAGCCCAAGGGGCCTATCCGGCGATAGAGAAAAATCCTCAATCCCTTACTGGACGGTATTTGAGTGGGGTGGAGAAAATTGATTTACCTTCGAAAAGGAGAAAAGGGAATGGAAAATATTTGAAAATCAAGGGAGCCCGTCAATATAACTTAAAAAATATTGAGGCAGCTATTCCTCTGGGAACATTTACTTGTGTAACGGGGGTGTCAGGATCGGGTAAAAGCACTCTGGTGGAGGAAATCTTATATAAAGCTCTGCTTAAAGAACTTTACCACAGTAAAGTCGAACCTGGCGATTATGACGAAATTGAAGGAATAAAATATGTGGATAAAGTAGTAATTATTGATCAATCACCCATAGGCAGGACTTCCCGTTCTAATCCGGCTACCTATACTGGGACCTTTAGTCCTATTAGAGAGATATTTTCTAAGACTAAAGAGGCGAGAATAAGAGGCTATAAGACGGGGAGGTTTAGCTTCAACCTTAAGGGAGGAAGATGCGAAGCCTGCCAAGGTGCGGGCATAGTAAAGATAGAGATGTATTTTTTACCTGATGTATATATTCCTTGTGAGGTATGCAAGGGTAAAAGATTTAATCGAGAAACTTTAGAGATAAAATACAAAGGGAAAAATATAGCTCAAGTGTTAGATATGACGGTGGAAGAGGCTTTAGAATTCTTTGAGACCATCCCCTCGATAGAGAGAAAACTAAGAACCTTATATGACGTGGGTTTAGGTTATATAAAGTTAGGGCAACCGGCTCCTACCTTATCGGGTGGCGAAGCACAAAGAGTTAAATTAGCTAAGGAACTTAGCAGTAAAAGTACCGGGAGGACTATCTATCTTTTAGACGAACCAACTACGGGATTACACTTTGAAGATACAAAAAAGTTGTTGAAGGTTTTGGATCGCTTAGTAGAATCTGGTAACACTGTTTTGGTGATAGAACATAATTTAGAAGTGATTAAATCAGCCGACTATATTATCGATCTTGGTCCAGGCGGAGGAGAAGAGGGGGGAAGGGTAGTAGCGGTAGGTACCCCTGAAGAAATAGCTAATCATAACCAATCGTTTACCGGAAAATTTTTAAAGGAAGTATTAATTTAGTTAGCTGGTTAGCTAGTTACTTGGTTTGCCGGTTAGCCAGTTTGCCAGTTTACTAGGTAACTGGGTAACCGGCAAACTGGCTAACTATACACGTTTTTGCGATTTTTATTTTTCGCTATATACTATATGCTATATATTTAAGTACAATATACGATTTACGAGATATGAATTATTATTTTTATTAATTAGATAGGGATGAAATGGATATTAAATCAAAGATAAGCGAATTACCCGATACTAGTGGCGTATATTTTTTTAAAAACAAGGATGATAAAATCTTGTATATAGGGAAAGCTAATTCTTTAAAGGACAGGGTTTCTTCTTATTTTAATAATATTCCCCGTCATTCACCCAAAATAAACAGGATGATTAAAGAAATAGTAGATCTTGAATATATACCCACTTCTTCTGAGGCTGAGGCCCTTATATTAGAGAGCAAGATGATAAAGGATAATAGACCCTACTATAATTCTCAACTTAAGGATGATAAAAGCTATCCCTATATCCAGATAACTATTGACCAAGAATTCCCCCAGATATTTTTTCATCGAAAAGTTAAACAAAAAGAAAAAGAGGATAAGTCCCTATACTTTGGGCCCTTTGTTGACGCCGCGGCTACCAGGGAAGCTGTCAAATTATTACGAAAAACCTTTAGAATTAGAGGATGTAGGAAAAAAATTTCGGAGAGAAGTAGAATTTGTTTAGATTATCAGCTAGGTTTATGTTCAGCCCCTTGCGCTCAGATGATTGACCAAAGAGAATATCAAAAGAGGGTTAAAGAAGCTTGTCTGGTTTTAGAGGGAAAACAAAAAAAATTATTATTCGAGCTTTATCAAGAAATGAAGCGGGCTTCTTATCAACTTGATTACGAAAAAGCGGCAAAGATAAGAGATAGAATAAAATCGATCGAAGAAATATTGAGCAGTTCGGGACTAGATTCCCTCTCTCTAAAAGATAGAACGAAATATTCCTTGCGAAAGATTAAAGAAATAGAAGACGAACAAAGGGAGAAGGGAGTAATGGCTATTTACGATCTAAAGGAAAAATTAGACTTAAAGACATTACCAGAGAGGATTGAGGCCTTTGACATCTCTAATATACAAGGAGAATTAGCCGTTGGCTCTTTAGTCGTTTTTGAGAAAGGAAGACCCAAAAAAGAGGATTATCGAAGATTTCGAGTTAAAAGAATCAAGGCCATTGATGATTATGCGATGCTACAGGAGGTTACCGAAAGGAGATATCAAAGATTACTATCGGAGGGAAAACCCTTACCGGATTTAATCTTAATTGATGGAGGGAAGGGTCAGCTTACCGCGGTAAATCAGATATTAGATAAGCTAAATTTAAAATTACCGCTAATAAGCCTGGCTAAGAAGGAAGAAGAAATATTTAAACTCGGAAGCGATAAAGCCATAATCTTACCTCCTGATTCCGCTTCCCTTTTCTTAGTTAAAAAAATTAGAGATGAAGCTCATAGGTTTGCGGTGACCTATCACCGAAGGATTAGAGATAAAGAATTACGGAATTCTAAATTAGACCTTATACCGGGGGTTGGAAAAAAAAGAAAAAGAATATTATTGGAACATTTCCAAAACTTAGAAGAGATTGAACAGGCTTCTGTCACGGAGATAAGCAGACTACCAGGTTTCGGTAAAAAGATAGCCGAAAAGATTAAAACTGTTTTGGAGGTAAGAAAATGATCTTGGGTTTTCAAGGGAAAGATCCTATAATAGATGAAAAGTCTTTCGTTGCCCAAAATGCCACTATAATCGGTGAAGTAATTATAAAAAAATATGCCAGTATCTGGTATAATGTAGTCCTAAGGGGTGATATAGCTCCTATTGAGATAGGAGAGAGCACCAGTATTCAGGATGGTAGCATAATCCACGGCGATGTGGGCGTACCTACTATAGTAGGAAATAAAGTAACGGTAGGTCATAAGGTAATCCTTCATGCTTGTAAGATTGGGGATCATTGTTTGATTGGAATGGGGGCCATAGTACTAAATAAGGCGGAGGTAGGAGAAGGAGCGATCATAGGGGCCGGGGCCGTGGTAACTCCCCGCACTAAGATACCTGCCCATACTATGTCTTTAGGGATACCCGCTAAAGTAGTTAGAAATCTTACGGAAGAAGAGGTTGAAGGTCTAAAGAAGCGTGCCCTGCGGTATGTAGAGTTAATAAAGAAGTATAAATAAAGGGTATAAGGTTTAAAAATTAAGTAAAAAGTTTTAATAGAGGCGAAACAAGTCTTTTACTTTTAAACGATAAATATAACCTTAGAATAGGATAAAGATCTAAAAAGGCGATAAGTAATGAAAATAAAATGGTTAGGGCATTCTTCTTTTTTACTGGAAAATGAAAGAGGAATAAAGATAGTTACTGATCCTTTTGATGAAACACTGGGATATAAAGTACCACGAATGAGGGCTGAGATCGTTACGGTAAGTCATGAACATTTTGACCATAATTACGTGAGAGGAGTAAGGGGGAGACCAGTAGTTTTTAAGGGGATAGTAAATAGAGAATCACATAAAATGGAATTTAGGGGGGTCTCTTCCTATCATGATAGTGTTTATGGGGCTAAAAGAGGGCCTAATACCATATTTGTGATTAAGGCTGAGGGATTAAATTTATGCCATTTGGGAGATTTAGGACATCTCTTGAGTAAGGATAAATTGGCGGAGATTGGACCGGTAGATGTTCTGTTTATCCCGGTGGGAGGATTTTATACGATCAATTATATCCAAGCTACTCAAATTATAGAGGATATAAAACCTAAAATTATTATTCCTATGCATTATAAGACTGAGATGATTAAATTATCGCTAGATCCGGTAGATCCCTTTCTTTCTAATAAAGATAATGTTAAAAGGTTAGAATCAAACGAATTAGAAGTTAGAAAAAATACTTTACCTGAAAATAACCAAATTTTGGTTTTACAATATGAATAGTTTATTTAGAATATCGTATCTTGTTAAGAATTGTTTACCTAGTTACCTAGTTAAGGATTAATATCAAACCAGCTAACCAGGTAACCACTAACTGGTATAGCTTTTCGCTTCAAGTTTTTAGTTTAATAGTGCAGTAAAAGGAGATTTATGACTAAATATATTTTTATTACTGGTGGAGTAGTTTCGTCTTTGGGTAAAGGTATATCTGCTTCTTCTATCGGGAGATTATTAAAGAGTAGAGGCTTAAAGGTATCTATCCAGAAGATAGACCCTTATATTAATGTGGATGCGGGAACGATGAATCCTTACCAGCATGGTGAAGTATTTGTTACGGAAGATGGAGCGGAGACTGATTTGGATATAGGTCATTATGAAAGGTTTATTGATGTTAATCTGACCAAATATAATAATTTTACTACTGGAAAAATCTATAGATCGGTAATTTCTAAAGAAAGAAGAGGAGATTTTTTAGGGGCGACCGTTCAGGTAATACCCCACATCACCGATGAGATCAAAGCCAATATTAAAAATATTAGCCAAATAGAAGGAGAGGAAGTAGAGGTAGTAATTGTGGAAATAGGCGGGACAGTTGGTGACATTGAAAGCCTTCCTTTTTTAGAGGCCATAAGGCAATTTAAAAAGGATGTGGGCAAAGAAAATGTTCTTTATATTCATGTTACCTTTGTTCCTTATCTAGAGGCGGCTAAAGAGTTGAAATCTAAGCCGACTCAACATAGTGTGAAACAACTGAGAGAAATAGGTATTCAACCAGATATAATAATCTGCCGTTCTCAATCAAAACTCTCCGAAGAAATAAAAAACAAAATATCCTTATTTTGTGACATTAAAAGAGAAGGGATAATCGAAGCAAAAGATGTAAAATCCATATATGAAGTACCTCTAATCTTTGAAAAACAGGGGCTAGGAGAATTAATCATAAAACTTTTAAATTTAAACTGCAATAGGCCTGATTTAGAAGAATGGAGATTAATGGTAGATAAAATTTATCACCCTCAAAGAGAAGTTTGTGTTGGAGTAGTGGGAAAATATATGGGCTTAAAAGATGCATATCTGAGCATCACCGAGGCTCTACTTCATGGAGGGATTGAAAACCATTGTAAAGTAAAGATTAAAAAGATCAATTCTGACCAGGTACAAAATTCTTCCCTCAAAGAACTTTTTAAAGGAATAAATGGTATTTTAATTCCCGGAGGGTTTGGAAAAAGAGGAATGGAAGGTAAGATTGAAACGGTAAAATATGCTCGGAAAAATAAGATTCCTTTTTTAGGGATTTGTGTAGGTATGCAGTGTGCCATTGTAGAATTTGCCCGTGATGTTATTAAATGGGAAGGGGCAAATAGTACAGAATTTGATCCTCACACCCCTTTCCCAGTTTTTAATCTTTTGCCAGAACAAAAAGATATTAAAGACAAAGGGGGTAGCATGCGCTTGGGAGCCTATCCCTGTAAATTAGAGAAAGGTTCCCTTGCTTTTCAAGCCTATCAGCAAGAAATAGTTTGCGAAAGGCATCGACATAGATATGAATTTAATAACCTTTATCAAGAAGAATTTACCAGATACGGGATGGTATTTAGTGGAAGATGTCCTGACTTAAATTTAGTAGAAATTATTGAACTTTCAGATCATCCGTGGTTTGTGGGAGTTCAATTCCATCCCGAGTTTAAATCGCGACCTAATCGAGCTCACCCCTTATTTAGAGAATTCATCAGAGCAGCGACAAAAAAACGGTTCTTTGGCTAACCAACTAACCAAATCTAGTCGCTAAACGCTCTACGCTCTCAGGAAGGAGTTATGAATTTTAGATAAAAAGTAGGTGAAAGGAAGATGTCTAATGCTTTAATTTTTGCTGGTTCAAAAGAAAAAGGCCCTTTAGAGATAGCTACCGGAGTAGGGAATAAAGCGTTAATTATGATCGAGGATAGACCAGTGATTGACTATATTGTTGAAGCACTTAAAGGGGCAGAAAATATTGATAAGATTGTAGTAATAGGTGCGAAAGATGATTTTTATCCTTATATAGGGGAGAAAGTAGAGGAAATATTAGATCCAGGAAGTTCTATATTGGAAAATATGGAAATTGGGTTAAAATATCTTAATTCCCCCGAACATTTATTACTTTTAGCCTCGGATATTCCCTTAATTACTCCTCAGGCAATCGATGAATTTATAGGAAGATGCACGGAAAGAAAAGCTGATATTGGTTACCCTATCATCACCAAAGAAAATATTCTAAACAAATATCCGGAAGCCGAAAGGACCTTTGTAAAGATGAAGGAAGGAATATTTTGTGGGGGGAATATAGTATTCTTTAAACCAGAGGTCTTTTACCAAAGGCAGGGATTAATTAAAGAAGTGTTCGATAACCGGAAAGCTGTGTGGAAGTATGCTAAGATATTAGGATTTAAATCTATAGTTAAATTTTTAGTAAAAACTTTAACTATAGAGGAGATAGAAAAAAGGGTAACGGAGATACTGGGTTACAACTCTGTTGCCGTTATGGTTTCTTATCCCGAAATGATGATAGATTTAGATAAACTAAGCGATTATGAATTAATAAAAAAATATCTTAAAAAATAAACAATTTTAGAGGTGGGTTTTTAAGAAAAAAGGGAGGGTTATTTTTTCCTTTTATAAATTTACCCTCTAGAATTAAGTCAGGGTAAACTTTAGAGAAGCCGGTTAGGATAAAATTTAATGGGTAGTTAGGATAGTTTAAAATTTTGGTAGGTAGTTAGAAATTATTTGCATTATTTAGATAAAAGTGATAAAATTTATCTAGAAATTAATCAGTGAAATCCAAAGGACAAATCCTCTGTTGCCCTCTTGTTAGTAAAATTTCAGGTGTATAATTAGTCTTTACTTCCTATAGTTATTTATTTTTGGTAGACTTATTGGAAAACTATAAAAATCCCAAAAGTTAAACTCTTTCCAGCAAGAATTGCTTTATGCCCCAAAATTGAAGGCAGTAATTTATAGCCAGTAGGGGAAAGGTATTTTAGAAAAGAAGAAGAATTTTAAGAGGACAAGAAGTATGGAGGGGAGGGCAAAACTAGGGCTTCGGGAGATTTTTATTTTATTCACCCGGCTACCCTAACCACCTCGCCAACTAATAAAACATCATATAGTATATAGTATAAATAAGGAGGCTAAATAATTTGTTATTGACGGAATTAAAAGAAAAAAAGATAAGTGAGTTGTATAAGATTGCCAAAGACTATGGGGTAAATAATCTTTCCCGAATTAATAAGATGGATTTAATCTTTAAAATATTGCAAGCACAAGCAGAAAAAGAAGGTTATATGTTTTCTGAAGGTATTTTAGAGATAATGGATGAAGGTTTTGGCTTTCTAAGAACGGCAGGGTATTTGCCGAGCGGAAATGATATTTATGTTTCACCTTCGCAGATAAAAAGATTTAATCTAAGTAATGGAGATCTTGTATCCGGGCAGGTTAGGGCTCCAAAAGAGGGAGAAAGATATTATGCTTTATTAAAAGTAGAGGCGGTTAATCACGAGGACCCTGAATTAGCCAAATCGAGAATAGATTTTGAAAATCTTACTCCTTTATTTCCTCAGGAGATGATCAAATTAGAATTTAAAGCAGATGAATTATCCACCCGGCTTATTGATTTGTTCGCCCCCATTGGTAAGGGACAAAGGGGACTGATTGTTTCTCCTCCCAAAGCAGGAAAGACCATTTTATTAGAGAAGATTGCTAATGGTATTTCCCATAACTATCCAGAAATAAATTTTATTATCTTATTAATTGATGAAAGGCCAGAAGAAGTAACCGGCATCCAACGATCAGTAAAAGCAGAGGTAGTAAGTTCTACTTTTGACCAACCCGTGGACAATCATATAAAAGTTGCCGAAATAGTTTTAGAGAGGGCTAAAAGAATGGTAGAGCAAAAACAAGATGTGGTTATCTTATTAGATAGTATTACTAGATTAGCTCGGGCCTACAATCAAAATGTCCCTACAAGCGGTAAGACCTTATCGGGGGGAATAGATTCCAGCGCCCTCTATTGGCCCAAAAAATTCTTTGGGGCAGCACGAAATGTTGAGGAGGGGGGGAGTTTGACTATTTTGGCCACTGCCTTAGTGGAGACCGGAAGTAAGATGGATGAGGTGATATTTGAAGAGTTTAAAGGCACCGGAAATATGGAGTTAAAGTTAGACCGGGAACTTGCAGAAAATAGGATATTTCCCGCCATTGACCTTAAAAGATCGGGGACCAGAAGAGAAGAATTGTTATTACCCAGCGATGTTCTACATAAAATATGGACCTTAAGAAGAGCACTATCTTCTCAGCCTACTTTAGGGGCAGCAAAATTGGTAATTAATAAATTAAGACAGACCAAAAATAATCAAGAATTTTTAGATTCTATTAAAGAACAAGATGTTTAAAAAGAGGATAAATTTTGACGTAAAAGCTGGCTTATGCTATAATTTTTTTGCAAATTTATTCTAAAGAGGATAATTAAAATCAAAAGTTGAGGTAAAGAAAGTGAAGAAAGACATTCATCCCAAGTATGAAAAAACCATTATAACTTGTGCTTGTGGTAATACCTTTGAAGTTGGTTCTACCAAAAAGAATATTAAAGTAGAGATATGTTCTGCCTGCCATCCCTTTTTTACGGGCAAGCAAAAAATTATAGATACGGCTGGCAGGGTGGAAAGATTTAATAAGAAATATAATTTAAAAGATAGCGAAGAAAGTGGCGAAAATTAAATAATATATCTTTAAAATCCCCCAGACCTATTGATAAGTACTAATTCTGTATATCTAAGGACAAAGGGGTAAAAGCAAAAAACAGAGCTTCTATGGAGCTCTGTTTTTTTATAGCCAGAGAAGATAGCCGATAGTATACTATAAGGAGGGATAATATCAAACGCCCTCTAAGCTAAAGCGGTATAGTATAATACTATCTAAGGTGAGGTTGTTTCCTAATGAAGGTAAAACTTATAAATTACACTAAGGATCCGGAGAGAATTATTGCTCAAGCAGCAAGATTATGTTATTCTGCACTAAGTATTGAGGAGTTAAAAGAAAAACTTACAGAAGAGCTAGTAGCCAAAATGATTAAGAAGATAAAGAAATTAGGGCATTACTCTGTTTTAGAACACGCAACTTTTACTTTTGCTCTGGAAGGAATCTCCCGAGTTACTTCTCACCAATTAGTGCGACATCGCCTAGCTTCTTTTTCTCAACAGAGTCAAAGATATGTTAAAATAGGGAAGCCAGGATTTCCTTATATTGTGCCCCCCTCGATTGCCCAGAAGGAAGATTTAAATCAGCTGTTTATCGAGGCCATAAATAAATTAGACGAAATTTATCACCTCTTGTTGGATAGCGGCGTAGAGGCAGAAGATGCGCGGTATATTTTGCCGCAAGCCGTCACCACTAAAATGATAATTACGGTAAATGCTCGAGAATTATTGCATATTTTAAAATTAAGATGTTGCAATAGAGCTCAATGGGAAATTAGAGAAGTAGCGATGAACATGTTAAAAGAAGTCCAAGAGGTGGCACCAAATCTATTTGAAGATGCTGGTCCACCTTGTATTTTGGGGCCGTGTCCCGAAGGGGAATTATCTTGTGGTAAGCCCTGGCCCAAAATAACCAAAAAGGAGTAAAATAACTATTATGGAAAATGATAACCATAATTATGGAGGGCAAGCGGTAATAGAAGGAGTAATGATGAAATCTCCTGGGAAATACGCTATTGCGGTTCGTAAACCAAATCAAGAAATAGTTTTGAAGATTGATAGATTAAGTTCGGTATCTAACCGCTTAAAGTTTCTTAATTGGCCTATTTTTAGAGGAATAACTAATTTAATTGAATCTCTCTTTCTGGGATTAAAGGCCTTAACTTATTCGGCAGAACAGGCTACCGGAGAAGAAGAAAAAATAAGCGGCTTAGAGATGTTCTTTACCATACTAATTGCTTTTGGTTTATTTATAGTTTTTTTTATAGCTCTCCCCACCGCGATTTCTAAATACTTTGACCCCTATCTTAATAATTTAATGATATATAATTTATTTGAAGGAGGGCTAAGGATTGGAATATTTATAATTTATTTATATTTTATAACCAAGATAAAAGACATTAAAAGGGTATTCGAATACCATGGCGCAGAACATAAGGTAATATATGCCTACGAGGCAGGGGAAGAATTGAAGGTAGAAAATGTTAAAAAATATAGTACTTTGCACCCCCGATGTGGGACCAGTTTTATTTTCATTGTCCTGGTAATCAGTATTTTAGTGTTTTCTTTGCTGGGCAGGCAAACCTTGCTTTTAAGGATAGCCTATAGAATTGCCCTAATTCCTCTCATTGCGGGATTATCCTATGAAATACTGAAATTATCTGCCAAAAATATGGACAAAGCTTTAGTAAAATGGCTGGTAGTACCAGGACTCTGGTTTCAAAAACTTACTACCAGTGAACCCGATGAGGCTCAAATTGAGGTGGCTATAGAAGCCTTGAAAGCTGTTTTACCGGAAGGAACTACCTCTATAAAGACTGAAGTGAAGACTAATGTTTAAAAAATTAGAAGAATTAGAAAAAGAATATGAAGAATTAAATAATTTGCTTTCTGATTTAAAGATTATTTCTGATCAACCTAAATTTCAGCAATATTCTAAAAGGCATGCTGAAATTTATAAGACCGCTTTAAAATATAAAGAATATAAAAAGTTGTTGAAAGAAAAAGAAGAAAATTTAAAGCTGTTAGAGGCTGAACAGGATAAAGAATTTAAAGAACTGATCGAAGAAGAACTGA
Source organism: Candidatus Immundihabitans aquiphilus (assembly GCA_002383355.1). Lineage (GTDB taxonomy): Bacteria > Atribacterota > Phoenicimicrobiia > Phoenicimicrobiales > Phoenicimicrobiaceae > Immundihabitans > Immundihabitans aquiphilus. The sequence goes on along the minus strand of DFYM01000073.1, from coordinate 13,441 downwards.
AAAAAATAGAAAAAAAGAAAAGGGACTTGGAAGAAGAATTAAAGGAACTTGTCTTTCCGGAGGATCCTTATGATAGAAAGAATATAATTGTAGAAATCAGAGCGGGAGCCGGTGGTGAAGAAGCTGCTCTTTTTGTGGGGGATCTCTTTAAAATGTATTCTCGTTATGCTGAAGAAAAGGGATGGAAAATTGAGGTGATGGATTCTAATCCCACCGAAATTGGCGGATTCAAAGAGATAGTATTCGGCATTATGGGGAAAAATGTTTATAAGTATTTGAAATACGAAAGCGGGGTACATCGGGTACAACGTGTCCCGATAACTGAATCCAGCGGAAGGATACATACTTCGACAGTTACGGTAGCTATATTGCCTGAGGCAGAAGAAGTGGATGTGGAAATAAACCCGGATGATTTAAGAATTGATCGTTTTCGTTCTACCGGGCCGGGAGGCCAAAGTGTAAATACTACTGATTCAGCAGTGCGGATTACTCATCTTCCCTCTGGCCTAGTAGTTACTTGTCAGGACGAAAAATCTCAACACAAAAATAAGGAAAAAGCCCTAAAAATATTGAGGGCAAGACTTTTAGATCAAATGGAAAGAGAGAGACAGGAAGAGCTTGACGAAAAAAGGAGGAAGCAAATAGGTTCAGGAGATCGGAGCGAAAGGATTAGAACTTATAATTTTCCTCAGAATAGAGTTACTGATCATCGTATTAATTTGACCTTGTATAATTTAGAAGAGATACTAGAGGGAAACCTCGACCCTTTATTAGAGGTCTTATCCGAAAAGTTGAAGACTGGTAGCAGAGTCCTAGATGAAGATGGGAACCAAGGGCAAGAATGAGTTGGAAAATTTAAAGCAAGCTTTAGGACAAAGTAGTGAATTATTTAAAATGGTAGGAATAGGCAGCCCTTTAAATGAAGCTGAAATACTATTAAGTTATATATTGCAACTAAAAAGGAGTGAAATTTATTTAAACCTTGGTCGCGTATTAAGTACTAGGGAGAGGAAGAAAATAACCAGAGCAATCCAAAAAAGGTTAAAAAATATCCCCTTACAATATATTACCGGGCATCAAGAATTTATGGGAATGGATTTTCTTGTTGAGCCGGGAGTTTTAATCCCCCGACCAGAAACCGAAATTTTGGTAGAAAGAGTTATAGAGAGACTAAAAAATAAAAAATTCTCTTCACCTTTAAGGGTGGTCGATTTAGGAACTGGTTCTGGGGTAATTGCTATAAGTCTGGCCAAGTTCATAAAGGGTATTATTATTTATGCTATTGACCTATCCAAAAAGTCCTTAATACTGGCTTCCAAAAACGCCTCTCGGCTAGTTGACGAAAACCGGATAATATTCCTGTACGGAGACTTATTTAAACCTCTAAAAGAGGGAAAAATAGACCAGAATAGTTTAGATGGAATTATTTCCAACCCCCCCTATGTAAATTTAGAGGATTTTAAGTCCTTGCCCAGAGAAATAAGAGAGAATGAACCCAAAAGAGCTTTGTATGGGGGGGTTGAGGGGATGGATTTCTATCCGAAAATTATTAGACAAGCCCCTTATTTTTTAAAAAAAGGAGGCTTTTTAGCCCTGGAAGGGGGTGCTGGTCAGGCACCAAAGATAAAAGAATTAATTTTGAAAGAAGGCCACTACAAAGAAAATATAGAAATTTTTGAAGATTATTCGGGAATAGAAAGGGTAGTAATCGCCTATCGTAAGTAAAAAACTGCAAAACTAAGCGTTTGTTTTTACGGGCAAAAAGTTCTTTTTAGGTTTATGGTTTATAGTAGACAAGGATTTTTTAAAAATGATTAGATTGATTTTATTGGTTTGTACTGGCAATACCTGTCGTAGTCCGATGGCCCAAGGTATACTTAAAAAGTTATTGCAGGAAAGAGGGAAGAATTATGCTTCTCTATATAATATTCAATCGGCAGGAATCTCTACTGTCCCGGGAATGAGTCCAACTACGGAAGCGGTTAAAGTTATGTCAGAACAAGGTATGGATATTTCTTCCCACCGTTCTCAACAGTTAGGAGAGGATTTAGTCAAAAGTGCAGATCTAATTTTAGTGATGACTTGGGAGCATAAAAAATACCTCCAAAAACAATATCCTTTTGCCCAAGAGAAAGTTTTCCTTATTAAAGAATTGGCGCAAAGCAAATATTATGGTGACTACGATAAAAACAATGATGAGGTTAAAAAACTTGAGATCCTTGATCCTCTGGGAAAACCTATTAGTTTTTACCGCGCCGCAGCTCAAGATTTAAAGATAAATTTAGAAAAGATTACCGATATAATCATTAAAGAGACCATCAGGATAAGGAAGGAGTAAAGGATAATGAAAATTGCTCTGGGAAGTGATCATGGGGGGTATCAGCTTAAAGAAAATCTAAAGGAATATTTAGAAGAATTACACCTGGAATATACTGATTTTGGATGTGATAGTGAAGAACCGATCGATTATCCTGATATAGGTTTTAAAGTTTCACGAGAAGTAAAAAAAGGGAATTACGATAAAGGAATACTAATTTGTGGGACCGGAATCGGGATGTCTATAGTGGCTAATAAAATAGAGGGTATTAGGGCTTCTCTTTGTCATGATGTATTTTCGGCACAAAAGGCTCGGGAACATAATGATGCGAATATTCTGACTTTAGGAGGAAGGGTTATCGGTGTAGGTTTAGCTCGAGAAATAGTTAAAGTGTGGCTAAACACTGATTTTAGTCAAGAAGAAAGACACCTTATTCGCCTAAAAAAAATTGAGCAAGAAGAAGATAAAATCTATAAATAGGTCCATAGGAGTATATTGTAAGGTGCGTATTTAGCAAATACAAGACGGTGTTGAAATATTATTGATATAGTACAGGCAATTTAAGTGATTTGCGGCTGCGGTAACTTGCTCTTTATCCAATAAGTGCTAATATTACTCACTAACCTAGACTAGTGAATTTTATGGTGACTAAATTAATGGAAACAGGTTTAACTGGTAAAAACCGGATAAGCGGATAACAAAAATACAGGTTTTATACTGAATTTATAATAATGGGAGAACAAAAATTATGACTCGTCCTACCTGGGATGAATATTTTATGGAAATAGCTAAATTAGTAGCTCTACGTTCTACCTGCCTACGAAGAAAGGTGGGAGCAGTAATTGTAAAAGACAAACGTATTCTCACTACTGGTTATAATGGGGCCCCACGAGGGTTATCTCATTGCCTGGAAATAGGCTGTTTGAGAGAAAAAAGAAAAGTGGCTTCGGGAGAGAGGCAGGAATGGTGTAGAGGACTGCATGCTGAACAAAATGCCATTGTCCAGGCTGCCTTATATGGTCTTAGTATCGAAGGGAGTGCCTTATATTGTACTAGCCAACCCTGTGTTGCTTGTGCAAAGATGATTATAAACGCGGGGATAGTGAAGATTGTTTATTTAGAAAAATATCCCGACGAATTAGCTCGAGAGTTACTAAAAGAAGCAGGGGTAGAAGAAACTTTTTATGAATAAAATAACCATTGCTCTAATCTTTGGGACTCGTCCGGAGGCTATAAAGTTGTTTCCGGTAATCAAAGAGATTAAAAAATATCCTCAATGGATAGACTCAAAGATTATAGTTACGGGCCAACATCGCGAGATGTTAGATCAAATGTTAGAAATTTTTCAGATCACCCCCGACTATGATTTAGGTATTATGGAGCATAAACAGTCCTTATCCTATATCACTCAAAATAGCCTTCGGGGTATTGAAGGAATATTACAGAGAGAAAGGCCAAGTATGGTGCTGGTTCAGGGTGATACCACTACCACCTTTGCTGGAGCCCTGGCTGCTTTTTATCAAAAAATAAAAATAGGCCATATCGAAGCCGGCCTTCGAACTAATAATAAGTATTATCCTTTTCCCGAAGAGATAAATCGGCACTTAACCAGCGTGTTGGCTGATCTTCACTTTGCTCCTACTGAAAAGTCTTGTGAAAATTTACGGGCGGAAAATATAAAAAGAGAAGATATCTTTATTAGCGGAAATACGGTAATAGACTCTTTATTTTTAATAAATAAAGAAGATTATATTTTTAAAGAGGCTCTCTTGAGAGAAAAAAAGATAAAAGAGAAGAAAGTGGTTTTAGTAACTATGCACCGGAGGGAAAATTGGGGAGAGCCTTTAAGGGAAACTTGCCAGGCTTTACTCCAACTTATGGATAATTGCTCTCCTCTGTTGATAGTTTTTCCTTTACATAAAAATCCGGAAATAAGACGGGAGGTAAAAAATATCTTAAAAGACCGAGAAGAAGTATTACTTCTTGATACCTTAGATTACCCCGATATGATAAATTTAATGAGTAAATCTTATATTATCCTTACCGATTCGGGAGGGATACAAGAGGAGGCACCTTCTTTCGGGAAACCAGTTTTAGTGTTGCGAAATGAAACCGAAAGACCGGAAGCGGTAGAAGCTGGGGTAGCAAAATTGATTGGAACTAATCGTCAGAGGATTTTTGAAGAAGTTAAGCAATTATTAGAGGATAAAGAAAAATACGAAAAGATGGTTAAATCTATAAACCCTTATGGAGATGGGAGAGCTTCCGAAAGGATTGTAAAAAAGATCTTACATTATTTTAACTTCATTGCTCAATCTCCTGAGGAATTTAAAATAAAATAATCCTATTAATGGTGCTGGCCAAGTCTAACAACTCGACTATCTTAACTAGCCCACTGGCTAACGGGCCAACTGGAAAACTAGCCAACTAATGTGCTAACGACTATTTATATTTAAGGGTGTGATTCTTTTATGTTCCCTATTCGAGACGATATACCTACCAAGCGGTTCCCTTTAATTACGGTAGGATTAATTAGCTTAAATACCCTAGTATATTTATATCAAGCATCTTTGGGCGAAAGTTTCGCCCAGTTGGTCTATGCTATGGGGTTAATACCCTTTGAAATTATTCATTATGTGGATATACCTCCTCCCGGTCCCTCGCCTATATTTTTAACTATTTTTACTTCGATGTTTATGCACGGTAGCCTAGTTCATTTGTTAGGGAATATGCTATTTTTATGGATATTTGGTAATAATGTAGAAGATTATTTAGGTAAAGGTAATTTTATCCTCTTCTATCTTCTTTGTGGAATAGTTGCTGCCCTTACCCAGGTTTTAGTTAATCCTAATTCTACTGTGCCGATGGTAGGGGCTAGTGGAGCTATAGCTGGAGTATTAGGGGGCTATCTGGTGCTTTATCCTTACGCAAAGGTGACTACTGTATTTATCTTTGGTTTTTTTATAAGGTTGGTTAGAATACCAGCAAGTGTAGTTTTAAGTTTTTGGATAATATATCAATTTTTATACGGCCTATCTTCTTTTGCCGCTAGAATCGGAGAGGGTGGAGTAGCTTGGTTTGCCCACATCGGTGGTTTTATTTGCGGATTTATCCTGATCAGAATTTTTAAATTGCTGAAACAGACTAATTAGGTTATAATTTTTAAAAAGTAGCCGAGCGTGATTTAATTTTAAAAGGAAGGGGATAAATGATAGCGACAGTTACCTTAAATCCGACATTAGATGTAATATTAGAAGTAAATGGTTTAAAATTAAATCACTACAATAAGGTTTATAATACTCAAACTACTGCAGGGGGTAAAGGTATAAATGTATCCAAGGCCGTAAGAGCGTGTGGTAGAGAGACTATTGCTCTGGGATTTGTGGGGGGAAACCGAGGAATAACTGTGGAAGAGGAATTAAGGAGATTAGGGATTACCACTAATTTTTGGCACATTGGAGAAAACACCAGGAGTAATATAATTATTCGGGATACCAAAAGCGGTGAGCATACCTTACTTAGCGAGCCTGGACCTCGAGTAACAGAATACGATTTAAAAATGTTTCATTCCGCTTTTTATAGGGTGATATCCCAGTCTTGCCTGGTTATACTTTCCGGTAGTCTGCCCCTAGGGGTACCAGAGGAAATTTATGCTTATTTGATTGCCACTGCCCAAGAAGGAGGAGTAAAAACTATATTAAATACTTCAGGAGTACAGTTTAGCAAAGGGTTAGAGAGAAAGCCATTTTTAGCTAGCCCGGATATTCGAGAAACTAACCAATTTGGGGGAATACTAATTGATAGAGAAAAAAATGCTATTAAAGCAGCGGAGAAAATTGTCCAAAAAGGTGCAGAAATTGCCGTAGTTTCCTTAGAAGAGCAAAAGGATATAATTGCTACCCGAGATGAATTATGGTTTGCGGAGACTACTTACCCCAAAATTGTTAATTTAATTGGGGCAGGAGATGCTTTAATAGCTGGCTTTGCCATTGCTTTAACTGAGGGGAAAAATTTAAAAGAGACGATTGAGTTTGCGATGGCTTGTGCCTTAGCGAGTGCTTTAAGAGAAGAGGAAGAATTTAGTTCTAGAGAAGAAGTAGAAAAATGCCGGCGTTGGGTAAAGGTCAAAAAATATGAAAATAGAATGGAGAGGTAAGGTTTTAATTTGAAGATAAAAGATCTAATGATTCGCGATGTGACCAGTATAATGAATGATTGCAAATTGGTAGATTTAATCCAAATTTTATCTAGGCATAAAATAACGGGGGTACCTGTCGTGAATCATAACCAAGAGGTCATTGGATTTATCTCCCAACATGATGTAATAAAGGCTGCTTTACCGAATTATTTAGAAATTATAAATAGTAGCTCGATTTTTTCTGAATTTATTCAATTATCTAAAAGGCTGCAAGAGTATTCAGAGCACCCGGTGGAGGAATTTATGAACAAAAAGGTTCTTACCATAGAGGAGGAAGATAACGAAGTTTTAGCCGCTAGTTTACTAATCCAAAATAAGATACAAAGGTTACCAGTAGTTAGGGAGAATAAATTAGTAGGGATAGTAACCTTAACGGATATCTGTCGGATACTTGTAGAGAAAACTGAAAATAAAGAAAAATAAATTAGTATTTAGGTAAATAGTAAAAGCGAAAAACGCAGAACGTATATGGTTCACCAGTTAGCCAGTTCACCACTTAAATAAAGATTGGCAAACTAGCTAACGGCTAACTAGTAAACTAACAATAAATTTAAACTGCCGAGGCGAATGATGAAAATAATGAAAAAAGGGCTATTTATAACTTTTGAAGGGCTGGAGGGTTGTGGTAAAACTACTCAAGCCAAGATGCTTTACGATTATTTAGCTAAACGAGAAATTCCCTCTATTTTTACTAAAGAACCAGGCGGGACCAAGATAGGACAGAAAATTCGTAAAATACTCCTCGATCAAAAGAATGAAGGCATGACTTACCCCACCGAGATGTTATTATTTTTGGCCTCGCGAGCAGAAAACGTTAGAGAGGTAATATTACCGGCTTTAAAAGAAGGAGAGATAGTCATTTCCGATCGCTTTTATGATTCCACCACGGCCTACCAAGGCTATGGAAGAGGTATAGATTTAAAAGTGATTAAGTGTCTTAATGATTGGGTGGTAGAAGAGGCGATACCCGATATAACCTTTTTCTTGGATATCGAACCCGAAGAAGGTCTAAAAAGGTCAGCTGCTTTTAGTAATTCTCGAGAGATGCGTTTTGAAGAAGAATTTATTAATCAAAAAATTATAGGTGGTAAATTGTTTTTAGAAAGGGTGAGAAATGGATATTATCAGTTAGCCCAGGAAGAAAAGGAGAGAATCAAGAGAGTTGATGCAAACAGAAGTAAAAAAGAAATATTTGAAGAAATAGTAGCAATTGTAAATGAGAAAATTAAAAATAGTGCCGGGAGTAAAGAACAAAAAACATAGAACTTAAAACTATAGCTCAAAATTTAAAATTTACTGGCAAACTGGCAAACCAACTAACTAGCCAACTAATAAGGTTATAAAAAAATTGGAAATAAAAATAAAAGGATTTAATTGTGTCTTTTAAGGACATTATAGGTCAAAAAAAAGCTATTAGTATATTATTAGAATCCCTAAAAAGAGGTAAGATATTTTCTTCTTACATATTTTTAGGTAAAGAAGGAGTGGGGAGGAAGTTAACGGCCCTCGAATTGGCTAAGGCTGTAAATTGTTTGAAATTGTCGGATAATTTTGAGACCTGCGAAAAATGCCTTTCTTGTTATAAAATTAATAAAGGGTGCTCCCCCGATCTTCAGTTAATTGAACCCCTTAAAGGGGTAATAACTATTGGGCAAATAAGAGAATTGCAACGCGAAGTTAATTTAAAACCTTTGGAAAGTAAAAGAAAGATATATATTATTGAGCAGGCAGAGAAGATGACTGCTGAAGCCTCTAATAGTCTATTAAAAACTATAGAAGAACCTCCTCCTTATGCCCTAATCATTTTAATCTGTAGCAACCTCGAAGCTATTTTGCCTACTATAATTTCACGATGTCAATTATTAAAATTTGGATTGATAAATACTCCTACCCTAAGGAAAGCCCTAGCTTTAAGTAAAGTAAATCTAAAAGAGGATAAAATAGAACTAATTTCCAAATTAGCCCAAGGGAGTATAGGTAAAGCGCTTAAATTGGTTTCGGATAAAGAATATTTTGTGAGAAGAGAGAAGATATTTGATTTTCTAATCCACCTCTCGCCAGGTAAGAGTGACGGCTATTCCTTTGCCCGGCTAGGAGAAGTAATCAAGAAAAATAATGATAATATTGAAGAGGTGTTAGAAATAATACTATTTTGGTATCGTGATATTTTTTTGGCTAAAGAAAGAGTCCAAGAGTATACAGTAAATATAGATAAATTAGGGATTATTAAGGAAAAATCAGAAGTCTATTCCCGGGAGGAATTAAGGGATATTTTGGATTATCTTACCCAAATTCCAGAATTTTTGGATCGAAAAGTAAACAAGCAGTTAATTCTAGAAAATTTATATTTAAAAATGGCAGGTGTAGAATATTGCCTACAGTAACCGGATTAAAATTTGTAAAAACAAATTGTATTTATTATTTTAAAATTGATGATCAATTAAAACTAAAGAAAGGAGATTTTTGTGTAGTTAAAACTTCCTGGGGTTTAGATTTGGGTGAAGTAGTAATACCCCATAAGCAATTAAAAGAAGAGGAGTTAGAGACGCCACTCAAAAGTATATTAAGGAAAGCTAACGAAGAGGATCTAAAAAAAAGGGAATTAATAAAACAGGAAGAAGAAGAAGCAATAAAACTCTGTAAGGAAAAAATTAGAGAACACAATTTACCTATGAAATTAGTAGAGGCTAAATATTTGTTCGATAAGAGCCGACTAATATTTTATTTTATTTCTCCCCAAAGAGTAGATTTTAGAGAATTAGTCAAGGATTTGGTAAAGACCTTTAAGACCAAAATTGAATTAAAGCAGATTGGGGTGAGAGATGGAACGAAAATGATCGGGAGCATCGGAATATGTGGAAGGGAAGTATGTTGTACCTCTTTTATCCAAGAGTTTAACCCCGTACATATAAATATGGCTAAAGTACAAAAGATTGCCCTTAACCAATCTAAGGTATCAGGAATTTGCGGCAGATTAATGTGTTGTTTATTCTACGAATCAGAGTTTTATAAAGAATCTATAAAAAAGTATCCAGCAATAGGAGACACCTTAGAAACAGAAAAGGGTAAAGGGAAAGTCATAGAAATAAATCTTTTGAAGAAATATACAGTAGTGGAATTGATAGAAGGGGAAATTAAAAAAAGAATGAGGATTTCCGAAGAAGAATTAGAAGAGATTAAAAAGAAGAATTAACGATACAAACCATTCGAAATACTAAATATGACTGAGCTGGATAATAAGGAAAAAATTGAAGAATTAAAAGATAAAGGATTAAAGATTATACAAGCCCGGGATTCTTACCGTTTTTCGGTAGATTCCATCTTATTGGTAAATTTTATCCGGGTTAAAAACTACGAAAAAATTATAGACTTAGGCTCTGGTAGTGGGATAATTCCTCTTCTGTTGGCAGGCAAAAAAAGGGGATTGTCTATCTATGGAGTGGAAATTCAGGAAGAATTAGCAAATATGGCTAGAAGAAGCGTAGAATTAAACAACTTAACTGAGCAGATAGTTATAATTCAAGAAGATTTAAAAAACCTAAGAAGTATTTTTAAGAATAGTCAATTTGATGTAGTAGTGAGCAATCCACCCTATGTTTCTCTAGGACAGGGGAAGATTAGTCCCTTAAGGAGTAGAGCTGTTGCTCGCCACGAAATTAGCTGTGATTTAGAAGATATACTTTCCGTAAGTAATTATTTATTAAAAGATAAAGGAAGGATTTATTTGATCTACAAAAGTGCTAAGCTCATCAAGGTAATAACCACTTTTAAAAAATATGATCTTGAACCAAAAGTAATTAAGTTTGTTCATCCTCGGCCAGGAGAAGAGGCAAATTTAGTTTTGTTAGAAGGGATAAAGGAAGGGAAAGAAGGATTAAAAGTGGAGCCTCCTTTATTTCTTAAAGATGACCCTTTAAGGAGAGATATAAAATAAAGTGAAGAAAGATAGCCAAAGAGAGGGAATTTTATATATCTGTGGGACACCAATCGGAAATTTAAAGGATATCACCTTAAGGGCTTTGAATACTTTAAGAGAAGTAGATTTAATTGCGGCGGAGGATACAAGACGGACCAAAAATTTATTAAATCATTATCAAATAAATACCCCGGTTACTAGTTATTACGAACACAATAAATTAAAAAAGGCTCCTTATCTAATTGTTAAGATAAAAGAGGGTAAAAGAGTGGCTTTAGTTTCTGATGCTGGTATGCCGGGAATTTCTGACCCCGGCTATTTATTAATTAACTTAGCCTTACAGAATAATATCCAGATTATCCCCGTACCCGGTGTTTCTGCCTTAGTAACTGCTTTGGTAATTTCAGGATTGCCTTCGAATCGTTTTGTCTTCGAAGGTTTTTTGCCCCGTAAAAATGTAGAGGAGAAGAGATATTTAGCTAAGATAAAAGACGAGAAAAGGACTCTAGTCTTTTATGAAGCTCCCCACCGGCTTAAAAAAACTCTTAAAAATATGTTGGAGGAATGGGGAGATAGAAAAATGGTGATGGCTCGAGAATTGACTAAAAAGTACGAAGAAATATTAAGAGGTAAAATAAGCCAGATCTTAGAAGAAGTGGGGAAAAGAGAAATAAGGGGAGAGATTACCTTAGTGGTGGAAGGTCAAAGTGAAGAGAAGGAGAAGAATAATTTCATAAAGAAAGGCGAAACCCTGGAAGAGTTTTTAAAGGAACTAAAACTAGGGGAATATTCTAATAAAGAGATAATAAAAATAACCCAAGAAAAACTGAATATTCCTAAAAAAGTTATCTATAAAAAATTATTAGAAATGAAAAATGATATATAATATATATCTTGTTAAGAATATTCTTTTGGCTTTTGTCTCTGCCCCCTGATTTTTAAGTAATAATTATGGTTTTTTAGTTTTTGGAAACACGAGAAGTAACGTAGAAAATACGAATTAGAAAGGACAGAAATTATGGAAGAAAATAATTTGCCCCAAAAAACATTTTATATCACCACTCCGATCTATTACGTCAATGATGTCCCTCATATAGGGCACGCTTATACTACTATAGCTGCCGATGTTATTGCCCGTTATAAGAGACTTGCCGGTTATGAAGTACTTTTTTCTACTGGGACAGATGAACATGGTCAAAAAATCGCTCGTTCGGCAGAAAAGGCAAGCCTAACCCCTTTAGAGTTAGCCGATAAAGTAGTGTCACAATTCAAAAATCTTTGGCCTTTATTAAACATCCAATATGATGATTTCATACGTACGACTGAACCGAGACATATTAAAGTGGTACAGGGGATATTCAATAAGTTATACGAAAAAGGTGATATTTATAAAGGAGAATACGAAGGATGGTATTGTACTCCCTGTGAGACCTTTTGGACAGAAACCCAATTAACGGATAAGACCTGCCCTACTTGCCCTACTTGCGGAAGAAAAGTAGAAAAGATAAAAGAAGAAAGTTATTTCTTTAAGATGTCTAAGTATCAGGAACGACTTCTATCTTATCTTGAAGATCATCCAAAGTCTATTCAGCCTGAGGTACGAAGAAATGAAATTATAAGTTTTATTAAAAATGGGCTCAAAGACCAGAGTGTTAGCAGAACAAAAAAAAATTTACAATGGGGGATAGAGTTACCCTTTGATTCTAACCAGGTTATTTATGTCTGGTACGATGCTCTAATTAATTATTTAACCGTTGCTGGTTACGGTTATGACCAGGAAAAGTTTAAAAAATATTGGCCGGCAGATATCCATTTAGTAGGCAAAGATATTTTAAGATTCCATACTATTATCTGGTTTACTTTGTTAATGGCTGCTGAGCTGGAATTGCCTCGGTTGGTTTTTGCCCATGGGTGGTGGACTATAGAAGGAGATAAAATGTCCAAATCTAAAGGTAATGTGGTGGACCCTTACGAAATGGTAAAAAAATACGGCGCAGATGCGTTCAGATATTTTTTAATGAGAGAGGTACCTTTCGGCCAAGACGGTAATTTTTCCCCTGAATTATTAGTGAAGAGGATAAATTATGATTTAGCTAATGATTTAGGAAATTTAGTAAGCAGGACCATAGCGATGATTTCTCAATACTGTAATCAAGAAATTCCTTCACCCGGCACCAAAAGAGAGATATACGATACCGAGCTAAAAAATTTTGCTTTAAAAACTATTAAAGAATATCTTACCCAGATGGACAATTTAGCCCTTAATCTTGCCCTCGAAAGTATTTGGCAATTTATCAGGAGAACTAATAAATACATTGACCAGACCGAACCCTGGGTACTGGGGCGGGATAAGCTACAAAAGGAAAGGCTGTCTACCATCCTTTATAATTTAGCAGAGTCCATACGCCTGACTACTATTTTGATTTATCCTTTTATGCCGGTAAAAGCTCAAGAAATTTGGAGACAATTAGGATTAAAAAGTGATTTAGGTAAAGTAAGTTTAGAGGAAGAAACTTATTGGGGAAATTTAAAGCCGGGTACGCTGGTTAAGCCAGGAGAGATAATTTTCCCCCGCCTGGAGGCTAACTTGGAAGTCAACCCAGAGGCAATTAAAGAAACAAAGGAAGAGGAAAAAGAAAAGGAAGAGGAAAAAGAAAAGGAAGAGGAAAANNAGGAAAAAGAAAAGGAAGAGGAAAAGAGTTTTATTTCTTATGAAGAATTTAAACAGGTTGATTTAAGAGTAGGGAAGATTATTGAGGCTGAAGCAGTAAAGGGAACAGATAAACTGCTCCAATTAAAAATAAGTTTGGGCAAAGAAATAAGAACTATTGTAGCGGGAATAAGAAAAAATTATTCGGCAGAGGAGGTTTTAGGGAAGAAGATTATCTTGGTAAGTAATTTAAAACCAGTAAAAATTAGGGGACTAGAATCTCAAGGCATGCTTTTAGCTGCCGTTGATAACCAAAATGTAGTTTTATTAACCGTAGATAAGGATATAACTGAGGGCAGC
>DFYM01000071.1 GCA_002383355.1 Candidatus Immundihabitans aquiphilus | reverse complement strand
CGGTTATGTGACTAATAAAACCTTACCATTTATTAATACCAGAATTCATGATAAAATACAAAAAATATTACAAGAACAAGGGTCATACCAACTCTTAAAGAAAAGAGGTACTTATGTTAAAAGTAAATCTAATTAAAGTTAGGCAAAAGGCCAATGAACTTTATTTTAAAAAAAACTCTCTAAGAGAAAAATTACTAAGTATTTAGGAGTATCTATGGAATTTGTAATATCCTGGACCAAACAATCTAATCAAGATCCTACCCCCGATCAAAGGGGTTGGAAAAAGGATAGACCCAGAAAATATACTGACCAGCAAGAAGAAAAGATTCTTTCTATCTACCATAAGCTTAAAGATGACCCTTCCTCTTTCTTCTGCGGGGCTAGTGTTATCCTAAATCTCTGGAAGGACTATTACCCTTTGACCTTGCCCCCTCATCTTCGCTATATAGGTAGAGTCTTAAAAAAACATCACCTTACCGAGAAGATAAAAAAGGGTAAGAATAAAGGGGCCTCTCGTTATCTGCTCTATCCGGAATATACTATCCTTAATACCATCTCCCAAGGGTCCTTATTAGAGATAGATTTTATCGGTAAGAAGTTTATCCAAGGGAGAACTGAGCCGCTAAACTTCTTAGCCTTCTCTTTAAGGGGTAAGCATCCTTTAAAACATTTTACTCGAGTAGAAGAGTATAACCAGGAGGAGGTAATGACCCAGCTAGAAGAATTTATTCATAAATTCGAAAAACCCTATGCCGTGAAGATGGATAATGACTTTGTCTTCTTTGGTCCTTCCTCTAAGGAGAGATTCTTGTCCCAGGTGGTTCTCTTTTTGCTCTTGCATAACATTATTCCTATCTTTACTGCCCCTCGTAAGCCCTGGAATCAGGCCTCTATCGAAGGGGCTAACAGTATCTTCTCCCGGAAGTTCTGGAATAGATGTCATTTTGCATCAGTATCCGAGACGGATAGACGCTTAGCCGACTTTAACCTTTCCTACCAAAGATACCTAAATTATCAAAGACCGGATAGTTTTAAAGAGAATAAAAACTTCTCTTACTGTGTCTACTTCATCAGAAAAATATACCAAGAACCAGATTCAACCCAAGGTTATATCCAGATAGGGAGTAAAAGAATCATCCTTGATCCTTCCTATATCAATCTATTTACCCTATCTAAATGGGATTTAGAAAAAGAAATTCTTTATATCTATATTCAAAGAGAAAGACAATTTGAGTCTAAGCCACCCTCTTTTTATCTACAACTGGTAAAGAAAATTTCCTTTGAAATAAACAAAGCAAGTGATAAAAAGGTGGTAGACTTTTATTTGTCATACAACCGGTAACTAACTGGCAAATAAGGTAATCGCTGACTAATTAAATACTAAAGACTATTCACTAACGACTATTTATTCCCACTCAATTGTGGCCGGTGGTTTTGAACTTATATCAAAAACTACTCGATTAATTCCTTTAACTTCGTTAATAATCCGGCTAGATATTCCTCCTAATACCTTATAAGGAATCTTAGCCCAATCAGCAGTCATACCATCTTCACTCGTTACTACTCTTAAAACCAAGGCGAATTCATAGGTTCGGCTATCCCCCATTACCCCTACACTCTTCACTGGTAACAGGATACCAAAAGATTGCCATACTCTTTTATATAAATTGGCTTTACAGATTTCCTGCTTAATAATCTCATCCGCCTCTCTTAAAATATCTAATTTTTCTTTCTCTATAGGACCAATTATCCTAATGGCTAGACCAGGTCCTGGAAAAGGTTGCCTCCAGATAATCTCGTCAGGCAACTTGAGCTTTTTAGCTATTTTTCTAACTTCATCTTTGAATAAATACTTTAATGGTTCTATAACTTCTAATTTCATTACTTCTGGTAGCCCCCCTACATTGTGGTGGGATTTAATGGTAGAAGAAGGTCCCTTTAAAGAAATACTTTCAATAACATCGGGATACAGTGTCCCCTGCAATAAATACTTTACCCCTCCTAGGCCTTTTGCTTCTTCTTCAAATACTCGGATGAACTCCTCCCCTACTATTTTTCTCTTTCTTTCCGGGTCGTCTACCCCCCTTAATTTTTCTAAAAATCGTTGGGCCGCATCTACATAAATTAAATTAAGATGGAAATTACTTTTAAATACCTCTTGTACTTCTTCTGCCTCTCCTTTCCTTAATAAACCCGTATTGATAAAAAGGCAATACAACTGGTCGCCAATGGCTCGATGAGTTAATATTGCTGCTACCAGAGAATCTATTCCTCCGCTTACTCCGGCAATTACCTTTTCGGCCCCCACTTTTTCTCGAACATTTTTCACGGTTTGCTGAATAAAAGACTCGAGGTTCCAACTAGGATGACACTGACATATTTTATAAAGAAAGTTTTTAAATAGTTTCTTACCCAAAGTAGTATGAGTAACTTCCGGATGAAATTGGATTCCATAAATTTTCTTCTTTCTATTTACTATAGCCACAGCTTTAGTATTTTCACTCCGAGCAATAACTTCAAAGTTAGGAGGTATATCTTCTATCAAATCCTGATGACTCATCCAACAGGTAGTACTCGGTGGAAAATCACAAAAAATATCTTCCTCATTATCTAAAAAAACCTTTACCCTCCCATACTCTGCTCGATTACTCTTTGCCACCTTTCCTCCTAAGATATGAGCTATTAGCTGAGCACCATAACAAATACCCAGGATGGGAATACCCAACTCAAATATCGCTTCATCACATAAGGGTGATTGGTTTTCGTATATGGTAGCTGGCCCCCCCGAAAGAATAATTCCCTTTGGTGGATGTTCCAATAGGGTGCTTATTTCCACATTATAAGGGAATATTTCGGAATAGATCTTAGCCTCTCTTACTCGTCGAGCAATTAACTGGGTATACTGTGAACCAAAATCTAAAATGGCAATCCATTCTGGTTTTTCTGCTCTCTTCAAACGAATACCTCCAATTTATATTTCTTGTTTTTTATTTATAAGAATACAGGCTATAAATATTTAGTAATCCATCTACCTAAATTAAATCAGCGGTTAGTAAAATGGTAGTATAAGAATTATTCACTTTGACAATTATAACACACCTTTAAGAGGTAACCATAGCAATTTAAATTTTTAATTTTTAAAAATAAGGTAGAATTTTTGAAATTAATGTAGTATACTATAAAAAATGATAAAAATAAGCAGAGTAAACCATATTTAAATTTCGAGGTAAAATAGAGAATACTTTAAAATAATTACAAAATATCTCCTTAATTAAATAAATAGTAATCTGGATGAAGGAAGGGGAGAAGTCTTTTCATTTTTAGAAAAGGAGCCGAAGGGGCAAGAGGTATAAATTACCTCAAAAACTCTCAGGCAAAAGGACCCTTACCAGACAGAACTCTGGAAAGTTTTTCCAAAAACACCGAAGGGGTAATTTCCGCTATCTTTTAGGGGAAAAATCTCTCAGGTAAAAAGACAGAGAAAAGTATATATCNNGATATATACTTTTCTCTGTCTTTTTTATTACTTAACCCGAAGGGCAGAATACCACATGGGTTTGCCCATGGATGAATGTAAATTTGCCCGAAGGGCGTCAAGCTCGGCTCGAAATATAGAAAGGTGCTATGGGCTTGCCCATGGGGTTTCCACTACTTTCTAATGACAGGTTTTCTAAGAAAGAAATTACTATATAAACTATATATATAAATAAAAAAGGAGGAATCATTACATGAAATCAGACCTGCAGATTGCCCAAGAAGCCAAACTAAAACCTATCACGGAAATTGCCGCTTCCATTGGTATCAAAGAAGAGGAATTAGACCTTTATGGTAAATACAAAGCCAAGGTCTCACCCGATATCCTCAAGCGACTTCAAGATCGTCCCCAAGCTAAATACATCGTAGTAACTGCCCTTACTCCTACTCCCTTAGGAGAGGGTAAGACGACCACTGCTGTCGGTCTAGGCCAGGGGCTAGCCCGGCTTGGTAAAAAAGTAATCAATACCTTACGAGAGCCTTCGATGGGCCCGGTTTTCGGTATCAAGGGAGGGGCAGCGGGGGGAGGATATGCCCAGGTAGTCCCCATGGAAGACCTAAATCTCCACTTTACCGGGGATATCCATGCCGTAGGGGCCGCCAATAATCTCCTCTGCGCTATGCTAGATACCCAGCTACAGAAGAATAATCCTTTAGGGATAGATATCCATAATATCAACATCAACCGGGTAGTGGATATCTCCGACAGGGCCCTACGGCAAATCATTATCGGCTTAGGAGGCAAGGCTAATGGTATCCCTCGAGAGAGCGGTTACGATATCACCGTGGCCTCCGAGGTAATGGCTATTCTCTCTCTAGCCACCGATATCTTTGATCTCCGCCAAAGATTGGGGCGGATGACGGTTGCTTATACCACTGAAGGCAAACCGGTAACTGCCGAAGATTTAAAAGCCGCGGGGGCAATGACCGTCCTTTTAAAAGAGGCCTTAAAACCTAATCTCATCCAGACCTTAGAACATAGTGCCTGCTTTATGCACTGTGGTCCCTTTGCCAATATTGCCCACGGAAATAACTCCGTTTTAGCCGATTTAATCGCCTGTAAATTAGCTGACTATGTGGTCACTGAATCCGGTTTTGGTTCGGATATGGGCTTTGAAAAGATGTGTAATATCAAGTGTCGAACCAGTGGCCTTAAGGTAGATGCTGCCGTTGTCGTCTGTACTGTCCGGGCCTTAAAGATGCATGGGGGAGCCATTAAGGTAGTGGCTGGTAAACCCTTAGACCAGGAGACCTTGGCCAAGGAAAATCTTGAGGCGGTAGTCAAAGGCAGTGAGAACCTAGAAAAGCATATAGAGAATGTCCTCTTACATGGTGTGCCTCCAGTAGTAGTCCTTAATAGATTTCCTACCGATACCCCAGCTGAGATTGAACTGGTTAAAGAGAGGGCCAAAGCAGCAGGAGCGGTGGCAGCAGTTACCCATGAGGTCTGGGCTAAAGGAGGAGAAGGAGGAATTGAATTGGCCGAGGCCGTAATAGAGGCTACCCAAAAACCCAATAACTTCCACTATCTTTATCCTTTAGATCTATCTATTAAAGAGAAGATGGAGACTATTGCTACCAAGATCTACGGGGCTGAGGGAGTAGATTATGCCCCTTTAGCCGAAGAAAAGATTAAGCTCTATACTGAGATCGACTTTGATAAACTTCCTATCTGTATGGCTAAGACTCATCTTTCTTTATCTCATGACCCCTCAATCAAAGGTAGACCTCGCAATTTCCGAGTTCCTATCCGAGATGTTCGGGCCTCTGTAGGGGCTGGTTTCCTTTATCCCCTTCTAGGGACGATGATGACTATGCCTGGCCTGCCTTCGGTACCGGCAGCTACTAAAGTAGATATTGATGAGAAAGGAAATACGGTAGGATTGTTTTAAATAGTCGTTAGTAAATAGTGAACAGTATTTAGTAATAAAAAACGAAAAGCGCAAAGGCAAAACTATAACTTAAATCGTTTCTTGTAGCTTGTATCTCGGGTATATAGT
>DFYM01000061.1 GCA_002383355.1 Candidatus Immundihabitans aquiphilus | reverse complement strand
TATTACGAAGTAAAATAAATTCTGATTGATGATATTGCCAGGTCATACGAATATCTTTATTTATAGTGCATTCAAATATGTTGGCAGTTCCTTGAATCTTTTTGATACGCAAAGAAGGATGAAATGGTGCAGTTGGATTTGGTAATAACAGTTCTATCTGTTTTTGAAATGCCTGTTGTTCTTCTTTAGTTAGTTTCTGAAAACCTCGTTTAAACCGCTGCGTAATTTGGAGCTTCATTTATTCTTTTAAATCTTTCATTAAATCATCAGTATTATTAAATGTTTTTACTCTGCCTGCTTTGATATCCTCTTCGGCTTCCTTCTCTTCTTTTTGCCAATCTTTTCTCCAGAACCAGGCCTGGCTTTTGTCAATAATTACAACCGGTTTTAATATTATCTCGTCATCCCGAAGTTCAATAGAGATAGTATCACCTTTCTTTAAATCCAGTTTATCCATAATATTTTTTGGAATAGTTATTTGTGAGTTATCTCTTATTTTGGTCATTTTCTCCATCTATATCACCTATAATTCTATTAGTATATTATTGTTCTATTAATATATTATAATAATAATTTATTATTTTGCAAGAAAGATATTGTTTATAGTATAAGATGAATTTGTGAAGCCTGACCCCTTTCTTCCTCTGTTTAGTTTTGAATCATTTTTCTCAGACATAATATTACTCCTAATTCTTACAGTTCTTCCAAAAAATAAATGTATTTACCTAAACTATGGAAAAGGCTTTTTGTAAATTTCCAAATCCATCATATCCGAGACTTTTATTTTTAAAATATTCTATTATCTTATTACTATCATTTAGATATATACCATGTTTAAGGATCTGTGAATAAATAGCTTCCCAGGTAATGCGAATAAATCTTTTATTTTGGTCTTGCTTAATAAATTGACCAAAGATATTTTCAATATTCTGTTCCTTCTCCTTTAAAACCAAATTGATAAGATAAAAATCTAAATTTTTTTCTTTAGCAATCCAGTTGCCTAACAACCAGAACCTTAGTAATTCATATTTCTTCTCCTGAACAGCTACAGTATTAAAATTAGATTTAAAAAGTTGAGAGTATAATTCCTTATCCTTTTCTTGATATTTTTTAGCATCATTCAAGTTAGTTGGTACTGTTTCATTACTTGCTATTAGTTTAGCTTCAATAAAAAACAGTACATTCTCAGACTTGATAATAATGTCAGGCTCCGAACTTCTTTCAATCTGTTCCCCAAAATATGTTCTAGCTTTATTTAAATCAGGCCAACTGGTATCTTCCTTTTGACTGTAAGACCAGTAGATTATTTCAGGTGATTTAATTGAAATTCCAAGAATGGCACTCATAACTTTTTCAAGCAATTGATTTTTTTCTAAAAATCGGAAAACATTCCAGGTAAGAGCATCTTCGCTATTATCCCTTACCATTCTGCTTTCTCTCTTGACTCTTTGTATGTTTTTAAACAATTCCAAATCATCCTGGTCTTTCCATAGAAGATTATCTGATTCATTCTGATATTCAAAAGTAGACGGAGATATAAAAATTTTATGTTCTGGGCAATAAAATCTTTTCTCTTTTTTGAATGAATTTCTCTGTCTTTCCACTATCACATCACAATCTTTAACCGGACATTCCACAGTAGTTTCAGTAATATTAATTTTTTCTTTTAAATCTTTTAAACCATACATACAGATCTCCTAATTTTCTAATAAATTTTATTAAAAACCCATAAACCAAAAACTGAAAACCGCAAACTAATAACTATTTTCCTCTATATCTCCTCCTCATCTTTTTAATCTCTCCCACAACTTCTTCTTTCAATTCTTCGGGTTGAATCACCTCTGCACAGCTACCCAGCTGTAATACCCACCTTTTAATCTCTGTTAAACTACTCACTTCTGCTTTAAAAAGAATAGTTTCATTTCCCAGGATAATTATTTGCTGGGTAGGATGGCGCTTCTCTTCTTTGACCCAGCGGGAGGCAGGAGCAAATATTTTTATCTCGACCTGGTAAGTTTCTCCTTCTCCCCTGACTACCTGCCAGCTCTCCCCCATATAGGAAGAAAGAGAAAAATCAGCAGGAATCTGAAAGCTTTTATCGGTTAGTTCAATATTTTTAATCCGGTCAATACGAAACATTTTTATTTGTTTACGCAAATGGCAAAAAGCTATTATGTACCAGAATCCTCCCCGAAACATCAGATGAAAAGGATCTACGTTTCGGATATTCTCTTCATCTCGGGAAATAGCATAATAGGTCATCTTAACCTGTTTTTTCTCCATAATTGCCTGGTTCACTTTTTGAAATATGGCATCATAAGACTGGTAATCCTTTAATTTGCCTAAGTAGACAGAAATCTTCTTATCAATCTTTTGCATATACTCTTTGTTTTTCGTCTCCAGAATACCCTCAATCTTTGCCAGGGCTAACCGGATATCCTGCTGATAGGGAAATCCTTTCTGGCTTTGAAAAAATTTAGCGGCAATTAAAAGCGATGCTGCTTCTTCACAAGTAAACCGCAGGGGTTGGAGAAAACAGTCCTTATTAATAAAATATCCTCCACCCTTACCTGGAGCCGAGTATACTGGAAAACCGGCTAATGAAAGTGTAATAAAATCGCGATAGGCGGTACGTTCACTTATGTTGAATGATTCAGCAATTTTTTTGACAGGGACTCCGGGGTTGTTTTTGATAAGTAATACCAGATTCATCAATCTTTCTATTTTATGAATTGTCGACATCTCCTTCTTTTCTTGCAGGCACGTTATGTTTGTATTAAAAGTTGAATTGATTTATTTTTATAATAACATTTTATTGTGACAACTGTATGTCAGGAATCCTCAAAAAAATTTTATTTTTTTAATATATTTATAATTCTCAAGTTGATATGAGTTTCTTTTATTGTTGTTAAAACCAATGCAGATACATTTCTTCTAAAAAATCAGGGTCATCAATCGGGTACATGGATTTAGAGCCAATAACAGAATCTACATAACAAAAAGGACACATGGCAGTAGCAACTTTCGGATTTTCTTCATCACACCAATTAAATATTCAATACTATACTTCTTTTCTTTTTTATTCTTCAGGGCTTCCACAAGAGGTCTTTTTGGCAAAATCACATATTTAAATCTTTCATTTTTCTTATGCTGTTTTTCAGGCAAAATGGACTCCTTTTGAATTCATCATTTTTTCTATATCTCAAATGTGAAGGTATAGCCCCGAGATATTATTTTCAGATCAACTATAGGGTTCAAAGTAAAATAATTATTGTATTAATTCTATCAATTGATTAAATCTATTAAAAATATCATCCCTGACATCAGCAATATATTCATCTGGACCATTTTCTTGTTCAACCATTAAGCAGCCAGGACTTGTTTTCTTTTTAAAATATTCATTTATATTTGAGATTTCACGCAAAAAATAACCCTTTTCATAATACTGACGAATTTCATCCAAAATAACATCTAAGTTCTCGGCATATCTCAAAATATAATACATATAATATAAATCCTTTGCTTGTTTTACTTTATTTTCTCTGTCTATGAATGTAACCCCCTTGTGGTACAAGAATGCGGAAGGTTTTGGACATTTAAGATAATAAATATTTTCAGGTTTACCCCCTTTAGCTTTAAGAAAAATGGTATTTTGTATTAAGAAATCAAACTTTGCAATTTTATTAACACTTATCTTTCTTCCTAGTAGGTTTTCTAATTCTTTATTCTTTACACCAGAATCAA
The DNA here is from genome assembly GCA_002383355.1 of Candidatus Immundihabitans aquiphilus. Lineage (GTDB taxonomy): Bacteria > Atribacterota > Phoenicimicrobiia > Phoenicimicrobiales > Phoenicimicrobiaceae > Immundihabitans > Immundihabitans aquiphilus. Next base: position 30,140 of record DFYM01000061.1, on the reverse strand, counting down.
CTATAAACTCTACTGGAATTTTGCCTTTTTTGTAAAATACAATAGGATATATTTTACCTAATTGTATGTGACGTTGTTCATAGTCTAATGAAGATAATATTTGATAAATATTTTGCGGATATGTTTTATTGCTTTTTCCACCTAAACCAAAATCAATATCTACTGTTGTAATGGGCTCTATTGAAACATTTTCCCATAAAAACTTGCTATACAAATAAGCTAGCCAACCACCTACAATAACAAGGTCATCTAAATATTCTTTTAAATCATCTAGTACTTCAAAAAATAGTAATTCACTATCATGAATATCAAGCAAACTTTTCTCCTTTTGTTATCAATATTTTTTTTAGATATTCTGCGTGTTCTCTTCCTCGTGGTTGAAAATGATATAAGTCCAAATATAACTGCAAATTGGATACAACTGGATAATCGTCTATTATTTGAATTTCATTAAATATGCTATTCCTGTAAAAGGGATCTATAAAATGAATATTCCCACCTCGAACCAGCTCTTCCAATCCCAAGTTTTGTCTAATTCTTAAGATATATTTCTCCCAATTTTCAGTTTTTATATATAAATAAATATCCCCTGTCCTAACAAAAGAGGTAATCAAATTAGCACCTGAATGTAAAGTTAAAGCATAGTCCTGTTCTTTTAAAGCTGATTTTAATTTTTTTAGAATATTCTCATCCGGGGAATAATAGGAATCAATTTCATTTTTTTCAAAATGATACCATTTTAGCCAGTCAGTAATTAGTTTTTCAGGATTGGTTAAAACAGAAAAACTTTTCGGACCTTTTTTTATTCTTTCTATATATCCTTTAATCTCCATTAACTGTAATACTTCTTGAGCCAACCCAATACTTAATAGACCGGTTGAACTGAAGTCACGAACAACCCATTCCCTATCAGGATTCTGCAACATTATTCGTATAACTATCGAAGCTTTATCTGAAAATAAGTTTTTAAACTTCTTTTTTTTTGCCATATTGTTCACCTAAAACATATTGTTCACTTTTTATTGAACATTATATAATAAGTGAACAATAACAGTCAATAGCATTCTGTTGAAATCAAAGAAATCCCTATTTTATTCTTCAATCTGTCCGCTTTCAGATAAGACCACCAGAGGATATCAAAGATTCTTATCTTAGTTAGATGTTTTAGATTAATTCTGGTAAGTTCCGTAGAAATCTCATCTAAATTTTTACGAATACTATCCATTTTCAGATTCTCATAAAAATCTATAAGAATTTCAGTAGCATTTGCTTTGGTCCAAGAAGGGTTGATTTCTTTTCTGTATTTCCTTTGCAGGGGATTATCAATCATAGGGATCAATTCGGGGTAAATCGTATGCAAAATCTTTGTCGCAGTAGAAAAACGTATTCCTTTAATTTTAAAAAGCTCTTGAAAAACTACTTCATTTAATTCTTTGATCTGTTTTTCTCTTTCCTTCCTTTCCAAATTCAAAAATTGATCAAGGGTATTCTGAAATATAGCTAATTTTTCTGCATCTTCAATGACAACCCCGCAATCTGAGATGGTTTTACTCTTTAATCTTGCTCCAATTTTGTTGACATCTTCTATTACCCTATTTTCTATCACATCATACTTGGAATAAAAATCACTCTGATAGCAATAGCATTCAATTAAAGAGATTGGATCAGGTATTTCAAATTCAATTTTAGAGAATAAATAAAATTTCATATAACTACTTTCTTTCATATAAACATACTTATTAATAAGATTCTCTATCTAATATTGTTTTTACAAACTTTTAATTATTTACTTCTTCGGGTTCTTCATCTATATAAATACCTTCTTTGCTTTGTATTTCTTCTCTTGGAATAATTTTATTCATAGCTTTTTCTATTCTTTGTAATATTTTTTCTTTTCTATCATCAAAAAACTTTTTAAAGTCATCTTGATATAAATATTCTGGTGATAAAACATGTGATTTTAATATTTGTTGAAATTCTTCATCACTAACTCCAGCATTTTTTTCAACCTGCTTAGATATCTACTTGGTGCATCTCCGCTAACAATTCGATTAGTTCGACCTGAGAGAGGAATTTTATTGATAATGCTATTATAATCGTCCTTTCTGATTCCATTCTTTTCACACCAGCCAACTGGAAAAATATGATGAATATCAATTGACTCGGAAAAATAGGTGCTAAAATCAATTCTTGTGGCTGAAAGCCAGTCTTTTGTTTCATCTTTCATTAATAATGCATAAACACCCTTATAAGCAGCACTATTTCTTGTTCTTAGAGTATGTAGCCTAGAAGGAGAAAAATTTGCATCATAAATAGTTTTGGGTTCAGATTTATTATTTTCAATCCAATCAATCATTTGAGGTAAATCTAAAGCATAACGTGTTTCGTTAGCTGACCCATATAATTCACCCAAAACACCGCACCAAAACCATTGCAATAATTTCTTCTTATAACCTAAATTATTTATTTTCTCACCTAAGACTGCTAAAATAGCTGACATCGGTATCAACTGAGTACTATATGGTAAATCACGACCCGTATAAATATGATTTTCTAAAAGTATTTTTGCTGCTTTAACAAAACCTTAATGAGCTCTACAAATACTTCCAATTCTATATCGGTCGGTTCATAACCAACCCAGGAGAGCATAAAGTCAAAGTGAGCACCATGTCTAAATAGCCTTCCAGGTAAGGGGAAATGCTTACGATTCCCAATCAGTATTCCATATCTCAAAAAAGGATGAACATTTTTATGGGTTGCAGCTTTTTGACTGTAGGTTATAGCATCATGAGTTGTAACTGAATTTAATTTGCCTTCAATAATAATTCGGGGCTTCCATTCATTCTCTGAAAGATTTTGGCAAATGATTAAATCAGTTTCATATTTGATAAGATTAGTTTCTTCTGGTTCGTTATCTTTGTAACTGATTATTTCAAAGGAATAAGGAACTTTCTTCCCATCATAAAAAGAGAGGTTTGTATCCTTAAAAAATATTTCTTTTTCCAGCCTCTTTCTTACTTCTTTCATCCATTCTTTTTCATTCAAAATAGGCATCTCCTTTTTTAATTTTCTGGCCTATATGTCAAATGTGAAGACCAGACCCCTTTTCCCCAACATGAATAAAACATCAAATCGGCCACTTCCGCCGAAAAATTTGCTTACGACATGAAGTACCCCTGCGCCTAGAATCCAAATAAGAAATATAAGAGGAATAATATAGAAAGACTGTACTAAGTAGTAAATTTCTTCTGGTAATTTAATCCACGTATCCACAAATGGTGTAAATCCTTTAAAATACAGCCAAAGTGAGCCCACCATATACACCAAGCAATATATTAATACACAAAGCCAACTATTGTAGTATCGTCCCTTTGATATTTCCTCATAGAGGGATCTCGGCGAGTAAAAAGCTCGAACGAAACCCTTGATATAAATCTTTAACATAGGCTACACACTTTCTTTAAAATCGGACATTTAGTTAATATATTCTTACAGCGTATTTTAGATAACGGTTCCAGCATATACGATGTTGCGTTAGCAATATGGGTGAAGCATAGCGAAACCGCATATCCAGTGTTAGGCGATGTGCCAAATTAATTTTTAATCTTAATTTTTTCTAGGGATTGTCGAGCTCCATCGTAAAGACCGCGAATAATGGCAGTCAAGCGAAATTGTGCCTCCTTATTCGGCTCAAAATTTTGCTCAAAACCCAGACGATCACAGAGGGCGAACATGAGTAAACCGGCAGTAATCCCTTTCTTCCAAGCCTCATCAGAAAACAATCGATTCAAAGCTCGCGCTACACATTTTGAGTCATAGCCTTCTTTATGAAATTGTTTAAATAAATCCATTCTCGTCGTATTAACACGGGCAAGATATACTCTATCAAATGCTTTTTCGGGCGTTTTACCGAGAGTAGTAGAGCGAGCAATTGCTTGATTATATGATTCTGAGGCGTCCCAAATGCCATCTCTTTTCTTTTCTTGCAAATAATGTTTTGTAAAAACACTTTGGACAACTGCCGATTTATCTCCAAATTGGTGTAGCCACGCGAGCGCAAATAATTCAAATCGCAATGGTATTATCTCGGTAGCAAATTTTTGAGAATTAATGTCGGTAAAGTTTTGATCTGCTTCCACAACAGATTTTCTTACTGTGTTAAAATATGCCGCGCCAGCATCAATTCCTTCAATCACTGGATTTAATATGTTCTTTTCGTAAAAATCACGGCAGAAATCCTCGAGGGTGACTTCTTGTTTTTTTGAAAAAATTGACATAAAAATTCCTTTAAAATTAATTTGGCATTTCGCCTAACAGTTAATAATCGCATTATTACGTTTATCCTGCCAAAATGGCATAATATCCGCAATATTGCGGATATTTCTTACTTTATACGCCGTTTCGCTATTTTTGTCATCCTTCTTTTTTTTCAAATTCAAACAACTTAGGAGAATCAAACTCTAAAGAGAATTCTTTAATCCGCTTTTCTGCCAACTTCACATACTCCTCATTTATCTCATATCCAACATAGTGACGTTTTGTTTTTACCGCTGCGATTGCAGCCTGTCCGCTTCCTATGAATGGGTCTAAAACAACTTCTCCTTCAAAAGTATAAAGTTGGATCAACCTATAAGGCAATTCAACTGGAAAAGGTGCAGGATGCCCCACCTTTGTCGCTGGCTCAGCAGCAAACGTCCATACGCTTTTAGTAAACTCAAGGAACTCTTTCTTAGAAATGGTGCTCTCTCTTCTTAAATTTCCTCTGCTGAACATACCCTTTGAGAAGACTAAAATATATTCATGAATATCCCTAAGTGTAGGATTTTTAGCGGAAAGCCAGCTACCCCAGGCGGTTGAAGGACTACCACTGGAAGCTTTATTCCAGATAATTTCACCTCTCATTAAAAATCCTAAATCCAACATATTCTCGACAATAAAGGCGTGAAGCGGGATATATGGCTTCCTTCCAAGATTGGCGATATTGATACATACCCTACCACCTGGGACAAGCACTCTTTTAACCTCGCTCCATACCCTTTTCAAAAATTCCCTGTATTCATTTAAAGTAAGGTTCTCATCATACTCCTTTCCAACATTATAAGGTGGTGAAGTAACCATCAGATGAACGCTATTATCTGGCAGTTCCTCCATTTTTTCGCTGGTTTTGCAAAAGATTTTATCCAGAAATTCAGATGGGACTGGATTTTCCACATACTTGATTATCTCCTCCTTTGGTAGCCCCTCGTATAGTTTACTTGTATAAAAAGGAGTGGAGTCATGGTTAATCCGTCCGGGAGAGCCAAAAGTACTTGTTTTGGTGCCTGCTTTTCTTTGATTAAATCTCATTTTAATCCTCCCTCCATAGGTCAACCCATCTTTTATAGGAATTAAATTCTATCTTTGTTCTTTTCCAGTTTATTGAGATACTCTTTGACTCACCATCTCCAACCAAACTCGATAATGCTTCTTTAGTGATTTCAACGCCTCTGGGATTTGTTCCAGGTTTTGGAAGTTTAATATAATCTTGTCTGCCTATTCTATCAAAAAGCCTCTTTTGGACCTTCAATGGGATATAATAAAATCCTCCAACATCATTCCAGTTTATTTGAACAAGAAGAATATCACAGTGAGGATAGTAGTTTTCACGAAATTCTTTTGCTTTCTGTGCGTCAACCGTTCATATTAGTTTTACACCACCAAAACTTTTGCCTGTAATTGTTTTAATGGATACCGGTTCTCCAAATAATTTTGCATCCACTTCCGGCTCAGTTATAGGAATCTCAGTCTCCACATTTGCTTCGCCAAATTTGTAAATAAGCAAAGCAACTATTATCCTCTCACGAACAGAACCGACTTCCATTCCAGTTTTACCTGCCCTTGAACTCTCTAATTCTGCAAGTTGGAATAGATAAGACAAACGCCTTTTTACCTTCTCTACAAGTTTTTCATCCTCAAATATTTCTATCAAACGACTGGTCATTTTTATTCCTCCATTTTCTTATAGGCGAAATGGCGTATAACGTTTTGCGGATAAAAGAAGTTGCCGAAGGCAATTTGGGCGAAGCGTAGCGAAGCCTTTTATCCGCTGTTATATGACCCGAAGGGCAAGGAGCGAAGCGACGCAGAGTTTCCTCGCACGCCCTCCTTTCCCTGCTTCCACTTAGTGTAATCTTTCATTTCTGCCTTTGCCTCACCATTTCATTGAGATCGTGTAGCAGTCTTCCATCTTCAGTTTGCCAGTATCTAGGCCCTGCTACACCATGTTCATCATGTTTAAGCCCGAGTTTTATATCTATAATTTTAGCTATTTCTGAAATTGAGTAAAGTTTACCATCGCCCTTGTATTTTAATTTGTTTTGATTTGCCACTATTTCAGTTTGTTGATCCTTGAATACTCCACCATGGAAAAAGTATAAAGTTTGCCCGTTCCTAACTAGGCCAGCATCTACTAATTCTTGCAAAGAGACTTTCCTAGCCTTCCCAACATATTCTGGAGATGGACCAACAGGTGATATCCCACTAGGGGGAGTTGGAATTCTAAAAAGATCAAGAGGTAAACCAAGAGCATTCCAAATCTCTGATACTTTAGCTTCGCCTTCTTTTGCCAAATTTTCCCTTTCTGTTTTTAATTGTTCGATTTCTTCTTCTTTTGTTTCTATATCGCTATCGATGCCCTCAATTTTACTATCGTATTCTTGTTTAAGGCGCTCCTCATTTGCCATGGCATCTTTTATTTCTCGCTCTCGTTCATCTATTTTATTAAAGACGCTCCTATTCTGTAAGTTATCATTATGTAAAAGGCTTGAAAGTATCATCCAGATTGATTCCTTGCTGAGGTCTTGCCTTTTAATTGAATATAATAATGACCTTTCAAACGCTACTCCTCGAAGTGGACTATAGATTCTAATTTCAGTGCCATTTGCTATCACTGTAAGTAACGCATTCTCATCAAAAGTATAATTTTTTATCTGCTCAATATAGTCGTTTAGATTTTCATTATAATTTTTTGTGTCAACAATTACTTTACAATCGGAGGGCACATTTTTGATATAAATATCTATTTTACCCCCAGTTCGTGTGCGGTATTCAAACTCTAAATTTTCTCTTTTGTGACCTAACAATTCAAGAAGGGGCACAATAACTTTCTGTTTTACGTTTTCTTCAGTGGGCCCTATATCACTCTCTTTTAATTTAGCGATTCTATCTATTGCTTGTTTTATTTCCATCATTGTTCACCTCCTTTGGCGTGCGAGGAATTTTCATATAACGTTTCCAGCATAAAAGAAGTTTTTGCGAAGCAAAAATTTGGGTGAGCGATAGCGAACCTTTTATGCTGTGTTATCTGCTGTCACCCCTATTACATATATCTGCCATAGTTTTTTATGTAATCTTCAAGGCCACTGTTATGTTCTTTGAGCATTTTGAGCGTACCCCTAACGTGTTCCCTTAATTCTTCTATACCACTTCCAGGATACTGATGTTCATAAAATTCAAACAGTATTACAAAATTTGTAAGACTTTCAATATCTGGATATTCATCAACTATACTTTCAAGAGTTTCTATATCATATTTACCAAAATAGCGATATCTTGGTTCCAAAGTCCGAAGTAAAATATGTTTTTCGCGTTCTAATTTTTCTTTTTCGTCCAAGTTGATATTACTGACTGGATAAAATCTTTTGACTTTGTAATAAGTTTTATACATTGCATTTTTTGTGGCTTTTATATTGCTTCCCTTTCTAAGCCATAAAAATACCAACATAATTATGCCAAGCAGAACAAAGCCGATGGTAACTGAAGACCTGAAAATAAGAAAAAATCCCCCCAGCACCAATATAGCCTGCAGAATAAGACTTGCAATCAGGAAAATGGAGGAATGGAAGATAAGCGGTCTTGATATTGGTGACCTCAGATAGTTTGTCGCACACCACTGCACAAATAATAAGCCGATGATAACTAAAAGAATACCAAGAAAAAGCATAATCTTACGTTTCTCCTTTGGGATATTCAGCTATTAGAACATCTCCTGTATCATTGAATAATATATTGATAGCCCTATTCTTATACAAAAGGCAAAATAATTCCTCGTCTTTTAATCCTCTATTTCTCATTTGTGATACTGAGAGGTTATACAACAATTTTGACATAATCCAAATTGTTAGGAAAGGAGCAGCAATAAATGCTAAAGCGATATTTCCCAGTAAGAGACTAGCTATAAGCACTGCGAGTAAAATATAACAGGCAATATTAACTAATCCTCTTAACGGACTGCTTGGCACAAGAAATGAAAAAGTTAAGAATAAAGGAATTATCACAAGTATCAAAATCGGTTTACCCATTAAAATAGGGATAATTATTGTTGCTAGAAAAACTATATATGGAACAAAATGGAGCAGAAGAGAAAGAAATCTCCAGAATTTTGGACTATGCTTGCCTTTTGCCATCCACTCTCTCGCTACTGTTTGATCTACACCTATAGTAATCTTTTCGGTTCTTACCGCCTCTTGTAACTGCTCAAAAGATTGGTATGGGAAATTAGATAAATCAGAGATTTTGTTCATATTAAATTTCTCCACAAATTAGGGCACAATTGCATATAACGTTTCCGGTGTAAAAGAAGTTCGGCGAAGCCGAATTTGGACGGAGTGAAGCGTAGCCGCAAAGCCCGTGTTAGGTGAAGTGGGCAACCCACCAACCCGTTCACTCGCAAATTCAAAGATTTAGTTCATGGGATCACCGTTACAAATGCCTTTTTATCTCGCTTGCAGATGATCTGAACTACATTGCGACCTGACATAGCTGCTGCGGGCACACCTCCACCCGGCTCGACCCATTGCCCTATCATGTAAAAGTTCTTAAGTCCCGGCAGGGTTTTGCTCATGCGCATGCCAAAGGTCTTCGTTGTAATTAGCCATCCTTCGTAGCTACTCTTCCAGTTACCAGTATAACGCTCGTAAGTGATCGGCGTAGCCACATCGCGCATCTCCACTTGGGCAGCCAGCCCCGGGAAGCGCTTATCAAGCAAAGCGATCACTTTGTTGGTGATTTGCTCCTTCTCCGCCTTATAACGGTCAGGGTCTTCTCGCAGCGATTTCCAGTAAGCATAATCAGAGGGGAGCATGACCTTAATAACAGTCTTGCCCGCCGGTGCCAAGGTGGGATCGAAGTCATAAGTATGCATACCCAGCCGCCTCAGCTCCTTCCCAGCAATAGTGACTGGCTCGTCGAGGGGAAAGTTTATTCCTACTACAGAATGTGGAAGTTCATCAAATAAACGGGCTACGCCCAAGGCAACATGAATTAAGGGAGGGAAAATAGGCAAGTTATCGTAATAGTCCTGGATTTTGGCATTAACATACTTTCTACCCAGCATATCAAAGATAGTTGAATGTCCATCAGCGGCGGAGATGATGATGTCGGCACGGTGCTCGCTGCCATCCTCCAGTTGGATCCCGATAGCACGGTCATCCTCCACCAGGATTTTCTTCGCCCGCGAGCGATAATGGATCTCGCCTCCCAGATTGAGGTAGCGCCGCTCGATAGCTCGGGAAAACTCTAGCGAACCGCCTATCGGATAGCCAGCCGATTTCCGATGCATCCAAGCTAGGGTCATTAGCATAGCTATCATGGGAAAATCAGGAAGATTAAAGGTAAGGGGGAAAACTTCGCGCAGGAAGGGGTCTGTAAACCTCTTTGCAAAGTCTTGGATCGAAATCCTTTTCCACTTCCTCATAATTCTCAAGAGAGGAAACATCTTGAACAGCATCTTTAAGCCATCGACAGGGCCATACAACTCAGGTGCTTTCTCGACCGGCATGTCAAAGCGAGTGCAGATGCGCAGAGCTTCGGTGAACTCTTCGATCACTCCCTTATCCTGTGGGGCCAGTTCCTTCATATGCTGCTCCAGCCGGTCGATGTCGGTGTAGACAATGAAGACTTTGCCTCCCTCTCCTTCAACGCGCATGAACTCCTCGTGGTTGATCATGCGTCGTCCCTGCATCGCGCCCAACTCTTCCCAGATGCGATAGAGGCTGATGCCTAGGCCTGAACCTACTAGCCAATGGAGACAACCGTCAATGGTGTATCCCTTGCGTTTCCAAGAAGTACATAGCCCGCCTGGTTTGTCGTGTAGCTCGAAGATCTGGGTGCTGTAGCCATTCATCTGCCCATAGCACCCGGCTGATAGGCCAGCGATGCCGGCCCCAATGATAATTATCGACTTCTGTTCCATTTTTCTCACCACCATGGTAAAGTAATGCCCATTTCACTTAACGTTCGCGTGTATGAACTTCTCTGGGGTCNNTTTCCAAAAGAAATGATTGATGTTTTCTCAATGCTTTTAACTAGTGGAGTTAATCTTTTTTTATTGATTCTGGTTTCTTCAAGTATCAATCCAATTTGTTTTCTAGTTTTAATAATGGGAAATTTAGCGGCATATCTAACTAGTTTTTCAATGTCACACTTATTGTTGTTAACAAATTCTTTTAATATTTCTGAGGCTCTCCTTGTACCTCCAATAGGTTTGTTGAAATATACAAGATCTATCAATGTCCTCTCTTTTGAACTAATATTGATTTCTTCATCTTTTATTTTAATTTTTTCTATACCATAAAAACGATTTTCAGGTATTTTTATAAATTTATAAGATATGCCACAAATAGTCTTCTCCATGTATTTTGTAGTATTTAAAACATAGATAGTTTGAAATAATTGTTCAGTAAATCCATGATAACTATACATAGTGGAGTACCCTATATAATAGTTTTTATTGGGAAAGAAAATTGGTGGAATTAAAAGCTCATTAACCCCTGTGCCTTGCGGTCCCGATTCAAGAGGTGAAAATACATATATTCCGGGTTTAATTGTTGATAGAATTTTTTTCTTCTTTAACCTGAATACAATTTGTTTTCTATCCGCTGGTGAAAGATTAAAGAATTGATCCAGTTCTTTTGCTCTTACAATATTCTTTTTTTCATATGTTAAGCGAGAAACAATGTTTGTCTCTATAGGCCCAAGGTTTTTGTGTGTATTATTTTGTTTCATAGGTTATTTACCAGATAACTTGTAATACATATTTATACATTTATTTAATTGTAGTTTAACATATTTTTAAACAATTTTAAAGCTTTGATTAAAAAGATGCAAGATTCAAGGTGCAAGGTGAAATTAGCTGTCAATTATCGGTAAAAAGTTGCAAGTTGCAAGATCCAAGGTGCGAGTAAAATATAGTAATTGGTAATCAGTGACGAGTGATAAGATAGAATTATTTGATAGTCTTTGGTGTTTAGTATAAATTATAAATAATTCCTGAAAAATAAATATAACTAATTTAAATGATGGAATAGATTTTTAAAATACTAACTGTCTCATCAAAGAAATAATCAAAATCAGGTATTTCAGTCATTAATGTCTTTAAAGAATTATTCCAAGCAAATTTATAATCCTTTTTTCTATTAATTAAATCATTTATATCATATTTCACATTTTTACTGTCCATTTTTTCTGAAAGTATTTCTTCAATCTGATTTTTATTACAATCTCCAGCAATTTGAACTATATCATAGACATCTCTTGGTCTGGTTCTTTGAAAAACAGACCTAATTTTTTCTGCCATTATCTCCTCAAGTGCATATGATTGAACGGTAGCAATAATCTCTTCAGAATAAGGATTCAACACACTCAATTTTTTGATAGGCAATAATATTTTCTCGTATTCACTTTTAGTTAAATCAAATTTCAAACTTAATAATGAAGATTTGATTTGAAAATACAACGCAAATCTAAAGCCAGTTTTAATTTCTCTTAACTTAATATTATTCTGAAATGATATGCCATATTCTTGGTATATTTCTCTAATTATCTCAGAAAATAACTTAGTTATTTGATTTGCATTGATTTGATCAGTCAAAGTAAAATCCAAATCATCAGAAAATCTATAATCCTTGAAATACATTTTTTTTATTCCAGTCCCTCCTTTTAATACAAGGTAGGGTTTATCTAAATATTTTAATATACAATTTTGAACATAGTCCCTTTCTATTGTAGTAATAGGGACATTATATTTTACAGAAAATTCTGTAAATTCATTAGATGGAATCATTCGAGCTCTCCAATAAATTTTTCATCAAGATTAATAATTAATCGCCACTTTGCATTTGGCTTTCCTTGCTTAGGCATTGTTGGATCTAAGTAAAGGTAATTCCTAGCATTAGGTTTGGGAATTCTTATTGAGATACCTACAAAATCGCAAATATATCCTAATCTTCGAACAATCCCAGAATTATTCATTCTTAAAGCATAATTTACTAATTTTTCTTTGCTATATTCTTCATCTTTAATATTATTTAAAGCTTTAAAAACTTCAATTACTCCACCACAATATCGAGGTTTGTCTAAGCAATCAATAATTGTTTTTTCTTTTTCTGTTATATTAATTGGTTTATCCTCAAACCATAGTTTTTGAATACCAAATATTTTTTCTTTTTTGATTCTAATAATTTTATAATTTAATCCAAATATCTTTATATTTGTCTTTTTCTTTCTTTGGTCAGTTTGTAAAAACACAATATTAGGTATCTGTTCAGTTAATCCATGATGATGGAGTGCGCTCCAATATCCAATAGAATAATTATTTTTATTTAATAATGTAGATCCAATTACAAATTCATTAAGTGTATATTTACCTTTTTCAGCTCCAATAGGTATTACTAAATATTTTCCTTTTTCAATCCTTTCTAATACGCCTGACTTTTCAAGGCGGTTAAAAACAACCCTTAGACTTTCCCTTGATAAATCAGTAATCTTAACAGCTTCGTCAAAATAAATAACATTATCTTTCCGGGCAAGTTGATCTATTAATTTATTTTTTCTCATTTTAATACACCATAATTAACATTATTGTTTATTTTAGTGTATACTATTGGGAATAATAATGCAATATATTCTTTCACAATTTCAATTATTGAAATTGTGAAAGAATATAAAAACATTAGGCTCTAATTGTATAAGATTACTTTATTTTATAAAAAAAGATTCGCAATAACAAAATTAAAAACTTTTCAATTTCTTTATATTTAGCCCTTTGATCTGTTCCACCATATCTTATGAATGTATTTCTGATATTGTCATCATAATAAATTGGTTTTACCTGACGAGGCATCTCCGGAATGTAGTAAATCAGTCTCTGGTCTCTGGGGTCAGGTCTTCACATTTGACATTTCTGCTAAATGTCAAATGTGAAGACCTGACCCCTATGTCTTTTTGCCGGGCTAACCTGAAGTGATGAACCAACAGTCAGTATTAAATCAGCTCGATTAGATTCATAAATAGCATTATCTAAATTGGGAAGCATTTCGCCAAAAAGCACTACCTTCGGTTTAAATACTCCCCCACATTCACAATAAGGTACTTTTTCCTTACTTTCGTCCATCTTTTGTATCAATAATTCTGAAGAGATTATTTTCCCACATCTTCGACAAATAGCTTTTCTTAAGGTCCCATGAACTTCAATAACCTTCTTTGAACCCGCCCTTTGGTGAAGGTTATCAATATTTTGAGTGATAAGACAGTGTATATAACCCATCTCTTCTAACTGGGAGATAGCCTTATGCGCAGGATTGGGAGAAACCCGAGACAACATCTCGATACGAGGCCGATAAAAATAATAAAAACGCTGAGGATTCTCATCAAAGGCAGTTATAGAAGTAACCTTAAAGGGGTCTACCTTCTCCCAGATACCTTTACCAGGAGTCCTAAAATCAGGTATCCCTGATCCAGTACTTACTCCCGCCCCAGTTAAAACAATTGCATATTTAGATTTTTTTATTAATTTTACAACCTGATTGACTTTTCCTTTATCTATTACCTTCTCCATAAAATACCTCTAATTTTTACACTATCCTACCCTATCCTGTAGCCTAATGGAGCTTCTCGCTCCGGCTGAATTAGAATAACTTCCCCCTCCTCTTTCATTACTCCTAAAACTAAAACTTCTGATTTAAACCCAGCTACCCTCTTGGGAGGAAAATTAACTACCGCGACAATCTGTCGGTTAAGTAAATCTTCTTTAGAATATAATTTAGTAATCTGAGCAGATGATTTTTTTATTCCTGATTCCCCAAAATCAATTTTTAATTTATAAGAAGGCATACGTGCTTCTTTAAAATCTTCTACCTCTATTATCTTCCCTACTTTTATATCTAATTTCTCAAAATCTTCGAAAGTTACCATCATTCACAGCCTCCCGTATATCATTTTATATTTTATCTATTAAACTTAAATATATAATAACTGAGTCCACTCTAAAAAGTCAATTACACGAATTGCCTCACCAAAAAAGTACTCCAAATAGTATCGATGCCTCATATAAAAAAGTACTCCAAATTATTTTAATTATAACCTAAGGAACTTCTCTGGGGTCAGGTCTTCACATTTGACATTTCTGCTAAATGTCAAATGTGAAGACCTGACCCCTATGTCTTTTCTTCCACTGAAAGGGAACAGAATGGTGTCTTTAGTAAACGGGATTAGATCACCTAATTTTCAAAGAACAATAAAAGACTAAAGCCGCTCTGGTAAAGCTACCGCGGAGCGGTTTAGTTCAACGTTACGAGTATATCTGAAGTTCCGAACATGGTGAGGAATTTGAGTGAGGGCATAGCCCGAACCAGATATACTCTGTTAGGCGAAGTTATTATCTTACTTCCTTAGTCATCCTATTAAAATATAAGATTTTATTCTTTTGTAAAGATATTGAAAATTCTTTTATTGTTTCGTAACCTAATTTTTCGTAAAAAGTTATAGCCCCGATATTATCTTTTTCGACATCCAGTACTATCTTTTCAGTGCTAACCATTTTTGCCTCGTGTTCAGCTTCAAACATTAATCTTTTTCCCACCCCAATTCCTCTAAACTTTGGATATGAAGCTATATTGCTGATATAATATTCGCCGTTGTTTAGTTTTCCAACCATGGCGTTAAACTTTATCAGTGGTGTAAGTTTTCTCAAGATACTAACACCTATCTTTTTAAATAGTAAAAAACCCGTCCTTAAATTCTCCCGTTTTTTAGTTTGCCAATCATATCCTAAAATCATACCTGCTTTCTCTCCGTCAATCTCTGCAAAAAGAACATGTTCAAAGCTAAAAAGATTGAAGCGATAACAAAATAACTCCTGCAGTATATCTTTTATTCTTTCACTAAAAAGGGTTGGAAAAAAGGAAGCAGAGATCAGCATGAGTTCGGCAAAATCTTTTTTATCATCAAAATTAGATTTCCTTATTGTAATCATAATGAATCACGTTTATGATAAGTTAAGCAAAATGTCGCTTTGCTTCATTTTGCTTAACTTATTGCGGATAAAAGAAGTTGCCGAAGGGAATTTGGGGAAATCTTTGATTTCCCTTTTATCCGCTGTTAGGCGACCGTTTTACTTGTCAATAGAGCTTATCTACTCCTCAAATACTGCTTTTCGGCGGTTGCAAAGGTGGTTGAGTCACTGGGGCCTCTTGCGGAGGTACAATGGGAATTGGAACCATTTGCCCTATGAAGTGTCTTGCCCAGCTTGTTCCAAGAGAGTTTTCGAAAAGCTTTACCATCGGAGTTCTATCAAATAGTATTTCAATCAGGCAATAAAGTCTCCACAATTCCTCTCGTAATGGGGGTATCCCCCTTAAATCTTTAATAACTAACCCTAACTCTTTACATCGTTGTATCCCTATTGTGCGTCCATGGGATAAATATTCTTTGTGCTCCCCAAGTTTTTCTGCAATAAATGCGGCTTTTTCTTTCTTGTCTGGAAGACCCTTAAGCATGTATTTTTCAAGCCATTCTTGAGCCAAGGAGTGAGCTAACCTCTTTGCATTTTCGCATGTCTCAAAAATATGCAAATCGTATTTCTGAAGCATCGGTAAGTAAGCGCCAAGGGCTCCTGGGTCGTCTTTCAAGATTTGGCGTATCCTCTCGAAACCATCTAAAATATCTTGAACAGGTGCAGAAGTCACCCCCTGAGGTGTTGCTATAATGATCTGTGGATCAATTGGCCCCAATGTGGAACGCTCATCCATCAAAATTTCATCACCACATAGAGCCAGCATAGTAGCAGCACTATAAGCAGCATTTGGGATAAGGAATCGAATATGAGAGAAATTTTCGCGAAGCAGATTAACAATTCTTTCCGTTGATTCAGCAGAACCACCAGGGCTATGTAAGAAAATATCTATTTCCTTGGAGTTGATACCTTCACTCAAATCAGAGAAACCAGTTATATCTGAATCATCAATTGTGTTAGGGATGTTAAAACCGCCTCTTCGTGTGTTTGCTGCATACACTATAAGAGGACGTTGAGTAAGACTCTCTATCTTTTTGATAGATTCAATTCTAGCAATTTTGTGCTGCTCTCCATCCTTGATATTATCAAGTAGATTTTGAAACGTTGACATTATACCTCCCTCTGGTTGTTGATGTGTATGTTGGGCCGGTCCGCTGAACTTTCATGCCGATTGAAGCAAGGGCCTTATCATAAGCATCTTGGGACATCTGAAATTTTTTCATAATTTCGTCAATCTCTGGATGCCTTTCCTTATATTCCTTTATAGCCTTCAAAATATTCCTTTCCATAGTTTCCCTCCTTTTTTTAATTATACTTTAATTTCGGATGACTGACAAGCAAAATGTTGCCTAACAGTTAATAATCGCATTATTACGTTTATCCTGCCAAAATGGCATAATATCCGCAATATTGCGGATATTTCTTACTATAGTTTAGTCCTTTTTAAGACTAAATTGTCCAGTGGACTTTTGATTCTGCCCAAATCTTTATTACTTACATGGGTGTATATTTCAGTTGTTTTGCTACTCTTGTGACCCAAAAGCTCTTGAATATATCTTAGGTCAGTTCCTCCTTCTAATAGGTGAGTAGCAAAACTATGCCGTAAAGTATGAACTGATATTTTTTTCTTTATACTTGTCTCTTGGACAGCAGTTTCAAATATTGCTTCTACAGTCCTAGTTGAAATATGCCTATCCATTTTTGCTCCGGGGAATAACCATCCATTGGGCTTATATTGTGTCCAATACTTTTTTAATTCTCCCAATGCAACTGCATAAAGAATCGAATATCTATCCTTTTTCCCTTTAGCACCTTTTATATGGATCAAATTTCTATTGCTGTCAATATCTTCAACCCTCAGCTTTACAATTTCACTTACCCGTAGCCCAGCAGAATAAACCAACATTATTATTGCCCTGTGTTTTTGATTTGTGATTGCCCGAAGTATTTGTCCTATTTCTTCCTGACTTAGTACAGTAGGCAACTTATGTTCCTTTTTGGGCCTGGGCAGATTTCCGACATTCTTTGGCATCCTCAATACATTATCATACAAGAATTTTATAGCACTTACTGCTTGATCATGATATGCCCTGGATACTCTTTTCTTGTCAATTAAATGAAGCATATAATCTCTAATATCTTTTTCATTAAGTTCTTTTGGGTCTTTTGTAAAATAGCTAATGTATCGTTTAATATGGTGCAAATATGCTTTTTTTTGTCTTCGGGCTATATCCTCTTAATTTAAGTTCCTTATTTACTGTCTCTATGATAGCGGCTTGATTTGGCTCTCTTTTATCGACCACTTGCTTAAAAGAAACCTGTAGGGTAGAATCTAAATCGATACTTTCACCTTTAAAAACTGACAAAATCTTCCTTAGAATTTCTTGTGAATAAGGAAAACTCCAATATTTTTTATCTGGGTGCCACCTATGACCCTCGATGGATTTAACTTCAGCCACAAATTTAGGGTCATAGGAAAAGGTGACTACTATTTTTCCTTGCTGCATATCTCTACTGATTTTTACACTTGCCATAAATTTATTTTATTAACTCCTATATGCTACCTCTAATGCCTTGGCAATTTTTGCAACTGTTTGGACAGAAAGTCTTTTAATAACATTGGATTCTAACTTTGTTAAAGTAGTATAAGGAATATTGGCTTTTCTTGCAAGGCCGTCTTGGTAAGTCCCTTTTTCTTTCTAAATTTCTTTACATTATCTCCAATCATATTTGCTCGACGTTCCTCCCAACTTTTGATAGTATTTTAGAGTAGCATTCTGTAATATTTTATTATTATATACCAAATTAAAAATAATTTGCAATAAAACGATTGAGTCTTTTGATTGAGGCATATTTTTCCCGACTTTGACACTTAATCTTCTGAAACCCCTTATTTATCAACAAATAAAAAAAGGAAAATGCGCATTTTTGCACTACAATTTTCTATTTTATAAAGATAACTCACTAGCTGGGGTAACATTGGGAGGTGATTTTATATGCGACAACCTTAAAATCTTATTACCCAGACCATTAAACTTAGTTTTAATATAAAACTTCTTCTGTTTTATCTTGACTTCCGCAAAATTCATCGAATTTAGGACTTCTCGAATTTGTGGTGGTAATACTGACAAGTTAGCTTTTTTAAGGTGGAATTCTAAGGTCCTCTCCAGAGGAACTTCTCTGGAGTCAGGTCTTCACATTTGACATTTCTGCTAAATGTCAAATGTGAAGACCTGACTCCTATGTCTTTTCTAATCCAGTAGTTTATCAAGGTTATTCTGAAATATATCTAATTTATTTGTATTTTCCACAATCTTTTTGCATGCCAGAATTTTATCAAGCTTTAATTTTGCTCCAATCTTGTTAACATCTTCAATTTTAAGTACAACCTAAATTGCAGCATAAACAGGGACAAACAGGAGACGGTCCCCTGTATCACGATATCTTGACTTTCTCAGGCTATATCCATACAATTATATTAATATGGAAAAGCGAGAAACTGTATACCGGATGTCAGGAGCAAACGAACATGAGGAAGACGGCCATTGAGCTTACCGAGGAGCAGTATTTCTTTCCACATAAGAGAGCCTTGAAGCTTCAAAAGCAGATTCAAAACGCCTCCGTCATGTCCATCATTAGGGACCTGGTTGGGAAAGATCGCCAGGAATGGGTGGGAACGAAAAAGAAAGGCGAGGGGAAACGGCTATGCGAAAACTTTCGGAGCAAGAGATTGAGCGGATTGTAAATCTACTTAAGGAAGGTAAGCCTTTGCCGGAGGATTACAAGACGGTCCTCTTTGACTTTGACACCAAAAAGGAATATGAACTTATCTACGCTGACAAGGAGCGGGAGGAGGACATTCTGGCCGATACCATGGCCGTGCCCTTACAGCCGGTCAAGACCTTTCGCAACGGCGAGGACGGCAACGGCTGGACGAACATGCTTATCTTTGGGGACAACCTTCAGGTGTTAAAGACTCTTTTGCAGATGAAGCAGGAAGGCAAACTCAAGAACGCTGATGGAACGCCAGGAGTAAGGCTCGTTTATATTGATCCGCCGTTTGCCACCAGGCAGGAGTTTCGGGGAAGCCAGGATCAGAAGGCCTATCAGGATAAACTTGCCGGAGCAAGGTTTCTGGAGTTCCTAAGAAAAAGATTGGTCTTCCTGCGGGAATTGATGAGTGAGGATGGAAGTATCTATGTGCATCTGGACCAGAGGAAGGGCCATTATGTAAAAGCAATACTGGACGAAGTAATGGCTGAATACAATTTCAAGAATCAAATAATATGGAAGAAGACAAACAGTCCTAAGAGTCAAGCAGTTGAATTTGGTAATCAGCATGACATTCTTTTCCTTTATGCCAAGAACACCTCCCTATTCAAATTGAACACTATCTACCGAAAGCCTGATGAATCATATGAAGAGGCTTTTGTTCACGACGATAACGATGGAAAAGGACCCTATCAAACAGTGGCCTTGGTTGCTGGAAGAACGCAACGCACTGCAGGAAGGAAAGTCTTCGAATTTAGAGGGGTTTCTGCACCCTGGCTATATTCTCATGAAAACTTAGAAAGGTTTTGGAAAGAAAATAAAATTTACAGAACAAAAACGGGAGGATATAGACTCAAGGTATATCTAAAAGATATTGAAGGTCAAATAGTATCTGACCTATGGATTGATAAAGAGGTCCCACCACTTCAGGGCCAGTCTTCCGAGGTAACTGGTTTCCCCACCCAAAAGCCCGAAGCCCTGCTTGACCGCATCATCAAAGCCTCCTCCAACCCCGGCGACCTTGTCCTGGACTGTTTTGCCGGGTCAGGCACGACCCTTGCTGTGGCGGAGAAGTTGGGCAGGCGGTGGATCGGGGTGGATTGCGGGAAGTTAGCGATCTATACCATGCAAAAACGGCTATTGAACATTGCTGAGAGCAAGGATTTACAGGATCCTAACAAGAAAAAGAAATACGGCAAGCCGTGCAGGCCCTTCACCCTCTACAACGCCGGCCTCTACGACTACAAGATGATCAAGGAACTTCCCTGGGAGCAGTATCGGGAGTTCGCCTTAAAGCTCTTTCAATGCCGGGATGAGCGGCATGAGATTTCCAAAATCGAACTGGACGGCTACCTGGGGGCAGACAGCGTCATGGTCTTCAACTACCAGAAGCACAAAGACACCGTGCTAGATAAAGGATTTATTGACGACCTCCACAGGTATTTGGGGGACAAGATCGGTAGTCGCTTTTTTATCATCGCCCCTGCCGCCTCGGTGCAGTTCCTTGAGGACTATATCAAAAAAGGCAAGACGAGATATTATATCCTGCGCATCCCTTACTCAATTATTGAGGAGATCCACAACCGGGGATTTACCAAGATCAAGCAGCCGGTGAGCGAGATGGACGTCAACGACACCGTGGAGGCTGTCGGCTTTGATTTTATCCAGACACCGACGGTGGAGTGTCAATACTTCATCGAAGACAAGAAAGGACAATTAGAATTAGGCAAAAGTTCCAAAGAGTGTGTCATTAAGATTGAGAAGTTTGAAAGCCGGGTGATCTCCCGAAAGCCTATGGAGTTTGCCAACCTGGAGACTCTTTCCATGGTCATGCTGGACTACGACTTTGACGGAGAGGTTTTTGACCTAGATGTGGTCTTCTATACCGAGGAGTTAAAGAAAAACGGCTACGAGGTGCGCTTTGCCGAGGATAAAGTTAAAGATCAGATCATGATTATCTACATTGACGTCTTCGGCAATGAGAAGCGGGAAGTAAAAACACTTTCTGACTTTAGTAAATAGGAGGTTAGCTATGGGTTCACTTTATCTTTCGGCTTTGTCGGAAAAACAAAGAGAAGAGTTAGAACAAGCGCTTTGGAGTGCTCAGCATGGAGTTTGTTTCATCTGTGAAAGAGAAATTGACCTAAAACTGCATGCAAAAGCAATTGACATTGATCATGTTGAGCCTATCAAAACAGGCGGGAAGGATGATCTATCTAATTTCGCTTTAACTCATTCGAGTTGTAACAGATCTAAGCAAGCATCTAATCTTCGAGTCGCTCGAGTCCTCGCCCGCTTTGAACGAATTAGGGAAGAATGCTCATCCCAGAACCGAGGCCCGAATCTTACCGATGTTTTCCAGAGATATGGAGGAGCCAAACACATACTTACCGTACGAATTGAAGATCAGTGGGCCAAGTATTCCTTCCCTGAAATTGGAGACAATAATATTTATAGATCGCCAATTTATGTTGACGAGCTAAGCGGGATGACTTATTTCTTCGCCAACCTACCTATAGCATATCTTTGGCATGACGATCGTATCAATCCAAGAGCAATTGGTTCAAACATTTCCGGGCTTATCGAAGAGTTTTTTAAAAAACGCCCACAGTTGCACGTTTCACTCGCTTGGATAGAGATAAATGAATTAAACAACCAAAGCTATGTCAAGATATTTGATGGACAACACAAGGCAGCTGCACAGGTTATGCTTGGAGTTAAAGCGTTGTCTGTTCGAATTTTCGTCAACCCCGATCTTGATCTCTTACTTACCACAAATACCAATGCCGGTACTATACTTAGGCAGGTTGCCTTCGACAAGTCCGTTCAAAGACATCTTGGTAGTGCACTATATATAGATCGGGTTGAGCGATACCAGAAAGAACACAACCTTGAATCAAATGCTTTCACATTCTCGGAGCGCGATCTCGTTAAACATTTTAAGGGCGAATCTCGCGAAATGAAGCGCTACATATTGGACGCCGTCAGGGATAGTATTACTCATCATCCTGACAACCGCCTGAAGGATTTTATTGACTTTGGTGGTCGAGCAAAGGAAAAACCACTTTCCTACAGCACCATTGAGAAAACATTTTATTCCTTCTTCATCTTTCAGGATTTACTTGATACTCCGCTTGATTATGGGATGGAAGAAGGCAACAATCCTCGTGAATTAGAGAAGGAACAGATCCTGGAATTGATGAATATTATTGCAGACGAGATTTATGTCGGCAAGTTCGACCCCGACATCGGCACATACCGAATTGAAAATAGAATTCAAAAGGGGGAGAGAATACCCGAAGATCACTTAATTGCATTCAGGCTTAGCCGTGAGGAAATTATATACAACTGGTTAAAATATATTCAACAAATCATCAAGCAGCATTTTATATTCTCTGGCAAGCCGATCAATGAGGACAAGCTATTCCAGTATAAATTCCCATCACCCTTATGGGAGCGAATCAGAATTTTCATCCGAAACTTGAGGACACTTCCTGTTTGGAGGAACCGAGAACTTTCACTTTCTGTATTCGGAGGCAAACAGAATTATGAGTACTGGCAGACGATCTTTGAAACTGGGAAGTCGCCACAGAATCAGCAAGTGCTCGCTGCTCCGCTTAATTTAATGGAAATGATAAAGGAATAGTCATGCTTGAGCGACAGACCTTTCAAAACAAGGATTTAGTTCTCAAGGTATCTAGCAACTACGACCCAAAGAGGTTCGATCCAAACAAATATGAGGATTTCTTAGATGCCCTATGTATTGATAGAGAATATCAAAAAGAGGCAATACGTGAAGTGCTTCGCTATTTTTTGGGTGGTCAGTATAGTAATCTGTTGGAGCTGGCTGAGGAAAACTACCGCAACAATCCTAAACTTCAAGAGAAATACCCGTCTCTTATCGATTTCACACATTACCTGCAACTGCCAAACAAGCTCTCCTGCTCCCTGGATCATGCGACGGCTACCGGTAAGAGTTATGTGATGTATGGCATTGCCCGCATTATGCTAGCCGATGGTGCTGTGGATCAGGTATTAGTCCTGTGTCCCTCTAACACCATTGAAGCAGGTTTGACGGAGAAGTTTCGGACCCTTTCCGCCGATAGAACCCTCAAAGACCTTCTGCCTCCGAATTCTAAGATAGTCAACCCACGTATCATCAATGCCTCCAGCACCATTCAGAAGGGCGACATTTGCATCGAGAATATCCATGCCACCTATATCAACACCAAGTCCGCCATTGAGGACAGCCTTACAGGAAAAGGCGAGCGGACGCTGGTATTGAACGATGAAGCCCACCACCTGATGAGCCCTTCCGATACGGCACTCAAAAAATGGAAAGAGTTTTTGCTTGAGCCCAAATACGGATTCAAATTTATCGTGAATGTTTCAGGCACCTGCTACATCGGAGATGATTATTTCACCGATGTCATCCATCGCTTTTCTTTGAGGGATGCCATCGAGGCGAAGTTTGTTAAATCTATCCGCTATGTGGCGGAGGATTCCTCTGGAAACGAGGATGAGAAGTTTCAAAAGATTTACGATAACCACATTGAAAATAAGACGGTCAAATACCGCAAGGTAAAACCCATCACCATTCTGGTTACTAAAAACATCACTGCCTGCAAGCGCCTCACCGATAAGCTCATTGCCTTCCTGGCCGAAAAAGAAGAGACCACCAAGGAGCAAGCGGCGGAGAAGGTTTTGATTGTTACCTCCGCCAATGAGCACAAGAGTAATATTCCTATTCTGCGAAGGGTGGATGACAAGGACAATCCTATCGAGTGGATTACTTCAGTAAGCATGCTCTCTGAAGGCTGGGATGTGAAAAATGTCTTCCAGATTGTCCCTCACGAAGAGCGGGCCTTCAACTCAAAACTTCTTATCGCCCAGGTCTTGGGAAGGGGATTGAGAGTGCCTGAGGTCTACAAGGACAATCAACCTGTCGTAACCGTTTTCAATCATGACAAGTGGTCAGGGAGTATCAAGCACCTGGTAGATGAAGTCATGGAGATTGAGAAACGTCTGTATTCCTACCCTGTGGAGAAGGAGGAGGACTATAATTTTGACCTTTACAACATTGACTACAAACGAACTGAGGAGGAGGTTGAATACCCCCAGGAAGACCCCTATGAACTCCTGAAGAAGGGTTATATCACCTATTCAAGCCAGGCGGAGGCGGTAGAAAAGAGCACTACCTACGCCAGGGCGGTCTCCGGCGAGCAGGATGTCAAGAAAACGCTGATTGAATCCAAGATGTATTCCGTGGAAGAAGTGGCGCATGATGTCTTTAATCGTCTTCTTATCTTTGATCAGGAGGTAGGGACCGAATACAGTAAAAACTTCCCTAAGGGAAAGATTGAGCAGATCATCAGAAAATCTCTTGAGGAAATTAAAGACAAGAGTGGCAAGGTGAGCGAGGCAAACCGCAATCATACCTTGGCTGCATTTGGGGTTATTCGAAGAAAGGGTACAAAAAGCCTTCGGCTCAGGATTGAGGCAAAGGACCTGGTCAAGGTGAATACTAGCGAGATCAAAAAGGACTCCCTAGGGGTAGGATCGCTCCGGCGTGACAGCACGGTATTTTGGGATGACTACTCCATGAGCACGGGTGAAGAGGCGGATAGAAAGTTGTTGAAAGAACTTGAGGAGGACGAGAGCCTCCCGAGGTCTGCCCTTATAAAGATTGCGAACAAATATAACTTTAAAACTCCACTTAATGTGGTCTTTGCTTCCTACAAACCTGAGCGCAAGTTCGTTCAGGGGTTGACTTCCGATGAAACAGCTGGGGTGATAGAAGCCTGGATTAAGTCCCCGGATGTTGGCTTCTACAGTATTGAATACTCTTGGCGCAAGGGGGAACATCCTAAGCAGGGAAGTTTCAACCCTGATTTCTTTATCAAGAAAGGCAACGATATTATTGTGGTAGAAATTAAAATGGACAACGATGTCTCCGATGAAAATAGAGCTAAGCTTCGCTATGCCAAAGAACATTTCGGGAGAGTCAACGACTTACAGAAAGAGCAGAGGTATTATTTCAAATTCCTCTCCCCTGGAAGTTTTGACCTCTTTTTCAAGGCGTTCAGGAACAGCACTTACAGGGACTTCATATCCGAGCTTGAAGCAAAGTTAGAGGAATAGATTGACGGGGGTTAACAGATGTCTCAACACTGAAGCCTGAATCTAAAAAAATTTATTGATTTAATACTGAACCTCTGGTTCAGGAGTATTTCAAGCAGAAGGTTGAGAGTGGGTGCCCTTTTCTCTCAAGGCTTTCGACTACGACTCTGTACAAAGAGATACAAACAGGGTACAAACACAAATAGAAACAGGCGCCATGACCCAAAAATTTTTTATCTTTTCCCTTTTATTTTTTGATTTTATACTTCAAGGGTTACCTTAAATCTTCCGAACGGTCAGCAGGAATACGATAAATTGCTAATATTTCTTGCTGGCTATTTAAGGCTTCTTTCTTATCCAGAATAACTTTTCTGTTATATTGGTCTTCCAAAATAACAAATGAGTCCTGGCAATTTTCAATTTTTTCTACCAAATCACGCATATTCCAGACCTTCTCCCCGTTCGCCCGCTCCACTACCCAACTATTTATACTTTGGTAACCCTGATTCACCTCGGCAGCTAAGACTTTTAATAGAACTACCACTTGCTGGTCTTCTCTCTCGGGAATATTATTTAAGAGGCAGCATACCAATTCTCTGGGGGCAAGCTGTAACCATTGGCTCCCCCAGATATTTAATAAATTCTTGGTAAGCGGGCAAAAAACTAAACCACCATAGATATAATAGGTAGGGAGGATATCATATTGTTCCATAGGAACCAGAAGGTCTTTGGTTAAGGAACGAAAGAGGTTAACCTTTATTTCCTTTTTTACTCCTTCTCTTAAAATAGTTAAACTAAGATCTTCACCAATTTGCTTCTGTTGAATAACATAATTTAGACTAGTTCTCTCATTAGGACGAAATTCGACTGTTCCATCATTACCAATAGGATAATCTTCGATAAAAAGTACCACATCACCAACTTCTAAACTACCATCGGCTGGAGAACCAGGTACAATCTGGTTAATCAGTACCCCGCTCATCCCGGCCTCCATTTGATAGTGCCTCCGCAAACTCTCATTTTCCATATCCTGGATACTTATACCCAGGCTGGGATAACCATCAAGAGTGCCATCTTCTAAATCAGTAAAAAAATGGCGAATAACCGGGATAGGAACCATATAACCAATATTTTGAGCAGAAGGAATTCCCTGCATCACTACTCCTACAATTTTATCATCTACCAGAACCGGCCCACCACTGTTGCCGGGATTAATTGCTGCATCAATTTGCCCGGCTAAAAAGATAGAAGAGCTATGCACATAAGGTTGGTGTTCAATACGGGAAATTACTCCCTTGGTGATACTTAAGGTATCACCACCCAGAGGGAAACCATAAACCAGTACTTCTTGTTGAGTCTCTGGTAATTCACCGAAAGATAAAGCTGGTCTGCCAGCAAAAAATTCAGGTTCTTCTACCGTTAACAAGGCTAAATCGGTTAAATGGGAAACAGCCACCACCTTTGCTCGGTATCTTTGGGTGTCTCCGTATTTGCGAACCTGTAAAAAAGTTTGATCACTTACTACATGGGCATTAGTCAGGATTAAATTATTTTCTATTATACATCCTGAACCAGAGCTGGCTCGCGGTCCTTGCATGCTCCAGGGATTGTAATAATCAGGAGAATTACTTACCGTATAAACTTTTACAATGGCTTCTCGGACATCAGGAACATCAACATCAGTAGCTGATAAGAAGGTAGCCCCTTGGAAAATGAATACCAAGAAAAAAATAACCATAAACATAAACCTGATTAGTAATTTTTTGCCTTTTGGAATTAACTCCTTTTCAGTGGACATTATTTTCACTTCTCCTTAAATTTTGGTAATATTGATATACCTTTACGGTTATTTATTTATTGTCTAACACTATTTCCATTGATTTGTCTCCTTTGGAAAAAGATATTCCTGAAGGAAGTTAACTTTTGCTTAATCATATTAAAACTCTTATAACTATAAAACTTCAAAAACGGAGGGGGTGGGATTTGAACCCACGGATACTTTCGTATCGCCGGTTTTCAAGACCGGTGCATTAAGCCACTCTGCCACCCCTCCCTTAACTGCAGCATATATTTTCCACTGGTAAACTATTATTGTATTGGTATAAAGAATAACATCTTTCTCTGTTGGTGGTCAAGAGAAAATTGCCTCTTCTTTTTGATGCTATAACCATCCGGAGAAGGAGGGATAGAGAGGATTATTCACCAGGGTGTTCATCCAATTTCTTTAGATAATTTATGTAAGCGGAACCTAAATCGGTAAGAGATAAAACATCACCCTCCTGGCGAATGAAATCTAAAGAAAGAAGGGCATTTAAAATCGCCGCCCTTTCTCCTTCGTCAGGTATTTTGGCTTGCCATACCTCGTTAAATTCTTCTTGTTTGACCGATTTAACTTTGAAAAACCAAAACAAAATATACTTGGCATTGAAAACCAAATAAATATCCGCAAAGAGAAACCGCCATTTAATATTCTCCTCTTGCAATCTCTGGAGGTACTCCCTTATCTCCCCCTCAGCTAAAACGGTGGAACTTGGCTCTTGATTTTTTCTTTTTAAGATATCTTCCTCTTCCGCCTTGCGATAAGAAACTAATTCTCCAAAATCAAAATTAGAATTGGAAATGGGGTGAAAAAGTTCTTTCTGTTTTGATTGTTGGTCCTGATATCGTCTCGATTCTATAAGGTCCATAACTTCCTGGTAAAATTGGTAAATCGGTTTCTCAAATAAAAATAAAATTATAAACAAGCATACCATAATTAGAGCCACCCAAGAACTAGTGATTTCGGCGAACGAGGCTTTAGTAGGCCACCAGATTAATAAGAGAATACTAGCTATCACCAAGAAGATAATTAACCAAAGTACTGTAAATATAATCTTACGCCTGTTCCTTTCCAGGAAATCTTTCATTACTTTCTCTTTTTCTTTTAAATTAATCTTAAGCATCTTAATGCTTTCCTTTCTCTTATGGTTTTTCGCCCTTCTCTTCCCCCTCGAGGGTTAGTTGGGGGAAAAGTAATTAGGGGAAAAGTATGCCCACCAAAAATTAATGCAAGCAAATTGAACCTTAATTAATTTATACTTACGACAAAAAATAGCGAAAATCCTCTTTTTTTGCTAAAGTTTAGTTTTAATTTTATTTGCCCACCTGCTTTATCTTTTTCTTTAACATTCTTTAATAAGTTAACTCTCCCCCTCCCCAATTTTGTAAGGTTGGTAGTGCTCCGTTAACTAAGTAGGATATTTCTGGATGCATCTCTGGCTATACTAACTAATTAAGCAATTTACTATTAATTATAGCAGGTTTTGTAGGATACTATAATAAATTATATATTAGGGCACCAGATTTCTCCATTTTATATCTTGACTATTGACTATAATATGAATATATGATAATATCTTCATACAACTTAGCCTAGGAAGTAACCTGATGGAGAAATCAAAAATAGAAATTGTAAAAATATTTAAAGCCCTTTCCGATGAGACACGATTACGTATCTATTTACTCTTACTACAAGGTGAATTATGTGTCTGTGAGTTAATGAATATTTTAGACATGGAACAATCCAGAATATCTCATAACTTAAGAATTTTAAAAGAAGCTGGTCTGGTGAAGAGCAAGCGAAGGGGCAAATGGATTATTTATGAGGTAAACTCGGAAGTAGCAAATAATAAAATAATTCAAGGTTTAAAAAGCGAATGGAAATTAGCCGAGCAAGATTTAGAAAAGCTTAATAAATGTAAGAAAGAAAATATAAGGGAAAAATTTAGATGTAATTAAATAATTAAAGTTTGATTATACGAGGTTTATGGGGTGAATATGCTATTAGAAATAATCACCGGAGGACTACTTGCCTTAAAAGAATATGTTGCCTTACATGTATTAACTTGTCTTATTCCCGCCTTTCTCTTAGCGGGGGGCATTATGGCCTTTACTTCCCGGGAAACCATCATCAAATATTTGGGAACAAAAGCCAAAAATATTATCTCTTTCCCTTTAGCGGCAATCTCTTCCCTATTCGTTGCCGTATGTTCCTGTACCGTAATTCCGGTTGCCGCTGGCATCTATCGGAAAGGTGGGGCCATCGCCCCAGCCTTTATTATCTTGTGGGTTGCCCCGGCTTCCAATCTCTTAGCCGTAATCTATACGGGAAATATAATAGGGTATGATATGGCTCTAGCAAGAATTATTACCGCCTTGGTCACCGCTTTTCTTATGGGGACTGTAATGTTTCTATCTTTCCGAAAAGAAGAGGTAGAAAGGGTGGCAGTAGCAGAAGAAGGGTACAGTAATAACCAAAAAATTATTGCCGGAAAAGATATAATTTTACTTCTCTTAATTCTTTTTAGCCTGCTTTCTCCTAACTATCTTGTTACTAAAGGTCCTTACTGGCATAAGGTTTGTGTCTTTGCTATATCAATCTCTATTGCTTTTTTATATGCTTACTTAGTTATGGAAAAAGAAAGGATTTCTGATTGGCTTAAAGAAACCTGGTGGTTTGTAAAATCGATCTTCCCTCTCCTTTTAAGCGGAGTATTTATAGTAGGAATTATCGGAAAGCTCCTGCCAGCAGAATGGATAGAACATTGGTTAGGAGGAAATTCCTTATTTTCCTCTTTTTTGGCTACTCTGATTGGAGCGGTAAGCTACTTTGCTACGATGACGGAGGCTCCTTTTGTCGATACTTTGATGAAATTAGGCATGGGGAAAGGTCCGGCTCTCGCCTTGCTTCTTGCCGGACCAGGGATGAGTCTTCCCAATATGTTAGCTATTATAAAACTATTTGGCCTTAAAAAAGCCTCGGTTTATATTGTAACTTTAATTATCCTGGCTACTCTGAGTGGCTGGATTTGGGGGAACTTTATCTTTTAGGATTTAGGAGGTGAGTAAAAATGAAAATTGAAATTTTAGGAACTGGTTGCCC
>DFYM01000074.1 GCA_002383355.1 Candidatus Immundihabitans aquiphilus | reverse complement strand
GAAGGGTTAGGGAAAGAGCATTTACCTTTTTTCTTCTAAAAATCATCGGCTCGCCCACAAATCGGGCATGGCGGGCGGGCAAAAAGAAAAGAGAGTCTGAGGGAAATGAATTTTTGCTCGCAAAATTCGCGATGTTTAGATTGGTCGGGGCGAGAGGACTTGAACCTCCGGCCCCCTGAACCCCATTCAGGTGCGCTTCCAAACTGCGCCACGCCCCGACTTGGTTAATTATACTAAATAATGGTTATTATAGCAATAATTTTAAGAAAGCTTGATAAATTTTTTTCCTTCTATCTCCTTTATCAAGTCTTTTAATTCGAGGTTTAACAATATCTCACTTACCTTTGCCGCTGATAGTTTACTTGCCTCAATAATTTTGTCTATTTGAGTAGGTTCATTATTAAGGAGGGTATAAATAATCTTCTCTTCGGCAGAGAGGAGAGGTTGCTCTCTTCTATCTAACTTTGATTCGGGGAGCTTTTGCCTTATTAGCAGAGGAAATTCTTCTAAAATATCTTGATAATTATTTACTAATTTGGCTCCTTGCTTTATTAAATTATGGGTCCCTTGGGATAGAGTCGAGGTTATATTCCCAGGAACCGCAAATACTTCTCTCCCTTGCTGCAGAGCAAAATCAGCAGTTATTAGAGCACCACTTTTTTCTCCTGCCTCTACCACCACCGTCCCTAGGCTTAATCCGCTGATAATACGATTCCGTCGGGGAAAATTCTGCCTCTCCGGTAAGGTAGTAAAGGGAAATTCCGTGATTAGGGCCCCTCTCTCTTCAATCTCTCGGGCTAACTTTCTATTTTCCGGGGGATAGATATAGTCAAGTCCGCCACCTAATACCGCGATGGTTCGCCCATCTGTCGATAAGGCTCCTCGATGGGCAGCGGTATCAATACCTCGCGCCATTCCACTAATGATAGTTAAGCCAACCAAGGCTAAATCTTTGCTCAAATTTTCAGCCACCATTTTACCATAATAAGTAGCTTTTCTTGAACCTACTATAGAAATAGAATTTTGGTCCGCTTCGGTTATGCTCCCTTTAAGATATAAGACGGGGGGAGGGTCATAAATTTCCTTTAATTTTTCTGGATATAAATTATCTTCTATAGTCAAAACTTTAGCCCTATTTCTCTCTAAGAGATCTAACTCTTCATTTAAGTCTATATTCTTCTTCTCTTCGAAAATTCGGGCTGAGATTTTATGAGGTAAATTAAGAACCACAGATATTTCTTCTGGTGCTGCCTTCCAGGCATCCTCCAGAGAACTAAAATGCTTTATCAATTTATAAAATCTTTTTGGCCCTATAGCGGTTATCTTGTTCCAGGCCAACCAATATTTTAATTGCGCTTCATCCACTTGGATACGCCTCCCTAGCCCACCTTACGCCCGGTAAGATATATAATTGTACAACTCGGGCGATAGATTAGTAAGTCCCCTTGCTCACCAGTAAATTTACTGTCTTATCGCTTACTGTCGCTTCCCCTGGCTCAGGTGTCTGGGCAATTACTTTGTCTTGAGGTATAGAAAAGTGGGAGACATAAGTAATTTTACCTACAGTTAACCCCTTTTCTTCCAGGAGGTTAATTGCCTCTTCTAAATCTTTATTTCTTAAATCGGGAATATTAACTGTAAATGACTTACTCCCTTTACTGATTACCACCTGAATTTCTCTATTCTTTTTAACTTTTGATCCGGCAGGTGGCTTTTGCTTAATAATTCTATTCTCCGAGATTTTCTCGTTAAATTCTTCTCCTGAGACAGAGATCCCTAATCCAGCATCTTGAAGTTTTTCCCGAGCAGCCTCCAATTCTTCACCAATTAGGTCAGGGACAACCGTATCGGGAACATAAAATATATTTTGAAAGGCTAACAAAGCACCTATTACTCCAACTCCTATAGCCAGAGCTACAAAAATTACCATAGCTAAAGGCTTTAAAATAGAATAAAATATGTTTCCTCTCATTTACTGCCTATGTTTACCGTCCTACTCTTTTTTACGGATCAGCTTAGCCATAAAAAACCCGTCCAAATCCGAACTAAAGAGTCCGGGGTATAGGGATAAAAATCCCTTTGGTTCTGTTTTATAAAGTTTTAAACCTCTGGTCCGAATAAAATCAGTTAAATCTACTAAGGCAAAATTAGGATTTCTCGCTAAAAATTGATTTACTACTTCTTCATTTTCCTCTGGTTCAGTAGTACAGGTAGAATATATTAGTTCCCCGCCAATTTTAGTATACCTGGAAGCCACAAACAATATTTGGGCCTGCAATTGGGATAATTTTTGCCACCTTGCCGGATTAAGAGCTTGCCATTTTAAATCTGGTTTTCTCCTTAAAACCCCTAATCCCGAGCAAGGGACATCCGCTAATACTTTGTCTGCTTGGGCAATAAATTGAGGATTTACCTGTGTAGCATCAAGCGGTAAAGCTTTAACTATCTTAATCCCCAATCTTTTACAGTGCTCCTCTACTAAGGATAATCTTGCTTTATTGACCTCGAAAGCTAAAATGGTACCTTGATTCTTCATCAATTGGGCAAGATGGGTAGTCTTTCCCCCCGGGGCACTACAAAGATCCATCACCACTTCCCCCGGTAGAGGATTTACCAAATGAGAAACTAACATAGAAGATTCATCTTGAATTTGAAATAAACCTTCCCGATAGGCTGGCGCTTTGGTAACCCACGGAAGACCTTCCAGATATAAGGCCTCTTCGGCAAAAGTTCCTTCTCTTACTCCTATATTTTTTTCTTCCAGAACCCTTTTTAAATCAGGACGAGAGATTTTTAAGGTATTAGTTCGGATAGTCAAGGGAGGAATTTCATTGTTGGCGGTACATATTTTGACTGTATCCTCAAACCCGAACCTCTTTAACCAGCGCTCAATTATCTCGAGGGGATGGGAATAAATAACCGATAGATACAAGGCAGGTTCTTTGTTTTTATCTGGCCAATAAATACTACCTCTGCTTCGGTCTATATTTCTTAAAATACCATTTACTAATTTAGCTAATATAGTATCACCGTATTTTTTAGCCAATTGGACCGACTCGTTGACTACCGCATAACCCGGGACCCTTTCTAAAAAAAATAGCTGATAAACTCCCATCCTCAAAATATTCTTGATCCAAACTGGCGTTTTAGAAAATTCCTTTTTAGAAAACTGGGAGATGATCCAGTCCAATTTATTTCTATTTCTTACCACGCCATAGGTTATTTCCGTAATTAAAGCTGCATCTCGGGTATTGACTTTTTCTTTTTCCAAAAGACGGTGTAATACCAGGTGAAGATGATTTTTCTTTTGGTCTATCTCTACTAAAGTAATTAAGGCAAGTTCTCTTACCCGATGAACCTTTATCTTATCGAGGTGCATTGATTTAATCTATTTTTATCCCCTTCTATTCCTTAATATTACTAGCCTCAATAATTGTAATACCGCAACAGCAGTAGCAGCCACATAAGTTAAGGCGGCGGCATTTAGCACACTTTTTACTGGTTTTATCTCTTCCTCCGCAATAATATCTTCTCTCACCAAAAGAGCAACTGCTCTTCTACTGGCGTTATATTCCACCGGCAAAGTAATTAACTGAAATAAAACTGCCAGAGAAAAGGCAATAATACCAATGTCCATTAGACCGGGGATGCTGAATAAAAAACCCAGCAGAAATAAAGGCAAAGCCATACGAGACCCCAGATTAGCCAAAGGCACTAGATTGCTCCGAAGAGCCAAAGGAGAATATCCTTCCCTATCCTGAATAGCGTGCCCTATTTCGTGGGCTACAATCCCCTGAGCCGCTAGTGAATTACTGTAATAAATTTCTTTAGACAAGCCCAACTTTTTCTGTCGGGGGTCATAATGATCAGAAAGACGACCTTCTATCGGTTCAATTTTAATGTTTCCCAAATTGCTTCTACTTAAAAGCCTCTCTGCTATTTCTCTTCCACTTAACCCGTTTTTAGCCAATACTTTTGAATATTTTGCATAGGTAGTTTGTACCTTATATTGAGCATAAAGGGTTAAGATTATAGCTGGTATTAAGATAATTATAGTGGTATCAAAATAAAACATCAGATTCTCCTCATTTAGAATTTATATATATTGCCCAATTTCTTACGGGTACCAGGTATCGTTCTTCTACACCTGCTGACCATTTGGTCTATGTCTACTTAGCACTTCTCCTTCCTTAATTTTATATCCCTGGACAAATTGATTAGCCAGCATTTCTCTAGCTCCCGCCGGAATTAGTCTTAAAATTTTTATCATTCCCTCATCCCCCGTATAAACTAATAAACCATCATCTTCTATCCTAACTATACTACCCGGAAGAAAAGAACCGGCTGGGAGTTTCGGAAAATAATGGCTTAAAAATCTCGCCCTCGTAATTTTAAGCCTTTTCCCCTTATAAAAGGTAAAGGCTCCCGGATAAGGAGTAGTCCCTCTAATTAAATTGTAGATTTTTTCTCCTTTATTCTCCCAAATTATTTCCCCTTCTTCTTTCTCCATTTTTTGGGCATAAGTAGCTAAGCGATCATCTTGAGGAATTCGCTTTAGCTCTCCTCGCTCTATTTTTTCTAAAAATTCCTCCACTGTCTCGCCGCTTAATTTAGCCAATCTTTCCTTAAGCTCTCCAAAAGTCTCATCCGCCAAAATAACGGTTTTTTTCTGATAGAGAATATCGCCAGCATCTACCTTTTCACTCATCCAGATGTAGGTAATCCCTGTCTCTTTTTCTCCATTAATAATTGCCCGATTAATAGGAGCCGCCCCTCGGTATTTAGGTAAGAGTGAGGCATGGATATTTATACAGCCTAGTCGGGGGAGATCCAGAATCTTACGAGAAAGAATTTGACCATAGGCTACTACTAGTATTAGGTCCGGATTGAATTCCTTTATCTTTTTTATAGAATTCTCTTCGTTAACCTTTTCAGGTTGAAATACCTCTATCCCTTTCTCCAGAGCCACTTTCTTAATTGGGGAAGGCAGTATTTTTTTACCTCGCCCTTGAGGGCGATCGGGTTGAGTAATTACCTTTATTATATTCTTTCTATTATCTATTAATCTCTCTAAAACGGGGAGGCCAAATTCCGCAGTTCCCATAAAAATAATTCTCAAGACCAAGACCACCACTCTTCTTTTGTTCTTTAATACCTTTATTCATATTTATTTTTTCAGTAATTATCATCGTTTTTACCTATTTACCCGTCTTACTCCACTTCTCCAGTAGCATTTGCCTTTTGGCTCTTCCTATTTTATCCACAAACAGAATTCCTTCCAAGTGGTCAATTTCATGCTGCAGGGCTCGAGCTACCAAATTTTCTCGAGTAATTTCTACCTCTTTTCCTTGAGGGTCCAAGGCCTTTACGGTTACCCTTAAAAAACGCTGAACCTCAGCATAAAGGTCAGGAAAGCTTAAGCATCCTTCTTCGGCTATAACCTTTCCCTCTTGCTTTACTATCTTAGGATTTATTAAGGCTATCGCCCCTTCTTCTTCACCCTCAACTACAATTATCCTCTTTAATACTCCTACCTGAGGAGCAGCGAGACCTATCCCCGAGGCAAAATACATTGTCTCGATCATATCGGTAATCAAACTCAGTATTTCTGGAGTTATTTGTTCTACCGCTTGTGATTTTTCTCGTAAAACTGGATCTCCATATTTTTTAATTTCTAAGATGGCCATTTTCCCTCCTTTGTCTAACCAGCCTACTCGCCATAAATATTAACTATTCTTCTCTCCGGTTATATTATACCCTCTTCTTTATAACATCTCTACCGGGTCTACATCGATAGTCAATCTATTTTCTCTGTCAAAATAATCGGATATTTTTTTATTTAGCTCTCTCTTTATAGCCTTATTAAATTTTTCTAATTCTTTTACTTTTATTATAAATTGTGCTTTAAAAACGTTTCGAACTTTCTCTACCAGTAGGTTTTTTTCCCCCAACAATTTAAACTCGGGTATTTCTTCCTCTCCCGCTAGCGAGTTTAGGTAATCGATTAAAAGTTTTACTCTTTGTTCCACTGAATCTTTTTCTTTCCCCTTAACCTCCATTTTAATAAGGTGAGTAAAAGGAGGATAATCTAATTCCTTTCGAAAAACCATTTCTCTTTGATAAAAATAGTCGTAGTTTTGTTCTTTTAAAGCTATTATACTATGATGATCAGGGTTAAAGGTTTGAAGGATTACTTCCTTGCAAGATAAGGATTCTATCTCTTTAAAAGAAGAAATAATTTCCGATAACAATTGAAAACTTTTTTCGCCCGAACGATAATCCGGTAGGTTCAGCAAAGTATCTGCCGAGACAATCCCTACTAAATCAACATTTTTAAAATTAGCTTCTTTCGTTACCTTTTGAGTTCCGATCAAAAGGTCAACTTTCCCCCTCGCAAAATCTTCCAAAAATTTCAGGTACTGCTCTTCTTTAGTTATAGCATCTCGATCAATACGTCTTATTCTGGCCCGGGGGAACATTTTTTTAATTTCGCTTTCCAGTCTTTGGGTACCCCATCCTAAAGGTTTAAGATCTTTGCTACCACATTGAGGACAAACTCCCGCTATTTTTATCCTTCCCCCGCAACAGGAACAAACCAACTGAGCTTTATTTAGGAGGTCTAAACGGTAAGAAAGGGTATGGTGACAGTCAGGACATTTAGGGACGTATCCACATTTAGGGCAGATTACTAGATGGGAAAACCCTCTTTTGTTTAAAAAAAGAATAACTTGTTTCCCTTCTTTTAAAACTCGGGAGATAGCTTGCTGGAGTTCATAACTGATCAGCTTCTTCTTCCCCTTTTCTTTATTCATATCCACTACTTTAATTTTTAACTGACTATTCTCTTTTCTGGCTAAATTTCTAGCTGAAACAAAATCTACTTTTCTATAATTGTTTTCCTGAACCTTCCAGTAAGATTCGAGGGAAGGGGTTGGGCTACTTAGTAGGAGGGGAACTTTTTCTAATTCTGCCCTCTTTAAAGCAACTGTTACCGCATTATAGCGAGGCATCCTCTCCTCTTTATATAAGTCACTATGTTCTTGATCAATAATAAGCAAACCTAATTTATCCAAGGGTAGAAATATAGCAGATCTCCTTCCCAGGACAATATCCACTGACGAATTTTTTATTTTAAGCCATTGGGCATACCTATCTGAGGAGCCGGTCTTTTCTCCCAGAATTATAGCCCTCTCTCCATATCTATCTTTAAATATTTTAGCTAAAGCGGAGAGCTGGACCTCTGTAGGAGTCAAGATGATTACCTGCCTGCCCCTTTCTAAAGTCTTTTGTATAAACTGGCTATAAACTTCTACTTTTTCCCCGAAATTTTGGGGGCAAAAAAGGAAGGGCTGATATTTTTTATCGGTTTCCCTTAATTCTTCCAGGTCGAGAGAAAGGAATTCTTCTTTGTTTTTAAAGTTTTTTAAAGGGATTCCGCTGCTCGAGGAAAAATTATAATCCTCGAGGAGGGCAGAGGAGGGGATAATAGAGGGAGAGGAAAAATCTTCTACTTTTTCTACTTTTTCTACTTTCGGTCGTCCCTTCCCTTTACTTCTAGGAATTACATAATTTAATACTCTCCCCCAGGGACATAAATAATAATCAGAAATCCAGCGGGTTAATTCTATAAGACCAGGAGAAAGAAGGGGCTGAATATCTATTAATTGCTTAATGTCTCTTAAATTCTCAATGTTGGTCTCCGCAAGAAAACCCACTACACAACCGGTTACCACTTTTCTTTTAAAAGGCACCAGGACTCGAGTCCCTTCAGCGATTTTGTCTCTTAAATTTTCAGGTATATGATAATGCAGTACTTTGTCGAGATTAACCTCCAATAACACTATTTCCGCATATTCTTTTATACCTACACCCATCTTGTCCAACTTATTTTATCCAACTCATTAATTTATCTCTCTATTTATTTATTAGATTTAAAATTTCATCCAAAATTTGCTCCGCCATTTCTGTCTTAAGCATAAGAGGCAGTTCCTTAACTACTATCCCTTCTTTATTAATAATCTTCGCTATATTTTTATCAGACCCAAATCCCGCTTCTTTAATAGAGATATCATTAGCGATAATCAGGTCTAGATTTTTTTCTCTTAGCTTTTTATAAGCATTCGGAATTAAGTCTTCGGCCTCAGCGGCAAAGCCCACTAATATTTTGTTTCCTTTCTTCGGTCCTAATTCGGCTAAAATATCTGGGTTCCTCTCCAATTCGATAAACATTCTCTGGTTGTTCCCCTTTTTGATCTTTCCCGAAACTTTTTCTTTTGGTCGGAAATCAGCCACCGCCGCCGCCGAAATTACTATATCTGCTTCCTCAAAATATCTATCTACTTCCTCCTTCATCTCTTCCGCCGTGTTTACTAAAATCGTCTTAACCCCGGTTAGGGGGGACAGAGAGGTGGGTCCGCTAACCAAAATAACCTTTGCCCCTCTCGCCTTAGCCACTTTAGCTAAAGCAAAACCCATTTTCCCGGTAGAATAATTAGAAATAAATCTAACCTCATCCAGAGGTTCTCGGGTACAGGAAGCAGTAATTAATATAGTCTTACCTTGATAATCTTTAGGAAAAGATAAAATATCTTCGACTTTACTCACAATTTCTTCTATCTTAGCTAATCGCCCTTCCCCTATTTCTCCACAAGCTAAAGGACCATATTCTGTCTCCATAAATTCATAACCTAAGGCCGTAAGCTTTTTCACATTTTCCTGATAAATTGGGTTAGAGATCATATTCTTATTCATTGCCGGGGCAAAAACTACCGGTAATTTAGAGGCCATTATGGTAGTAGTCAACATATCATCGGCAATACCATGAGCAATCTTACCGATAATATTAGCCGTAGCCGGGGCGACCAAAATCAAATCAGCCCACTGGTTAAGAGAGATGTGCTTTATCTCTGTCTGGTCATAAGGAGAAAACAAATCAGTTATAGTCGGGTAGCCAGAAAGAGCAGAAAAGGTTAAAGGATGAACTAATTCACCCGCAGACTTAGTCATAATTACCTTGACTTCTGCTCCCCTTTTCTTTAATAAACTTAATATTTCTGCGGCCTTATAAGCTGCTATACTACCAGTAACTCCCAGTACAATCTTTTTTCCTTTTAACATTTTTACCTTTTTATTTCCTTCTCCTACAGCTCTGCTGGCTCTTGCCTCCCGTAAATAATTTCTCTCTCCGCAAGTGGCAACTCTTCCTTCTCCCCTGGCTTTTCAACGGCAGAACTATTTTTTAAAAATACTTTTCCTTCTTTAATTTCTTGTAAAGCTATCAATATAGGGTTTTCATGTTTAGGTTTTACCAAAGATTTTGCGCTAGCATTTAGCTGTTTTGCCCTTTTGGCTACCATCACTGCTAATAAATATTTATTTTTTTCCTCCATAACCTTCTTTTTCTCCTCTTTTGAAGTTAAGATATCCTTCTTCTATATTCTATATTTAGGGTTTCTCCTCTAAAAGCTCAAAGTATCTGTTTATCCCCTAACCCTTATTCTATATTTCTATAGCGGATTACCCGGCACCTTTCGGCAATTATTATGGATTCTACCTTTTTTACCGCCACTTCTAGATCCTCGTTTACCACTAAATAATCATAATTTTTTATATATCCAATTTCTTCAAGGGCATCTTCTAGTCTCTTTTCTAACTCTTCTTCGGTCTCGGTCTTCCTTCTTTGCAATCTTTTTTTTAAATCCTCCAAGGAAGGAGGAGCAATAAAGATAAATATCCCCTCGGGAAACTTACTCTTGATTTGCAACGCCCCTTGAACATCTATTTCTAATAGCACGTCGTTTCCTTTTTGCCTTTGCTCTACTAAAAAATCTAAAGGAGTCCCCTTATATTCTCCGTAGACGATAGCCCATTCAGCAAATCGGCTTTCTTCGATCATTTTTTTAAATTTATCTTTAGTGATAAAATAATAATCCTCCCCTTCTCTTTCTCCTTGGCGAGGAAGTCGAGTAGTCACTGATACCGAGTATTTTAAATCGGGAAAAATCTCAAAGATCCTTTCCCGAATAGTCCCTTTGCCTACTCCCGAGGGACCAGAAATAACCAATAATAAACCTTTACTTTCTGTGCTACTTCGTATCTTCTCAAGAAGGTCTTGCTTAGAACCAAAAGGTAAAAAATCTTTCTCTGTAACCATTTTTTAAAAAATTACCCGCTTCACCATCTATTCTTTTATTCTTTTAGCTCCAAATTCTGCAGGGCAAGGCCGGTGAATCGTTGGGCAATGGTCTCCGGTTGAATGGAGGACAAGATTATGTGATCGCTATCGGTGATTATTATCGCTCTGGTTTTACGGCCATAGGTAGCATCTACCAATTTCTTTTGGGCCCGAGCCTCTTCTTTTATCCTTCTTAAAGGGGCAGAATCTGGACTTAATATAGAAATAACCCGGTTGGAATTTATAAAATTGCCAAAACCAATATTTACTAAATTATTTGTCATTTTATTTATCCTTTCCTCTCCTCATTCAATATTCTGTGTTTGTTCTCTTATCTTTTCTAATTCGCTCTTTGCCGCTATAACCAGAGAGGTTATCTGGGAGTTATTACTCTTGGAACCAATAGTATTTATTTCTCTATTCGTCTCTTGCAAAATAAAATCCATCTTTCTCCCTATCGGTTCATTAGCTTCTACTAAATCGCTAAGTTGATTTAAGTGACTTCTCGCTCGGATGATTTCCTCAGTTATATCAGACTTCTCAGCAAATATAGCTGCTTCTAATTCAATTCTCTCTTCCTCTACTTTTAAGCCCTCGGTTAAATTTTTTATTTTTTTCAAAAAATCATCCTTATAAGCCGGCAAAGACAATTGAGAATATTTCTCTATCTGGTCTATTAACTTTATAACTTCCTTTATTCTGGCCTTTATATCCTTAATTAGAGCCTTTCCTTCCCTTTCTCTCATCTTTAATAGAGACTCTAAGGCTTCCTTTACTGCCTCTTCGATTAAAGGCCAGGCTTTATCTGCCTCCTCTTCTCGGACTACTTGAAAGATATCTTTAAACTTAATTAAAGTATCTAAATTTATTTCCTCTTTTAATTTATACTTATCTTTTAAAATATTAAGAGCTCCATAATAGGAATCACATAAATCTTCCTTGATTATTACTTTTTCTCCTTCCGAGCCATATTTATTTAACTTTATTAAGACATTTACTTTCCCTCGAGATATCTTTTCTTTTACGAGTTTTTCCACCTTCTGCTCAATTTCCAGAGAGGGGATAGAATTTTTGATAAAGATATCGCAATATTTATTATTCAAAGTCCTAATTTCTACCAGGCATTCCTGATCCCCTTTTTTAATCTTTCCGGCTCCATAACCGGTCATACTTTTAGCCAACTTTATTTCCTCTTTTTATAAAAGTCATAGATTACTAGCCAAAATCATTAATTTCACCCTAATTTTAGGGTAACCGCTAAGGATTGTCAAATATTTCCCCCTAAAGCAATCCTTTTTAAACCAAGGAGGGGATCTAGTCTAATTATCAGGAAAGAGAGGTATAAAAAGACGGCCGGGAAGAACTAAGAAGTTTCATTATAAGATTTTATTATAAGAAGAGTCCACTACTTGCTCTGCCATCTTCTCCAATCTAAAGGCTATTTGAATCTATTTTAAGATATACTACCGTTACCCCCGTACCCCCCTCGGCAGCGTCTCCGGCTTTGAAGGATTGGACATAGGGGAGGTTACTTAGCAATTTTCTAACTTCTTCCCTTAAGATTCCTTTCCCCTTACCATGAATAATGTATACTGGTGAAATCCCTAATAGATAGGCATCATCCAAATATTTTTCTAAGACTAACTTTGCCTCCTCTACTCTAAATTGGCGAAGAGAAAGCTCGTTTTTGAAGGTTTTTATTTTTGACAAATAAAGGTTATTAGGAGCGACTGTTTTTTTACTTTTGTCTCCTCTTTTAGGTTCAGAGATAAGTGCCCCCCCTAACTTACCTTCTTCCTCTATTTTTTCTATTTCCCAAAGAGGTACTATTATTTTCATCCCCTCTATTTGAACTTTACCTTCTTCACTTCTATCGGAAATAGAAAGAAGTATCCCCTCTCGGTTTAAATTTTTAATCCGTACATAATCACCTATTTTAACTTCCAGACTTTTAACCTGCTCTCCTTCTCCTAACAATTTGTCCTTTACTTCTTCCTTAATTTCCCTTATCTCTTTCAGCAAAGGTCCTTTAGATTTTGTGGAGTTTAACTTCTTTTTGCCCCAATCCTCTACCATCTTTTCTACTTTATTCTGGGCCTTTTTAAAAATTTCTTCTGCCTCTTTATAAGTCTGGCGAAATATCTCTCCTTTTTTTTCTCTTATCTCGCTCAACTCTTTCGCCAACTCTTTCTTTATCTCCACCGCTTCTTCTCGAGTTATTTTGATCAGTTCCTTTTCTTTTTCTAATATTTTTTTATCCTGTTCCAGCTGCCCAATCAAGTTACTAGCTTCCATCTTCTCCTCGGTTAGCAAACTTTGAGCCCGCGAAACTATATCTCGCGGTAAACCCAGTCTTTCAGCAATTATAAAGGCACAACTTTTTCCGGGTAAGCCGATAGAAACCTGAAAGGTAGGCTTCAAGGTTTTCTCATCAAATTCTACTCGTGCATTACTTACCCCCTCAGTCAGATAAGCATAACTTTTTAAAGAGTCATGGTGGGTAGTAGCTATTACTTTCGCCCCTTTTTGTTTTAAATAATCTAAGATCGCTATACCTAAAGCTGCCCCCTCCGTAGGGTCAGTACCCGCCCCCAATTCATCAAGTAATACCAAAGACTGGGAATCAGCTTCCTTTAAAATCTGAATTATATACTTCATATGAGCAGAAAAAGTGCTTAAATTTTGCTCTATGCTCTGCTCATCACCAATATCCGCAAAAATTTTCTGGAAAATCGTAACCTCACTCCCCTTAGCCACCGGCAGGTGTAACCCGCTTTGAGCCATAAGAGAAAGTAACCCGACCGTCTTCAAAGTCACGGTCTTCCCTCCAGTATTAGGACCAGTAATTACCAAAATATTAAAATCTTTTCCCAGGCTAAGATCAATAGGGACTATTCTTCCTTCGCCCCCCGTTTCTTTTAATAAAGGGTGCCTGGCCTGAATCAGACTAATAAATCCCTCTTTGTTCAATTCTGGTTCAATAGCCTCCATCTTATTAGCTAATACCGCTCGGGCATAAATAAAGTCAATTTCCCCTAAGCTTAAAAGAGAAGAGGAAATATCGGCAGCCTTTTCTCCAATAAGGGTAGTTAATCTCTGAAGAATCTTGAGGATTTCTCTTTCTTCTTCTCTAATTAATTCTCGCAAGGCATTGTTTAATTCCACTACTTCAAGGGGCTCTATAAACAAAGTAGCTCCACTATCCGATTTATCGTGAACTATTCCGGGTAATTTCCCCTTCTGTCCCTGCTTGACCGGTATAACATATCTATCTTGCCTCAGCGTTATCAAGGGTTCCTGAATAAGGGGAGCAAATTGAGCTGATCTAATAATCGATTCTAATTTTCTTTTGAGGGCTTGCTCTTTATCACTCATTTCTTTCCTAATCTTTTTTAAATTCACACTTGCTCGGTCTAAAACCAACCCCCCTTCCCCAATACAATTAGTTATTTCTTGCTCCAATTCCAAGAAGGTATTAATCTTTTCAGCCCTTTCTTTAATCAGAGGGTATTTTTCTTTGGTTTTTCCTAAAAATTTTTTTACCAGACGTAAAGTGGTTAAAACCTTCAAGATTTTCAAGAAGTTGGGAGCCTCCAGAATAGCCCCCTCGATCTCTGATTTCTTTAACTCCGTGGCGATATCCTCTAATCTCGACCAAGGAGGTGAACCTTCAAAGCGGATAATCTCTCTCATCTCCGTAGTTTTTCTCTGGGCAGTAAACACTTCTTCCCAGTTAGTAAGGGGCACCATCTCTTCTATTTTCTCTTCTCCGACAGGAGAAACTGCTATTTCTTTTAGCCATCTTTTAATCTTGTTAAATTCTAAAACAGAAAAGGTATGTTCATCCAAAATAATCTCTACCTCTTTAATTAGTTGCTACTAACTATTGCTCGATTAAATAAAATAGGTTATGTTCCTGGAGATTGCTTCGGTCGCCCTGCTCCCTCGCCATGACAAAAAAGTGGAAATCTTGCCATAACTGGGGGAAAGGTAGTTCCTTGCCAGGATAGAGGAGGATTGTCATTGTGAGGGGAGCACTCAATATTATTTGAGTGCTCCCCGTGGCAATCTCAAAACTATCCTACCTTAGTAAACGGAGCATTATGTATTTGGTATTTTATATTCTTTATCGGTCAAAATTTATTTATCAGCCTGTTTTAAAACAGATTAAGATAAAATTTCTGCAAAAGCTCTTCCGTATTAAACTGGAAACTAGCTGGTAACCAATCTTGCAAATGTCCATAAAGATTGATTAATATAACCGCAAATCTATCAGCTAAAAAAGATTCTTCTAATTGATTATCTATAAAACCCGGTAAAGGTATAAAAGTAAGAATAACTAATATAAGTTCTGTTATCAACAAACCTCGGAGGAAACCGAGCAATACGCCTCCCAGCTTATCAATCCAGGAAATAAATAAGAAAGAAAATATTTTTTT
This sequence comes from Candidatus Immundihabitans aquiphilus, assembly GCA_002383355.1. Classification (GTDB taxonomy): domain Bacteria; phylum Atribacterota; class Phoenicimicrobiia; order Phoenicimicrobiales; family Phoenicimicrobiaceae; genus Immundihabitans; species Immundihabitans aquiphilus. The sequence goes on along the minus strand of DFYM01000074.1, from coordinate 9,167 downwards.
CAAAAATATTTCCACTATTCTCGCTATTAGAAGTACCCCTAAAAATATGGCTACAAAACCAATTAGGTTAGATATTTCCCTGCTAAGGGTAGGAAAGTATAAACTTATATATTCTCCTGCTTCTTTAAACCAAAAAATTGCCAGAAAAATAGCCGCTACAATACCGATAAAGTTCGTAATCCCCCGGATAATACCCCGACGTACCCCCCTTATAATGTTCAATAACATTATGATTATTATACCTAGGTCTATCCAATTTATAGTCATAGTCATAAAAGACCCCTTTTTTTAATCAGTCGTTAGCTATTAGCCGTTAGTCGTTAGGGATTAGTAGTTAGCAAAGAGAAGAGAAGAAAAGAAACTAACTAACCGGATAACTGGCAAACTGGTTAACTAATAAACTGGCTAACTGATTAGTTACTCTCTTATTTTAGCCCCAAATTTTCTCATTAGTTTCTCTCTAATTTGCTCAAAGGCATTTTCTACTTCCTGATCAGTCAAGGTATGATCTTCTGCCTGAAAAGTGATAGAATAAGCCATACTCTTATATCCTTCCTCAATTTGTTCTCCCCGGAATAAATCAAACAAAATTACTTTTTTAATTAGATGGCTATTCACTGCCTTAATTTCCTGAATAACCTCGAAAGAAGGAACTTCTTCACTTACAATTAAAGATAAATCTCTCTGTACCGAAGGATACCTTGGTACAGCTTGATACCTAACCCGGATAGGAATATGGGGGAGCAAATTTTCCAAATCGATCTCAAAGAAACTAACTTTTTCCGGGATACGATAATTACTGATCACCTCTGGATGGACTTCCCCAAAAATTCCTATTTCTCTCCCTTTTATCATCACTTTCCCACTGCGAAGAGGATGAAGGGCAGGATGACAGGCAGGTAATACTTCCCAATCTTTTACTTTCAAATCTTCTAAAACGGTCTCCACTATCCCTTTTACGTCAAAAACATCTAAGGAAATTGATTTTGTCCAAAGATCTCCGCCTCCTATTTTAGTAACCGCCCCCGCAATTATTATCTTTTCAACGGGTAAAGAATTAGAATCAGGATTATCCACCAAAGGCAAATATATTTTTCCTACTTCAAATATTTTAACCAACTCTGCCTGTCTATTAATATTCCACTTGATAACCTCCAGCAAACCAGGGATTAAGGAAGTCCGCATTAAAGAATAATCTATAGTTAGGGGGTTTTTGATTTTTAAAGCCTTTCTTAATTTATGTCCCTCGGGTATTCTTATTCTATCAAATATCTCTGGAGAAGCAAAACTATAAGTTATTACTTCGTTTAAACCGCTACCCACTAATATTTCCCTTATCTGGTCAATCACTCTAGGCGGAAAATCTTTCACTTCCTGAGCAATGGTGTTTTTAAAAAGAGTCGGCTTTATCTGATCATAACCAAAAATACGGGCAATTTCCTCTATCAAATCTATCTCTCTTTCTACATCGCCTCTAAAAGAAGGAGAGAGCACCCCTATATAATCTCTTTCATCCTCCTTAATAACAAAGCCCAATTGCTTCAAGATATTAAGGATACGTCTTCTGGTTTTAGATTCATCCTCTTCTAAAAGTTGACCTAATATCTTTTCTACTCTTTTTATTCTAAGATCTATTTTTGCCGGTCTAAATAGTTGCGGGTTAGTATCAACGAATCCCGAGCTTACTCTGCCCTCTGCTACCTTACTTATTAAGTCAGCAGCCCGCTCCAAAGCAAATATTTGTCCTGCCTTATCTACGCCTTTTTCAAACCGGTTTGAGGCCTCTGTTCTCAAACCTAGTTGTATAGAACTTTTTCGATTATTTACCGGATCAAAATAGGCTGACTCGAGGAATACACCAGTGGTATTGGTGCTAATTTCGGAGTATTTTCCCCCCATTATGCCGCCAATAGCTATAGGACCTTCGCGATCAGCAATAACTACACTATTTTCTGGTAACTGTCTCTCTACGCCATCTAAAGTGCAAATACTCTCTCCTTTCTTACTTTTTCTTACGATTATGGTTTTACCCCTGATTGAATCAAGGTCAAAGGCATGAAGTGGTTGTCCTGTTTCCATCATTACCAAGTTAGTAATATCTACTATATTATTTATCGGTCTAATTCCCAATAGTTTTAACTTCCATTTTAGCCACCAAGGAGATTCTTTAACTTTTATCCCCTTTACTACCCGCCCCGTATAACGAGGGCACAAATCTCTTGCTTCCACTCTAACCGAAATATCCTCATTTATTCGCTCTTCACTTTCCTCCAATTCTACGCGGGGTATCTTTAAATCTTGATTAACTATTATAGCTACTTCCCGAGCTATCCCTATTATACTCAACAAGTCAGGGCGATTAGAATTTATTTCAAAATCAAAGAGGGTATCCTCAGGATTAATTATTTTTCTAAGGTCTTCACCCACGGGAGAATCTTTATCCAAAATTAATACCCCAGGAGATTTTCCCTCTTCAATCCCCAGTTCAGAAGCGGAACAAAGCATCCCACAAGATAAAATTTCCCCAAATTTCTTCTTTCTAATCACTCCTAACTGAGGTAATTTTGCTCCCTCCAGAGCTACTGCTACCTTATCCCCCACCTCCAGATTTTTAGCTCCACAGACTATGGTCAATATTTGATTTTTTACTTCTACCTGGCAAACCAAAAGGTTACTATCTTCTGGGTGTGATCTAAAATCTATTATTTTACCTACTACTATGTGCTCCAGGTCCAGAGATATTTGTTCCATTCGTTCCAAGACTAAGCCATTGGTGGTCAACCTTTGGGCTAGTTCCTCGGGAGATATATCTTCCACATCCACATATTCTTTTATCAAATTATAAGATACTCGCATTCCTTCCCTCCTTGTCTCGTATATCGCCATAACCTATGACATACGTCAGTGTATAGCATATACAGTATTTAGTGTATAGGATACGGTAATGAGTAATAAGTGACAAGTAATAAGTTTCATAGATTATTTAGTTAACTTTCTCCCCGTTACTCGGTTAGCCAGTTCATCAAGTAAAATATAAAATAGCCGTTAGTCCAGTTATGCTTCTACGGTCCTTACTGCGAAAGCACCATAGAATAATTTTATCTCCATATATACTTAAATTAGTTGACGAACTGGCAAAAGAGATAACTACTACTACTAACTATTTGTTATCGATCGATTCAAAATTGTTTTAAAAATCTCAAATCATTTTCGAAAAATAAACGAATATCATCTATACCATATCTTAGCATAGCAATCCTTTCTGCTCCCATACCAAAAGCAAAACCAGTATATTTCTCGGCATCGTATCCCACCATCTTGAAAACTGCCGGATCAGTCATCCCTGCTCCCATAATCTCTAACCAACCAGAATATCCACAGGCCTTACACCCTTTCCCCTGGCACAATAGACAAGATACATCCACCTCCGCACTTGGCTCAGTGAAAGGAAAATAACCTGGCCTGAACCTTACCTTTCTTTCTTCGCCAAACATTCGCTGCACAAAAAAGGTTAACACTCCTTTTAAATCTCCAAAAGTAATGTTTTCATCAACCGCTAAACCCTCTATCTGGTGAAACATCGGTGAATGAGTACTGTCCGTGGCATCCCGTCTATAACATTTTCCGAGGGCAATCATTCTAATAGGAGGCTGCTGCTTTTCCATAACTCTAATCTCCACTGGTGAGGTATGGGTGCGGAGTAGGATTTCTTTATTAATATAAAAAGAATCTTGGTCATCGCGAGCTGGATGGTCCTTAGGTATATTGAGCGCCTCAAAGTTATAGTAATCTAATTCCACTTCCGGCCCTTCTTCTAATTTAAATCCTAAACTGAAAAATATCTCTTCTACCTGCCTTAATACTAAGCTAAGGGGGTGTAAATCCCCTCTATCTAATCTTTTTCCGGGAAGGGTAATATCTATACCTTCTTCTTTTAACCTTTTATCCCTTTCGGTTTTTTCTATTTCCTCGATTCGGCTTTCTAAGCGTTCCTCTATTTCCCTTTTAGTTTGATTTAGTAACTGTCCAATTTTAGGTCTTTCTTCTAAAGATAACGTCCCTAACTTCCTCAAGAGAAGAGTTATCTTCCCCTTCCTGCCCAAATATTCTATTTTTAACTTTTCAATATCTTCTCTATTATTAATCATGCTCAATTTAACTACAAATTCTTCTTTGATCCTGGATACTTCCCTTTCCAAAATTTTCCCCTCCCTGGATTACTATTATCTTAATATCATTAATTTTTTAAAAAGCTAAAGAGACTTTCCCTCTGGTGATCAGGGTAACAAACTTCTTTAAATCTCTATCCTTTTTATCTTTTTTAGCTTCATATTAAACCTTCCCTTAAGATGGTAACCTATACTCTTCATTTAGGTAAGCAAAAATTTTTCCTTCTGTCCCTTGGCTTATACTTTATCTTCTTGGTGTATTTCTATTATCGCCTACCCTTACCCTTAATGATTGATATGGCCAATAAAAAAAGGTTTACAATTTTATTCTGCCCCTCTTTTGGTAAAGGGACGAAAAATCATAAACCTTTTCCGCGGTACCACCCTTTTTGATTTACTTTACTAAAAAATAAATCCAAACTTTATCCCCGCTAACAGGAGGAGCTGGCTAAACCTACTCTACTCTTCTTGAGTTCAGTTCGCAGTTTTCAAGTGAATTTCGATTATTTCCCTGTGCAGTTTGGGGTTTTAATCTACTTATCTTGATTATGACTTTTAAATATTCATTTTTATTATTGAGTTGATTTTCTCTCTTTTTTTCTTCTTGAGAAAGAGAGTTTGAAGGAAGCAAAAAAGATATTTCTGCTCTTCGATAACCACTATAATCCGCAAAAATGCAATTAATTTAGATTTTCTTTAGATATCTTTACTAAACTATTGAAGGCTTCTGGCTCATTTACCGCAAATTCTGCCAACATCTTTCGATTGACTTCTACGCCCGCTACTTTTAAGCCATGGATAAATTTATTATAGGGCAAACCTTGATTCTTTGCCGCAATACCAATTCGGGTAATCCATAACTTCCTAAAATCTCTCTTTCTTGCCCTCCGGTCTCTATAGGCATAAGAAAGAGATTTCATCATTGCTTCATGGGCAGTTCGATATAGTTTACTTTTTGCACCCCAATACCCTTTAGTTAACTTGAGTGTTTTTTTTCTCCTTCTTCTTGAGGCTACACTATACTTTACTCTAGGCATTACTTTCCACTCCTTATATTTTTATCTCAATCCATCATGCTTTTAATAAATAAATTAAAAATGGTGAAGGGAACAAATTCCCCTCAAACCTAATACCAGGCCATTAAGAAGCATAAGGTAGCAGTTTTTTAATTTTTTGGGCATCGGCCTGGCTCACTACCGTAGGTTTCCTTAAATTCCTTTTACGCTTCGAACTTTTTTTGGTTAAAATATGACTTTTGTAAGCTTTTGACCTTAATATTTTCCCCGATTTACGCACTCTAAATCTTTTAGCCGAACCCCTATGGGTCTTCATCTTAGGCATAATTTATTTACCTCACTCTTAGTAATACTCTTTATTGTTTGGGCATTAAAACCAAAGTTATATTTCTTCCCTCTAATTTTGGTTCCTTTGCCACTTTAGCAACTTCTTCAGTATTTTTAATTACTCGATCCAATAACTCTCTCCCCAAGTTCACATAATTCATTTCTCGCCCTTTAAAGGTTATAGTAATTTTTACTTGATTTCCTTCTTTTAAAAATTTATGTAAATTTTTTATTTTAAAATTATAATCATGCTCTCCTATACTCGGACGCATCTTTATTTCTTTTAATTCACTACTTTTTTGCTTCTTGTTTATACTTTTGGCTTTCTTATCTAACGAGTACTTATATTTACCATAATCAATAATTTTACAAACCGGGGGATCGGCCGCTGGGGCAATTTCTACTAAGTCCAGATTACTTTTTTCTGCAAGCTCAAGGGCCTCCTTTCTACTTACTATCCCTATTTGATTGCCATTAGCATCAATAAGTCGGACAGTTTTCGCCCTAATCTCATTATTTACCCTTAACTCTGAGGTTGAATTAATATTATTTTTCCTCCTTTTTAATTCAAGATAATCAGGGGAAGTATCCCCTGAAACCCCTCCAAGAGAACACAATTCAAGAAATTCTATCTTGTTTTACCAACAAGATACTCAAAAAATAAACTTCCTGGGAGACTTATACCTCTCTTTTTTCCGTTTTATACTCGATTGTTCCTGACCAGCTGGCAAAATTTATTCTTTATTTAAACTTGGCCAGGGAAGAAAGCTGGCAAAAAATTTTACCCTCTTCACTGCCGAAATTTATTGAAAACTCTCCAAGCTGTAAACTATAATTATTTTAGAAAAACTATAACACATTCTCTGCTCTTAGTCAATATTTTGGATTGCTTTTACTAATCTACTTTTTTAGACTAGAAAAGGAAAGGGAACCCGGTACTCATAGGTCACCTGGTCTTTATATCTATATAATAATATCTATGATCTCTACAATTACCGCTGAACCTATGTAGGCAGCAGTATTTCTTCCCCCTGGTTCCAAGATATAATTTAAATAGTCTGGCTTCCGGGATAACCTCTTTTATGCTCTTAAAANNAGTTTCCCTGATCATACTATTTCCACCAGTCATAGATAATAGTTATTTAGGGATATCAAAGCGGCTATGGAGCCAAAATCTTTGTCCTCGACCGCCAGCCATTAAGACTGCTACATTTTTCATTAAAGATTACCTTCCTTTCTTTCTTGTATATAGTGCCTTGTCGTTAGTATAGAAAAGTATAATTAGTAAAGACTTGCTTCATCCAAAAATAACCAGTGAATTTACTTAATAATTAAAGGATATAACCTTTTATACAAAATAAAAGTCAGGAAACTACTAATCACCCCCTTTAAAAGATTAAAAGGAATGATAGCAGGGATTAACATTTTAGCCACCGCTTCTTGAGGAAGAGCTAAGTAAAGGGGGGTTATTATCAGATTAGCCGGAATCATTACTAATGTCATAGCCAGGGTTCCCAAAACCATTCCCCAAATGGCTCCTTTCTTCGTATGATGGAAAACATAAATTTGAGAAGAGACCAAAACTAAGGTGCCCGTAGAGATAAAATTCATCAAAGCCCCATAAGGTCCGCCCTCTCCCGTAATAAGGGCAAAAAGGAGAGCAGTAATAAAACACATTATTGCTCCAGTTTTTGGTCCTAATTTGAAAGAGCCGATTAAAAGGAATACACTACCAGGATCATATAGTAAAAAAGGAGCCTGGGGTAAAATTGGAAAATGGATAAGATAGCCGGCCACTAAAGATAAAGCAACTAACACAGAAACACTAGTAATCTTTGTACTTTTCATAGAAATTCTCCCTTTCTTAATTATTCGCATTTTTTTATTTTTCTATTTTCCTTTGCGAATGAGAATAAAAACCAACTTACTTTTTATAACTGTTTTAAAGTATTGCTTAATAATAATAAAAATATCCCCGAAGATATTTTGTATTCTTCGGGGATACGGGATATGGCTTTATTAAAAACAAATTACTTTTTCTCCCTTCCAGACTTTACTGTCGGTTTTGGCTTTTCACCAAATCTGTCGAGTATTCGGCACATAATCTTTCTAACGAATAATCGACTCGTGGACTTATTCCTTAAGGTCTCCCGCCATTAAAAGACTTTACCACCGGTCGGGAATCGGTTAAATTAACCTTACCCTGCCCCGAAAAAGTTTTTATCTTCGATATTCTATTTTAAATTTAAAGCAAAAAAACTATTCTTTACCTTTGTTATAATGTCGTAATTTTACAACAAACTATTGAACCTTGTCCAGCACCACTTATACAATTTTTAAATTATTTATCACCCTCCTAAAAGTCAGATAAATTATAGCGTATAGCGTTTAACATAGAGTCATTGCGGTATCAAATATTTTTAGTACTATTTTTTCCTCATTACGACAGCCCCGTGTTGCTATATACTAAACGCTGTACACTCGCCGGCCTATATATACTTGCTTTCTTCTCACCGGCCCTATGACCAGCACTTCTTAATCACTAATTTAATTAATGGCTTTAATTTCGTTAGCCATTTCTTCTGAGTTAAACCCTCTTAAATTAGCATAATAGTCTAGTACCTTATTTAGATAGGTTTCATCTAGTTCTGCCTTTTGGGAAAGATTTTCTTGTACTGCATAAGGACCTTGATTATAGGAAATAATGGCGGTTTTAAGGTCGTTAAAGTCTCTATATAATATAGATAAATAATAGACTCCAATTTTGATGTTTTGTATCGGGTCAAGCAAGGTCTTTTCTGCCCCCTCCCATTTAACCCCAATGCTTTTTGCTAACTCGGGGGCGATAAACCTTCTTACTTGACATAGCCCATAAGCGTAAGAATCGGAAATCGCCTGAGGGTCAAAATTGCTTTCTATCTTTATTATCGCGGTTATCAACAAAGGGTTAAAATTATATCTCTGGGATTCCTCATAAATAGTTTTTGCAATCTCGTATATTTTTTCACTTTCTAGAGTGTTATTATGCTGAGAGATGACTTTTACTATTTTAGTTACGTAAAACTCTCTTTTTACATCGTTAGAAATCATCGCGGTTAATTCTTGTAACTGCATATAAATCTCTGTAAATTGCTCCTTGTCCATCTTTTTCACCTGACTGTACTGCTTCACTTCTTCCGCCAGATCTTCAATTCTGCTAATCATTTCTTCACTTCTTTGGTTAAAATCACCCATCTGTTTCTTGGTTTGCATATTTAAATCCTTAATTCTTATTTGTAAGTTGATAGATAAAACAATGAGGACTCCCATAAAAATTATGCCTATCCACCTTAGGTTTTTATTAATATTCTTTCTCCACGAAGGAGACTTGTTATAATTTTCTCCTTCAGCTTTTTTATTAGACATAAATCCTCCTCCTTTTATATTTTTATTTTAAATCTATATTTCTAATTTATTTCTAAAGAAGTAATCTCCCTTCTATTGTTTTATGGTTTACTGCACCCTGCTGCCCTCAGTTATATCCTTATCTACGGTTAATAAAACTACATTTTGGTTATCAACGGCAGCTAAAAGCATGCCTTGAGATTCTATTCCCCTAATTTTTACTGGTTGTAAATTACTTTCCACGATAATCTTCTTCCCTAAAACCTCCTCT
>DFYM01000020.1 GCA_002383355.1 Candidatus Immundihabitans aquiphilus | reverse complement strand
TTACTTAACTAAATAACCAGCTAACCAGCTAACTGGCTAACTGGCAAACCGGCTAACTTTTTTATTACTCATTACTTAACCCTCCCTACCTGCTATCCGTCCGGCGCTTTTTGCTATCTACCATTTTACTATCTACTAATATTTAATATTCAATATGTTTCTTCCAATTCTGGTCATCTCTTTCCGGAAAATCCTCGCGATAGTGGGCCCCTCGGCTCTCTTCCCGTAGCAAAGCTGAATTAGTGACTAAATCAGCCAGGATAATCAGATTGGCCAATTCAAATTCTTCTACTGTTTCCAGTTCTGAAACAAAGACCAGAGCTTTCCATTCTTCGATTTTTTGTTGAGCCTCTTTTAATTCGGAAGACTTCCGAATAATTCCCACTTTATCCCACATCAGATTTTGTAACTCTTCTCTTAATTTTAAGGGATCATAGTTTTTAGGTTTTTTTCGAGGGAGGTTATAAGAAAAACTTAGATCTTTTGATTTTTGGGTAGAACGATCATCTTCCCTTTCTTTTTCTTTAATTCTTTGGGCAATTCTCTTTCCAAAGACTAGTCCCTCTAAAAGCGAATTGCTGGCTAAACGGTTAGCCCCATGCACTCCCGTAGAGGCACATTCACCACAGGCATAAAGATCGGTAATATTGGTCTTGCCCCAGGTATCGGTTTTTATTCCCCCCATCGTATAGTGGGAAGCCGGAGCCACGGGAATATAATCTTTTTCAGGATTAATGCCGAGAGATAGGCAACGTTCATAGATATTAGGAAAACGTTGAGAAAATCGGTCTTTTATTTTAGTAGCGTCTAAATAGACGTAATCACTATTAGTCTTTTTCATTTGGTCAAAGATGGCTCGGGCCACTACATCGCGGGGGGCTAATTCTGCTTGAGGATGATAAGAAGCCATAAAAGCCTCTCCTCTTATATTTTTTAAGATAGCTCCCTCTCCTCGGACGGCTTCCGAAATTAAAAATTTAGGATTCCCGGGGTGATAAAGGGCAGTAGGATGGAACTGAATAAACTCTAAATCTCTAACTTTTGCCCCACCTCTATAGGCACTGGCTATCCCATCTCCGGTAGCTACCAGGGGATTGGTGGTGTTGCGATAGAGTTGGCCAACTCCCCCCGTAGCTAAAATAATAGATTTAGCTAAATAAGCTACTAATTTTTTAACCTCATTATCTAAGACTAATACTCCGTAACTAGTATTATCTTTGACTAAAATATCCAGTAGAAAAGTATTTTCTCTAATCTTCACTTTGTTTTCTTTAAGCACTTTTTCCACTAGGGCCCTTTCTATTTCTGCTCCGGTGGCATCCCCTTGGGCATGTAGAACTCGTGGCCTTCGATGGGCAGCTTCTAAAGTAGTTTTATATTTCCCTTCGATCTGGTCAAACATGGTTCCTAATTCTATCAACTCTTCCACACATTGAGGGCCTTCGGTTACTAAAATTTCCACTGCCTGGGGATCGCAAAAATCTGCCCCGGCTTTTAAGGTATCTTCCATATGTAAGCGCGGTGAATCATCATCTCCTAAAGCTACGGCGATACCTCCTTGAGCGTATTCTGTGTTACTTTCTTTCAATCTACTCTTGGTAAGTAAGATCGTTTCTCCTTCCGCACTGAGTTTGAGTGAGGTATATAAGCCAGCAATTCCGGAACCTATAATCAAAAAATCAGTGTAAATTTTCTCTAAGCTCAGGAGGTTAAAATTAATTAAATAGCGTGGTAACTGGTGAGGTAACATCTATAGTTTTGTTTCCTTTCTAAAATACTTAGTAAATTTGTCAGTAATTTAATTCCTCAAAATTCAATAAATAAGGTCTTTACTAACCAACGACCATTCATTAGTAACTACCAGACTAAGTGATTTCTAGCATTCGATTCAATGCTTTTAGAGATTTTTCCCTTATATCTTCTGGCACGGTTATGCGAGGAGTTAAATTTTGCAAAGAATAGAGAATTTTTTCTAAAGTAATAAGTTTCATATCGGGGCAGAACATCTTTTCCGAAGCCATAAAGAATTGTTTATCCGGATTCCTCTTCTTTAGGGGATGAAGGATCCCCCTTTCTGTGCCAATAATATATTCAGGGCAAGAGTTGTTGCTGGCAAAATCAATAATTCCTTTAGTGCTCCCTACGTAATCGGCCAAGTTACAAACCTCCAGGCGGCATTCGGGGTGAACCAAGAGTAAGGCGCGGGGATGGCTTTTTTTTGCCTCCTCCACCTCTTCTTTGGTTAAGAAATGATGAACCGGACAGAAGCCCGGCCAGGGATTAATTTTTCGTTTTGCCTTCTGGGCAGCAAAATTAGCTAAGTTCATGTCAGGGATGAATAAAATTTCTTTTTCAGGGGGGACGGACTTAACTATTTGTACTACATTTGCCGAGGTGCAACAATAATCGCTCAATGACTTTACGGCAGCTGAGGAATTAATATAAGAAACTACGACTGCTTGAGGTAGTTCCTTTAGCTTAGCCTTTACTTTTTCTAAGGGAGCCATATCGGCGAGGGGACATCCCGCTTTAGCTTCGGGAAGGAGGACGACTTTATCGGGGGAGAGGATAGCCGCCGTTTCGGCCATAAAGCGTACTCCACAGAAGACTATAACTTTTGCCTCAGTTTTAGAGGCCTGTTGGCTGAGTAAAAGTGAGTCACCGGTCAGATCCGCAATATCTTGAATCTCGCCAGGTTGATAAACATGAGCCAGGATTATGGCTTCTCTCTTTTTTTCCCAAAACATTATCTCTTTAACTAAATCCTCAGGAGGTGTTTTATCCATGATTTTATTCGATTTTCTCCCTCTTTTTATATTTTTTATTTCAGTTATTTTACTTTTTGTAGTATTATGATGTCGTAGTACTATTATAGCATATTAGTCATTTTAGTCATTACTCGTTTCAAATAATATCCCGTGATCGTACTGGTAAAATTTGTTTTATTATAATATACTGGTTTAAAAAGTAAAGCATTTTTGGCTTTTAGTAAATCTTTTTTAATGTTTTGGCTAAAAAGTCTATTCTTTCTTTTCTCTCCCCTTCGTCTTTTAAAAAGAAATTAGGTTTCGATAAGCTCGGGAATGGTTGAAGCTCTCGAGATTATTAAATATAATAAAGAAGTATTAAAATTTAAGGAGGTAAAGCTTATGGCTTTTAAATCATTGTTTTTGGCTCAGGCTCCTGATGCTGAACCGGAGAAGCACCACTGTGTGGTTGAAACACCTAAATACCAGCTTCTGGTAAAATTGGTAAGGAATCAAGAACAAGCAGTGGAGATTTGCAAAAAGTTAGTTGAGGAAGAGGGTATTCAGGCTATACTCCTTTGTCCGGGATTTACTCATCAGAATGTAGCGGAAATAGCTCAGGCAGTAGGGGGGAAGGCAGGGGTTTCAGTGGCCAGAGGAGATGGCCCCAGTGGCAAGATAAGCCACGAGGCGATGAAAAGAGCAGGGTGGTTCTAAACCAATACAGGTATAATATTCCCTGCAAATGGATAGGGGATACTTCTACTTTATTTCTTCTTTCTTTTTTCTTTGAAAGAAATAATGGAATTATCCCCTATTTGTATTTTTATTAGCATCTTTATTTTAAGGTTAGCAAGTAGACCCCGAACCGCTATAAGGATAGACGGAAAATTTTTTCCGAAGGAAGAGCCTGGAATAATCAATTTTAAAACCCTTATATTGGCTGATTAAATTTTTATCGACGACAAAATCAACATTTTTTCCTGAATAGATTTCATCATTTTCTTTTTGCTCATCCAGAGCAAGGTTAAATCTTGGGCCACTTCAGCCGATGCCGCTTAAAAATATTCTTATTTTTTTGTCTTTTGCATTTTTACCATTTACATTTATAAGCTTTTCTATTTCCTTTAGAGCTCTATCCGTAACCTCTATGACCATTTCTTCCCCTTTCCGAATAATTATCTTTATGCTCGCAATATTAATTATTAATAATAGGGCAAGAGTATGATGTTAATATTAACTCAGATTTTTTATTTAAAAAGTTTTATTTTGACCAGTAAACTACTGGCGAAACTTAGCATTTCCCTCAGCCACCACTAGTAGCAGCAGTTACCGTAACCGTTACTGTATCCGTTTTGGTTATCTCGTCTTCGGTATAGGATACCGTAATGGTGGCGGTAGTAGGTGAACAGCTCGACGATACTTTAATTACTCCATCGCTGACGGTAACCAAAGTAGGGTTACTAGAGGTATAAGTACAAGCAGTAAGGTCTATCGCTGCAGTCGTCCCATTATCATAATGAGCAGTAACCGAAGTTATGGTCTTTGAGCTACCTGCCTGTATTGACATAGTATCCGGCAGTACTTCTATCGAAGTTAGCAAGGCTTCACTAACGATAATAGTAAATTCTTGTCTCTCCGCTTTACTGCCATCAGATACTTCTACCACCACTTCAAAGCTGCCAACCTCTTCCGGGATCCAGGTAATTACCCCGGTGGAAGAATTAATAGTCATTCCGCTGGGACTGGTAATTAGCGTGTAAGTTAAAATATCGTTATTAAAATCAGTAGCCTCCACCTCATAAGTATAGACTACCCCCTCTTTCGCTGTAGTTATCGGTTCTGATTCGATATGCGGGGCAATATTCAAAAAAGAACAACCACTAAATAAAAGGGCCATAAAAAGCACGCCCCACCTCAGCAATAATTTCTTATTCTTAATGATAATCACCTCCTTTCTCTAGATACTTAAGGGGTGAACTTCCCCCTCTCTTCAACTTTTGGATCTTTTTATTTTTTTCCTGTTTGCTGTCTCCCTATTTTCTCCCTATTTTTATAGAAAATTGCCTATATTATACCTTTATGGCTTATTAGATGTAAATAGAAATTTTCTTGTTTTTATAGTATTTTAATTTTTCTTTCCGAGGAGCTTTTTATAATCTTGCCTATAATTTTAGTGGAGGTAAATCCTTGCTGGAATAATAATTCTTTGGCCCTTTCTGCCTCTTCCGGGCTTATCGAAATAAGTAAACCTCCCGAAGTTTGCGCATCATAGAGGATAATTTCCTGTTCAGGGGTAATAGCCGGGCTTTTTTCTACAGAGCAGGAATATATTTCTTGATTTTTTATAGTCCCCCCCGGAATCATCCCTAAAGAGATATATTTATCCACCCCCCTTATCCGCGGAATGTCCTCAATCCACAATTCTGCCCCTGGATTATTAGCGCTTAACATTTCTTTTAAATGGCCGATTAAACCAAAACCGGTGACATCGGTCATACTATGAATCGGCAGTTTTAATAATTCGGGAGAAAGCCGGTTTAATTTAGTCATCCAGAAAGTGGCCTCTTGCAAAGAAGCCGCTTCGGCCAGGTCAGCTTTAAGCGCAGTAGATAATATGCCGGTACCTAAGGGCTTGGTCAAGAGCAATAAGTCTCCCGCTTGAGGGGTGTTATTATAAATTACCTGCTCAGGATGAATTAACCCTACTACTGCTAACCCATACTTGGGTTCTTTATCTTTGATAGTGTGTCCGCCTACCAGGAGGGCACCGGCTTCCGCAATTTTTTCTGCCCCTCCCTTTAGGACTAATTCCAGGTCAGCTAAGTGGTTATCCGGAAAAGCCACTATATTTAAAGCCAAAAGGGGATTCCCCCCCATGGCAAAAACATCACTTAGGGCATTGGCAGCGGTAATTTGGCCGAAAGTATAAGGGTCATCAACGATGGGAGTAATTACATCCAGAGTAAAAATAAGCGCCTGCTCCTCACTTAAGCGATAGACCGCCGCATCTTCATATTTTTCAAAGCCAGCCAGCAGATTAGGATCTTTAGAAACTTTAATTTTTTTTAAGATCTCCCCGAGATCTTGAGGATTTAATTTAGCCGCTCAACCAGCGGCAGAGACCATCTGGGTTAGTTTTTTAAATTTCTTTTGGTCAGTCAAGGCTCTTCCTTTCCTTTCTTTTCTGATAAAATTTTTTATTTCTCCTTAGTTCTTAATACCCGGACGTTTTCTTTTCGTTGGGTAATTTTTTCCTCATCCAGCTTATTAAGCAGAGGAATAATGTATTTTCGGCTAATTCCTAATAGTTCCCGAACCTGAGCGATAGAGATGCTCTTCTGGGTTTTTAAAAAATCTATTAGTTTATCCTTCATCATAGCATAATTCTCGCCTTCCAGTAAGATCCCTTCATTTAATTTCACGATTTTTCCTTCTCGGAGCAAAAAATTTATTACCTCTTTTATCTCTTTCTGGTTCTGGTTCTGTTCCCCGGCAAGTTGGGCGAGCAGGGTCTTCTCCTCCGGGGGATGGGTAGCTTGCTCTTTCAGTATTTTTAATATTTCCGCCATTAACTTTTCTTGCCGAGCTGAGATTTGAGGTTTACGAGAGGGAAGAGATATTACCCCATTTTTTAAATCTATTTCCGCGGTATTCACTAGCGAGTTTACTAAGTAATTGAAAATTTCCGGTTTTAAATAAGAGAAATGGCTTTGAAACTTATTTAAGGGGAAGCCTCTCTGTAAAGGAGAGAGTTCGTATTCCTGGTTCAGCTGCTGCAGAAATTTTATTTTTTGCTCCTGCCAGTAGTTTTGGGCGATTAGCCAGGCATTAGCCTCAGTATCAGTAGAGGTAGAGATTAGTTTACCTTCTTTTTTCAGCAATTCTACCGCTTCTCTGATCTCTCGATGAGCATAATTACTATTTACCAATAAATCTTCTCGGGGGATAAAATTAAACTTTTCTAATTCACTTAACACTAATTCCTTTAAATCAAAGCTTACCCGCCGCTGTAAAAACTTAATTATTTCTTTATTCTTAAAATGATGCGGGTGGGCTAAGGGGTCAATAATTGCTCCTCCGCCAATGGTGGTAGGAGGGCTGGGTATCCTTAAGATAAAACGGTCTCCACAGTAAGTTACCAGAGGTTCTGGGCAACAAAGTTGGGCCAGGCCAGATTCCCCGGCTTTAAGAGGCTGATTTTCCGGAAAAAATATTTTAGCCCGCGTCTCTTTAGTCCCGGTAAAAAAAACTACTTCCGAGCGGTTCTTTAAAGTATATTTTTTAAGCGGGGAGGGAGGGAGAAGCTGAAGCTGGACATCGATATAGGGGTTAGCCTTAACCGGTTTAATCCCCAGGATAATATCTCCTCTCCGGAGATCATTTTTTTCTACGCCTGCCAGATTAAGGGCTACCCTGCTTCCCGGCAGGGCTTTTTCCACTTTTTCTTTATAACTTTGCACCCTTCTCAAACGAGTTTTCTGGTAAGAAGGGAAAATAATTACTTCCTCTCCCTCACCAAGACTCCCTCCTTTAAGAGTGCCGGTTACTACGGTGCCACTCCCTTTAATATTAAATACTCGGTCGATAAAGAGCCGGGGTTTCCCTATATCCCGAGGGGGCTCCATCTTAAGGATTAAATTCTGGATAGCCAATTTTAGCTCATCAAGGCCCAGGTTTTTAAGGGTACTTACTTTTAAGAGGGGTGCCTCACGGAGGATAGTATTTTTTATTCTTTCTCTAATCTCTTTTTCTACTAGATTTAGTCTAATTTGGTCTACCAAATCAATTTTGGTAATCACGATAAGGCCGTACTTTATATTAAGGAGCTCGGCAATTTGGAAATGTTCTTCGGTCTGAGGCCTCCATCCTTCGTGGGCATCTACCACTAAGATTAGGGCATCGATTCCGGTGGCCCCGATAATCATATTTTTTATAAAATCTTCATGACCGGGTACATCGACTATTCCCACCTTTTCTCCCGAGGGGAGTTTTAGCCAGGCAAATCCCAGATCGATAGTCATCCCCCTTTCTTTTTCTTCCGGGAGACGATCCGTATCGATAGAAGTTAAGGCCCGAATCAAAGCGGTTTTGCCGTGGTCGATATGACCGGCTGTTCCCAAAACAAACATAAAATTCTCCTTATGGTTTTAATTTAGCCTAGTTTGAGTTTGGCATAGACTGATTTTATTATTTTTATTACTAAATCGTCTAAAGAAGGGTCAATACCCCGAGGGTCAAGGGTAAAATCTTCTCTTTCTTTCCTCCCCAAGAGAGGAGGGCTAGATAAACGTAATTCACGAGAGAAAGTTTCCACTGGAACCGGAGGGGTGATAACTACTAAGGTAGTGGGCAGGGTTTGTCCGGGTAAAGAGCCTCCCCCGATAGCCGTTTGCCCTTCGCGGATGAATACCGGTATAGCAGCTTTTTTTAATTCCTGGCAGATATTTTGACTGCGTCGCTCTATTTCTTCTGGGGGACAGGAAATCATCTTCCAGAGGGGGATTTTGGCTGCCGCCTCTCCCTTTAAATAAGATAGTAGGACCTCTTGCAGGAGAGCCAGAGTAATTTTGCCTACTCTTAAGGTGCGAAATAAAGGATTTTGAGAAATTTTCTTCAAGTAAATTTCTTTCCCACAGATTACTCCTCCCTGAGGACCACCGAGGAGTTTGTCGGTACTAAAACAGACCATATCCGCACCAGCCCGGATACTTTCTTGAACTGTAGGTTCATGTTCCAGGCCAAAATCTTCAGTATTTAAAAAGGTCCCACTCCCCAGATCGACTACTACCGGTAAATCGTATTCTTCCCCTAATTTTTTAAGCTCTTTAACTTCCACCTGGTGCACAAAACCATACATCTGAAAATTACTTTGGTGGACTTTTAAAATTAGAGCAGTGTTATCATTAAGGGCTTTTTCGTAATCTTCAATAAAGGTCTGGTTGGTAGTCCCTACTTCCCTGAGGTAGGCACCACTCTGGGCTAATATCTCGGGGATACGAAATCCTCCGCCGATTTGTAGCAGTTCTCCTCGCGAGACTATTACTTCTTTATCTTTAGCCAGAGTATTTAAGATTAAAAATACCGCCCCGGCATTATTATTTACCACCAAACTCTTTTCCGCATGGCTGAGACTGGTAAGCAATTTTTCAACCATTTCTCCTCTTTTCCCTCTTTTGCCTTCGGCCAGATCATATTCTAGATTGCTATAGCCCTCTAAAGTATCCTCTACTTTCTGCAGGATTTCTTTGCCCAGAGGAGCTCTCCCCAGATTAGTATGGAGGATTACTCCGCTACCATTGATTACTTTTTGTAAATAAGCTTGACTTTCTCTTTCCGAATATTCTTTAATTTTATTTATCCTTTCTACTACCGAATACGGCTCACCATTTTTACGAATCCTTTTTTTCTCTTCAGCGATAACTTTTCTTACTATAGAAGTAAGCCTTTTTCGGGAGTGTTTTTCTATTAGAGGCTTTAAATCTTTATCCTGGAGGATTATTTCTACGCTGGGGATTTGGGATAATTGTGCCTTCAAATTCATTTCCTCATTTTTTAGTTCCAGGTCTTTATTATTTTCCAATTGGTAAAACTGTCTCCTTTAAGGTTTTGGTTAGCTGGTGCTCCGTTAACTAAGGTAGGATAGTTATGAAATTGCCACGAGGAGCACTCAATATTATTTGAGTGCTCCCCTCACCATGACTAACCTTACTTTCCCCTCACCTTAATCCTCTCCTTCGAGGGGAGAGGGGAGGGAGAGGGTGGAATAAAGGGGACCGGCTACTTTAATCTATCTCTGGATTTAATCACTTAATATATTTTCGCTAACGACTAGATACTAACGACTAACGACTGTATGGTCCTGGCGAGGTTTCCCTCTTTGGTCATTGCGAGAAGCAGAGCGACCGAAGCAATCTCCAGAAATATAACCTATTTTATTTAACCGGACACTAGTAAAGTTAATAGCAATGGCGGGAGGGGTGGGAATCGAACCCACCGCGGCAATCAGAAATAATTACCGCCCACGGATTTGAAGTCCGCAAGGCCCACCAGAGCCTATCCGCTCCCTTCCGCTTTAGCCTTCCATTCCAGATTATTTTAGCCTTTTAGATTATTCTACCTGCGGCTAAACCCTCTCAGAAATTTCAATATCTTTTTTATTTCTTTTCAGTTTCATGCCAGGCCTTTCTAATTATAAGGGGAAGGGCGAATCTTTACAAGTGGTGGAATTGCCTCATCAAAAAGCACTCCGAATATTATCGCTGCCTCAGATAAAAAATCTAAATGAGTTGTTTAATTGTAACCTAATCTCCTCTATATTTAAAGATAGAAAATTATCTTTAGATTATAGAGGGGGTAGAAAGGAAGGTTAACGAGGGAGCAGAAAAAAGTAGTAACCAAAAACGTAGTGCAAAAATGTACATTTTATTTTTTTTATTTGTCAATAAATAAGGGGTTTAGTGAGATTAAGTGTCAAAGTCGGGAGAAAAAACTATCCGGAATTTACCCCTTAAGTATTACTATCATCTAAGATTTAATTTAGATTTAACTTCTTCCTGTCTCCTCTTTTTTAAGTAGCCCTTATTTCTTGTCTCATAAAAATTATATAAGAAGCAGCAAAACAGATCAGCATTAAGGCTATTAACCCTACAAATTGAGGCCAGATAACCATTAGGCTTTGGCTTAAAGGAAGTGGCGTAGGAAGTAGATCAGTAGCCTGGATTAAAGAAGTAATACCAAAGGCTCTGGCGGAAGGGTTAAGTAGGGCCACGATTATTTCCTGGAAGAGAACCACAGGAGAAATACGCATAATCATATTTTTAATATTTTCATTTTTAGCTACCATTTCTAAAGTAGAATTCTGATCTAGAGGAACTATTTGATCAGCAATAACGCTAGCAATCATCAGAATAAAAAAGGCCAAGAAGATCCACACCATTACTGCTACTAAAGCAGAGGTAGTAGTTTGTCGGAATACAATAGAAAATAAAATTCCTAGACTCAACCAGAATCCGATATAGATGACGCTGGCTACAAAGAACATTAGCATGCGTGAGATTTCTTCGGTATTAGGAACAATCCCCAAGATACCGAGTTCTAAACCCAGGATAATTAAAATAATACTTATTAAGATTATAGCTATGGTGGCTAGGCCGGCCAAAAATTTTCCGTTAATTAAGGCATCGCGGTAGATAGGTTGTGATAAAACCGTACTTATTGTGCCTTTAGAGCGTTCACTATTGATAGCATCAAATCCGAAGATTATGCCAATCAGGGGACCGAAGAAGCTGATAAAAAAGATAAAGGAGGGCAAAGACCCCGCTGATACTGTAAAAAGATTAAGAAACATATAATCAGGAGATAAGGCGGTGGGGTTGGCAGTAATGCTTTGGCTTAATATATAAACTAGAGAAACTGCTGTAACCAGAATAACTATAAATAAGATTATAAATTTACGGCTTCCTAAGTAATCAGCCATCTCTTTCCAAAAGACCACTTTTAATCCACTACTCATTTTGGTTACCCCTCACGAAAATATTTTATATAAATTTCTTCTAAAGAATAATCCGTTGTTTTCTTTTCTACTCCCCTTACTCCTTCCATCTTCCTTATCGCTTCTATAAGATCAGGGGTTAACTGAGGATTGGCTTTAACCTCTAAAACCTCTTCTTTTTCTTCTAAGCCACTTTCTTTTTCTCCCTTTCGCAAATTTTCTCCTATTTCTTTTATAGTTCCCTGGGCTACCATTCGTCCTTGCGAAATAATGCCTATTTTAGTACAGATCTTTTGCACCTGATAGAGCAGGTGGGAGGATAACAAAATAGTGATATTTTGTTCTTTGCTCATTTTCACGATAAGTTGTAGGATTTCTTCTACCCCTTTAGGGTCTATCCCGGTAGTGGGCTCGTCCAGAATAGCCAGTTTTGGTTCCTTCACTAAAGCTGCCCCCATCCCCAGACGTTGCTTCATCCCTTTAGAATATTTTCCTACTTCTAGTCGGGCTACCTTAGAGAGGCCCACTATTTCCAAAGCCTCTTCTATTTTACTATCTGCTTCTCTCTCCGGGATACCATTTAAACGCGTAATATATTTCAAATTTTCTTGGGCAGTCAAATCCTCATAAAAGCCCACATTTTCCGGGAGATAACTGGTTATCTTTTTTACTTTTAAGGGTTCTCTTGTAGAATTATAACCAAAGATATTTACCTCTCCCGAAGTAGGCTCGGTTAATCCTAACATCATTAAAATAGTAGTAGTCTTTCCCGCGCCATTAGGACCGAGAAAACCAAATATTTCTCCCTCTTCTATTCGCAGATCTAGATTATCCACTACTTTAGTATGATTATAGGCCTTAGATAAATTTTTTGCCTCTAAAACAATGTTTCCCATTTATCTCCTCTTTAATTTAATAAAGATTCCTATCAAGATAACTAAAATTATTACTATAATTCCCACTCCTATCCAGCCCCACTGAGTAGGAGTTTTTACCGTAGTTCGTATATCTACTTTTTTCTGGTCCTGGGTTCCTGCTGCGGTCAAACTGAGCATATAGTCCCCCGGTAGAGTTCGTTGAGGGGTCTTTACCTTTACTTCTACTTTTTCTGGTTTTTGAGTCTCTATTAGTGAAGGTAGAGAGGATATCTTTTCGGGTTGGAAAGTTACTTCCCAGCCCTCTGGTTTAGTGGCAAAGAAGCTTATATTATCAATAGGTGTTGAACCTTCATTCCAGAGATAGAGAATAAAGGTTTTTTCTTCACCGGCGATGGTATCAATGTTTAATAATCCCGTTTCAGTATTTAGGTTAAGCTTGTAGGTACCCGTAACTATAGCTTTAAGCTCAATGGAGGCACTATTTTCTCCCGCACTTACTAAAAAAGTTAGGGGATATTCCCCCGCCTCTACTAAGAAGGGAGGGGTTACCGTAAGGGATAAGTTTTCAGTGGCGTCTTTATTTATTTTGATAGAAGATATCCTTCGTTCTTCTTCCCATTGGGGAGTGCAATAAGCCTTCCACCCCTCCGGTAACTGAATACCTAAGTCCGCAACGAGAGTATCTTCCGTTTTATTTTTCACTTCTATATTAAATTTGAATTCTTGGCCTGCCGGACTTTCTACAGTAGGATATTTAGTAGCTAATTCTATATTACCAGGCTCTTTAGCTTCTTCTTCCTCGGCTTTTTTTTCAGTAACTTCCAGGGTAAATTCTAAGGTCTTTTTAATTTGTTGGTCTTTAGTAATTCCCTGCAAACTAAACTTATAATTTCCGCTTACCGCCTCTTCGGGGACTTGAAGATGAAATTTTAAGGTTTTAGCCTTATCCGGTTCTTCTGCCAATAATTCTACCTGGCGAACCTCAAAACCATCCCAGGCCTCATTCAGTAAGAGAGCCTTCCAATCTTTAGCCTTCCCATCAGGAACCACCGAAAGAAGGATTTCTTCTATCTTGCTACCGGTGTTAATCACTTTTACATCTAGATCTAAAGTTTTATCCTTTTCCACTACTATATGAGTATATTCGCTGTAGAGCACAAAATCCCTTTTCGCTTCATTATCTTGAGCCCCAATAATATTCCCCCCGAGGGCTAAGATTAAAATTATAAATACGGAAAGAAAAATAACTTTAAACTTCTTATTCATCCCCTTATTTACCTCCCTGTTCCTTTTATCTTCTTTATTATTTTATTTCTTACTTTTATTTTTACGTTATTTATGGCGCTTCTTTTTCTTTTCTCTGGCTTAGCAAACGCCTTCTTCTTTGGTTGTGGTGAACCTGCCTCTTAACGGCTAGTTAAGGGG
>DFYM01000032.1:289-15960 GCA_002383355.1 Candidatus Immundihabitans aquiphilus | reverse complement strand
TTATTTTTATCTCAATTGATGATAACGAAGTTCATCATCTAAGAATGATTATGGATGAGATTTTTGGGGAGGAAAATTTTGTGGCGAGTATAATTAGGATTACCGGTTCAACTAGGAATATGTCGGTAAATATAGATATTAGACATGATTACGTGTTGACTTATGCAAAAAACAAACCGTTGGCAGAAATTAAAGGATTAGAAAGAATCAGCGTAGATGAATTCATAAATCCCGATAATGACTCTGAGGGAGACTGGTCAACTCAAGACTTAACGGTTAGAAGCGGCGGTTATGAATATGAGATACCCTCGATTGATGGAAGTAAGGAGTTTAGAAGAAAATGGCGTTTTAACGTTGATAAAATGAAAGAAGTAATGGGTGGCAACCAAAATCAAGAATTTTTAGAAATATATGAGAAAGAAGTTCAGAAGATAAATGTAAATAATAGGGATTGGTTTGTGGTTGGCAAAGTTGTTTTCAAGGGGACATCAAATGTTCCTAATTTTAAAAAATATTTAAGAGATGTTTCTGATATTACCATCCATACATTATGGAATGATATAGAATCTCAAAAAATAGCTAACGAGAGATTACAAGAAGTTTTTGATGGTAAAAAAGTATTTGACAATCCAAAACCAGTTACACTATTGAAAAAATTAGCTACGATTTCTACCAATAATAATGATATTATCCTCGACTTCTTCGCTGGCTCTGGCACTACAGGGCAGGCAGTCTGGGATTTGAACAAAGAGGATGGGGGTAATAGAAAATTTATCCTCGTTCAACNNACCCCGTCTGCTAACGCAGACACCCCTCTACAAGAGGGGAATGTGGACTTTGGATTTAAGGTTTTTAAACTTGACAAATCAAACTTCAATCTTAAGGATGAGTTTGAATTTGACCCAAGCGAAGATAAAGAAGAATTAAAGAAGAAATATTTAGAGTGGCTTGGTATGTGGGTTGACCAACCATTAGTTTCTGGTTGGAAAGAGATTGAGGTTATTTATGAAGTAATGCTAAAAGAAGGACTGAATTTAAACTCCAAGATTGAAAAGATAAAGATTAAAGACAATGAATTTTACTATGTAAAAGATGAAGAACAAAATTTGGATTTTTATATATCTCTTAAAGATAAATTTACTTCTGAGACTATAGAAGAAATAAGGACTTCAAAATATAAAGAAAAAATGTTTGTCTTCTTGGACAAGGCCTTAACAGATAGCGACAAAATAAATTTGAGTGCTTTTGTCAGGTTAAAGGTAATATAGGCATGAAAGAGATTGAAAAGAAAACAGACCTTTTTGATAAAATTTCTCATTTAATTGAACAGGCAAGAAGAAAAGTTGCCGCTACTATAAATCGGGAGATGGTAGTTCTTTACTGGAATATCGGTAAGACCATTAAAAAAGAGATAATAAAATCAGATAGGGCTGATTAAAGAAAATTTTACGCCATATTGAGCTTGAAAGAGCACTGGAGCACAAGAACACTTGAAAATAGAATCAATACTATGTTATATGAAAGAACTGCTTTGTCAAAGTTACCTGAGAAAACCATTGAAAATCAATTAAAAGAGTTGATAGAAGAGGATAAAATGACTCCTGAATTAGTTTTTAGAGACCCTTATGTCACCCATTTTTGTCATTCCTGCGAAAGCAGGAATCCAAAGAGATATAAATGGTTATGAGACCACAATACTTTATCTACATTTTAGCAAGTAAAAAGAATGGCACTCTTTACATAGGTATTACAAACAATTTGATTAAGAGAGTATATGAACATAAAAATAATCTTATTAAAGGTTTCACTCAAAAGTATAATATACATCAGCTTGTTTATTATGAAGTTTTTAATGATGTCTATGAAGCTATAACAAGGGAAAAAAGGTTAAAAAAATGGAAACGACAATGGAAGATTGAATTAATTAGAAAATTTAATCCCGAATGGAAGGATTTGTATGAAAAAATATTACAATAAAATTATTATTGTATTGTTAAGAATAGATTCCCGCTTATGTGGGAATGACAGAAAAAGTGAGCGTGAATTATTTGCTGAAAAATTGCATAAGGCAATATTAACTGCACAATTGGCATTAAAAGAGGATAAAGAGAAATAAAATGTTAAAATTAAAGTTTGATTCTCAATTGGATTTTCAGATTGAAGCCATCAATTCAGTAGTGGATTTATTTAAAGGGCAAACCAAAAAGCCTTTTGTTTACACTGCCCAAATCATCCCCAATTTATTAGATCTTTCTAAAGAGAGAATTTTGGAAAATCTACAAGAGATTCAAAAGAAAAACGGACTTCCAGTATCTAATGAATTAGAAATACCCCGTCAGACTTCGTCTGACACCCCTTTACAAAAGGGGAATAAAGAACCTTACAATTTTACTATAGAGATGGAGACCGGTACGGGGAAGACCTATGTTTACTTAAGGAGTATTTTAGAGTTAAATCAGAAGTATGGCTGGACTAAGTTTATTATCGTGGTCCCCTCAGTGGCTATAAAAGAAGGGGTTTTAAAATCACTAGACATTACCAAAGAACATTTTAAGCAGTTATATGAGAATTTGCCTTATACTTATTTCCCTTATAAATCGGATAATCTGGTAATGGTTCGCATGTTCGGCCAAGCTACTCACCTTCAGATTATGGTGATTACCAGAGATGCCTTTAATAAGGATATAAATATAATCCATAATGTTCACGATAGAATGGGAGATAAACCCATTGAAATTATCAAAAAGACCAAACCTATCGTTATCCTTGATGAACCTCAAAAGATGGGCGGAGAAGCGACGCAATGGGGGATTGAGCAGCTAAACCCTCTTTTTGTGTTACGCTATTCTGCAACCCATAGAGATATTTACAATCTTATTTATAAACTAACTCCTTATGAGGCTTATAATTTTGGCTTGGTTAAAAAAATAGAAGTATTGTCTATCACCGAAGAAGGAGACCCGGCCAGTAAAAAGATAATTTTAGACCGAATAGAATCGACCTCCAGTGGTTTAAGAGCAAAAGTCAAAGTGTTTGTTAATACTAAAGAGGGTATAAAATTTAAGCTGATTACCCTTAGACACGGTGATAATTTAGCCAAGAAAACAGACAATACTTATTATGATGGTTTTATTATAAATGAGATAAACAAAGGTGCAGGGTATCTCTCTTTTTCTAACGGGGTGAAAATTTACGAAGGAAAATCTTCCATAGAAGAAGATGAGATAATTCGTTTTATGGTAAGGGAAACGATAAGGGAGCATTTAGATAAAAAGAAGAAGCTAAATCCCCGAGGACTTAAGGTATTGAGTTTATTTTTCTTAAATAGAGTTGATGATTACCTATTAGATGAGGGGATGGTCCGAAGGATGTTTGAAGAAGAATTTAACCAGCTCACTAAGAATGGATTTAAAGAATTTTCAAATTTAGAGGTAAAGAAGGTCCATAGTGGCTATTTTTCAAAGATGAAAAGGGATAAAAGCATTGAAGAGGATGAGAAAGCCTTCGATTTGATTATGAAGGACAAAGAAAGACTACTTTCCTTGGAAGAACCGGTGGAGTTTATTTTTTCTCATTCTGCATTGAGGGAGGGCTGGGATAACCCGAATGTATTTAATATTTGTACGCTGGCTTATTCTACTTCGGAAATAAAAAAGAGACAGGAAATTGGGAGAGGTTTGAGATTGCCGGTTGACCAGGAAGGGAACAGAATTAAGGATAGAGATATAAATTTGTTGACCGTGATTACCAATGAAAGTTATCGGGAATATTTAGAAAGATTACAAACGGAATACCAAGAAGATGCCGGTGTGGAAGCACCACCTATTGAAGACCAGCGAAAAAGAATAGAGGTCAAGAGAAAAGATAAGGTAATTCAGGGAGATTTATTTAAAGATTTATGGAATAGAGTCTCTCCCAGAGCAAAGTATCTGGTGAATATTGAGAGCAGTAAATTAATAGAGCAAGTATTAAAGGAAATAACAAAAATTGAGATAAAAGAGCCAGAGGTAAGTATTAAAAAAGTTCGGATAGATAGAATGGAAACGGAGGGGATAGAGGAGGAATTTATTATTGATAAATCGGAGGAAACAAAGATAACCAAAGTCCTTAATCTTATATCTTACCTCGCAAGAGAGACCAATTTAACGAAAAATACTATATTTAAAATATTAGAGGGTTGCAATAATCTTCATCTTTTGTTCTTAAATCCTCAGAAATATGCCGAAAGAGTCGTAGAAATTATTAAAGAGGCTAAAAGATCATCTGAAGTAGAGGGTCTCCAATATGTTAATTTGGAAGAAAGTTATGATGTTGGTCTTTTAAGAGAGGAAATAGCAAGTTATGGTAAATATGTGCTAAAGGTACAAAAATCAATTTATGATGGGATAATTAAAGAATCAAATATCGAAGAAGAGTTTGCTAAGGCGTTGGATAAAGACTCCCGAATAAAATTATTTATAAAATTGCCTGATCGGTATGCTATAGAAACGCCAGCCGGAAATTATACCCCCGACTGGGCAATTGTAGTAGAGAAAGTTCAAGATAGTACTACCCAAGAAAAAATTTACTTTGTTGTAGAAACCAAAGGAACTAATAATATTTATGAATTGAAACCTGAAGAAAAAATTAAAATAGAAAGCACCAAAAAGAGGTTTGAACTCATAAAAGATTCAAAATTTGTGGCTCCGGTTAAGGATTTTGAGAGCTTTGAGAAGGAGTGGTAAGAGGGGTAGGAGGGAGAAAGAAGGAGTAACTTTATGGTTTAGGGGATGATTTAGGGGAATATTTGAGAAGAATATTTGAGGTGAGACGGATAGTTTTCAGGCTTTTTAAATGACACTTTTTTAAAAATTATTTGACTACCAGAAATTTTTGCTATATCATCATATCATAATAAAAATCGCCTTTTAAATTAGTTCAATAAAACTAGTAAAAAGCAAAAAAGGGATAATAAAAAATAAGAAAACAAGAAACGACTTCCTTTAACATCAGTCCCGTGAGGCTGATAAGGAAAATTAATTGCCCCTTGTCAGCCCAATGGCTGCCAAGGGGTTTTTTATTTAAGGTCTTTATCTAAAATGTCTCCAGTGGGAGGAGAAGGAGAAAGAGGGAGGGGGGAGAAATGGCTTTACAGGAAAAAGCGGTAGTACTGGGAGAGAGCGAGATCAAGAGGACTTTAGTGAGGATAGCCCACGAGATAGTAGAAAAGAATAAGGGAGTAGCTGACTTAGCCCTGGTCGGGATAAGAACTCGAGGGGTCTTTTTGGCTAATAGATTGGCCCAGGAGATTTTTAAGATAGAAGAAAAAGAAGTGCCGGTAGGAACTTTAGATATTACCCTTTATCGAGATGATTTATCTTCCGTTGCTCGCCAACCCTTGCTATTCAAAACAGAAATACCTTTCGATGTAGCCCAGAAAAAAATAGTTTTAGTCGATGATGTTCTTTATACCGGGAGAACCATTAGGGCAGCTATGGATGCCTTAGTGGACTTGGGAAGACCACCAGTGATACAACTAGCGGTTCTGATAGATAGAGGTCATCGGGAACTTCCTATTCGGGCGGATTATATTGGTAAAAATATCCCTACCTCTAAGGAAGAAATCATCAAGGTTAAATTAAAAGAAGTAGACGGGGAAGATAAGGTAGCCATAGTAATAGAAAATGAAAATAATGGATGAGGCTATATTAGATTGGATGAATTTGTTATCCCGTATATTAGTCACATANNGTTAGCTAGTTAAAATATAGGTTATAAGTTAAAGTTGGTAGATTAGTTGGAGGTTAAAGGGAATTAATAAATTAAAGAAAGTAGGCGATGACTATTTTAAATCTTAAAATAAAGATTCTATCTAGAAAAGAAGTTACCCCGAATATTTATCTATTGAGCTTAGCTGCTCCCGCTATAGCCCAACAAGCCCTCCCCGGACAGTTTCTTCATATTAAATGTAGCAAAGATAATTACCCTCTATTACGTCGGCCGATAAGTATTCATCGAGTAAACCCTCAAAAAGGAGAAATCCAGATCTTATTTCAGGTAGCAGGAGAAGGCACCAAATTATTAGCCGAAAGGCCAGTGGGAGACGACTTAGATATTATCGGTCCTCTCGGTAATAGTTTTAAGCTCTATCCGGAAAGTAAGAAGGTTATGCTCATCGGCGGAGGGATAGGCGTTGCTGCCTTATTAGCCTTGGGCGAAGAAGCAATAAGGCAAGGTAAAGAGGTACAGGTTTTAATCGGGGCTTTAAATAAAGAGCTAGTCTTAGCTGAAGAAATTTTTAGTGATTTAGGGGCAAAAGTAGAGGTAGCTACTAATGATGGGAGTTACCGGTATAAAGGTCTGGTTACTGAACTGTTAGAGAAAATCCTTGAAGAAGAAGCACTAGCAACAGGACTACCGCACCAGATATTTGCTTGTGGACCAAGACCTCTCTTAAAAAAAGTGAGCGAAATTGCTTTCCAGAAAAATATTGATAGTCAGGTATCTATGGAAGAGCGAATGGGTTGTGGGATAGGTGCTTGTTTGGGGTGCGTCTGCAAGATAAAAGGAGAAGATCAAAATAATAATAATAATGGCTTACCTCCACCCCCATATATTTATAAAAGGGTCTGTATAGATGGCCCTATCTTTCGAGGAAATGAGGTAGTCTGGGATGATCAATAATAATAAACCTAATTTGGCAGTGGAAATTGCCGGGATAAAGCTGAAAAATCCAGTACTCACTGCTTCCGGCACCTTTGGTTATGGTCAAGAATTTACTCCTTTCCTTGATTTGAATAAACTAGGGGCCATCGTTTTAAAGGGGATTACTCTGAAGCCCAGGAGGGGAAATCCGCCCCCTCGAATTATAGAAACTCCTTCGGGGATGCTTAATGCCATCGGCTTACAGAATGTCGGGGTAGAAGCTCTAATTAGGGAGAAGTTGCCCTATCTACAGAGATTTAATACCCCGGTAATCATCAATATTTCGGGAGATACAAGGGAAGAATATATAGAATTAGCCCGAAGATTAGAAGAAGTTTCTCCGGAGCTGCCGATTTCCGCTCTGGAAGTCAATATTTCCTGTCCCAATGTCCAGAAGGGAGGATTAGCTTGGGGAATAGATGCCTCGGCTACTTATGAACTGGTGAATTGCCTGCGGAAAGCTACTACCCTCCCTCTTATAGTAAAATTAACTCCTAATGTTACCAACATTAAAATAATTGCCCAGGCCGCTGAAGAAGCTGGAGCAGATGCTCTTTCTTTAATTAATACTTTGGTAGGGATGGCGGTGGACCTGGATTCTCGAAAACCAGAATTAGCCAATATTAGTGGAGGCTTATCCGGCCCGGCAGTAAAGCCGGTAGCCCTCTGGATGGTCTGGCAAGTATTTCAGGAGGTCCATATCCCCATAATTGGAATGGGCGGCATAATGAAGACCCGCGATGCCCTGGAATTTATGGTAGTGGGGGCAAGGGCGGTAAGTGTAGGAACGGCTAATCTGGTCAATCCGAGAGCTGCTATAGAAATTATTGAGGGGATAGAAAAATATCTTATAGAAAACCAGATTAGAGAGGTAAAGGAATTAGTCGGGAGTATGAAAATTTAAGGGAAAGAAGGGTAAAAAATGCTATTAACCGCTCAAGAAAGATTAGTTTTAGCTCTGGACGTAGATAGTCTGGAAAAAGCGGAAGAACTGGTAGATAAGTTAAGTAATTATGTGGGAGTCTTTAAGATTGGCAGTCAGCTCTTTACGGCAGAGGGACCAAAAGTGGTAGAAATGGTGAACCAAAAAGGGGGTAAGGTTTTTTTGGATTTAAAGTTTCACGACATCCCTAATACTGTTGCTGGAGCAGCAGAAGCAGCTACCGAATTGGGAGTATATATTTTTGACGTCCATGCTTCGGGAGGGGCGGAGATGATGAGGTCAGCGGTGGAGGCCAGTAAGAGAATTAGTTTAACTTCAGGCAAAAGGAGATCTTTAATTTTAGGGGTAACCATCCTTACCAGCCTTAATCAAGAGATTTTAGAAAAAGAGTTGGGGATAACGGCGCGAGTAGAAGAACAGGTGAGGCGGCTGGCTAAATTAGCTCAAGCTGCTGGTCTTGATGGAGTAACGGCTTCTTCCTGGGAGATTGCGGAAATAAGGAAGGCCTGTGGAAGAGATTTTATCATCTTAACTCCCGGTATCCGCCCGGCCGGTAAATCTTTTGGCGACCAGAAAAGGATAATGACTCCTCAGGAAGCTATAAAATTAGGGGCTGATTTTTTAGTAATAGGAAGGCCAATAACCGAGGCCTCTGATCCAGTAGAGGCGACAAAAAAAATATTAAAAGAAATGGAAGGAGATTAAAAGATGGTTATTAAAGCAGAAGAAATAATGAGAAAATTTGAAGAAGCCGGGGCTGTCCAGAAAGGTCATTTTAAATTAACTACCGGATTGCACAGTGATACCTATATTCAATGTGCTCAGGTGATGCAATACCCTGACTTTATGGATAATTTGTGTAGTGAGTTGGGGAAGAGATTTCGCGGTGACGATATCGATGTAATTGTGGGGCCGGCAGTAGGGGCAATTATTATGGCTCACGTGATGGCCCGGGTATTGGGACCCTGGGTGAGGGCGGTGTTTACGGAAAGAGAAAATGGGAAGATGACCTTAAGACGTAGTTTTATGATTAAAGAAGGAGAGAAGGTGCTGGTAGTAGAGGATGTGATTACCACCGGGAGTTCAGCAAGAGAAGTTATAGACATTGTGAACTCGAGAAAGGGGAAAGTGGTGGGGGTAGGAGCCTTAATTGACCGGAGCGGAGGGAGAGTGGATTTTGGAGTAAAAACCGAAAAATTACTCACTATAGATATAAAGAATTATCTCCCCGAGGAGTGCCCTTTATGTAAAAAAGGAATCCCGCTGGTTAAACCGGGAAGTCATGAAGTCTAAAATAACTTACCCAGCTTATTTAAATTTAGCAGAAGAAGAATTTGATAGAAGAATTGAAAAAGCTTATAAGTTGCTTTCTCCTTGTCAGGTTTGTCCTCGAAATTGTAAAGTAAATCGGCGGAAAGGAGAAAAGGGATTTTGTCGTTCCAGCGAAGAGGTTATGGTCTCCAGTTACAATGCCCACTTTGGAGAAGAGCCACCCCTAAGCGGTAGATTTGGTTCGGGTACTATATTTTTTACCCATTGCAATTTAAGATGTGTATATTGTCAAAATTACCCCATAAGCCAATTGGGGAATGGCAACCCGGTTAGTTTAGAAGATTTAGCTCAGATTATGCTTACCTTACAGAAGAGAAAATGCCATAATATAAACTTAGTTACTCCTACTCATTTGGTCCCCCAGATAATCAGGAGTTTGAAATTAGCCCGCCAGATGGGCTTGAATATCCCTATCGTTTATAACACCAGTGGTTATGAAGCCGTGGAAACCTTAAAGCTACTTGACGGAATAGTAGATATATATCTACCCGATGCGCGCTATGCGGATAACGAGATAGCTATAAAATATTCTGCTGCTCCCCATTACTTTGAGATAATGAGGGAAGCCCTAAAGGAGATGTACCGTCAGGTAGGAGAACTGACCATCGGGGCAGAGGGGGTAGCTCGCTCTGGACTAATTGTTCGCCATTTGGTTTTGCCTGAGGGTTTGAGTGGAACGAGAAAGATTATGCGCTTTATAGCTCGGGAAATCTCCCCTCATACTTATATTAGCTTGATGTCCCAATATTTTCCTGCTTATCAAGCTGACCGGTTTCCTCCTTTATCCCGAAAAATAAATAAAAGAGAGTATAAAGAAGCCTTACAAGCCTTTGAAGAAGAGGGGTTGGAAAACGGATGGTTTCAAGAGGACTTATAAAAATTAAAGCGGAAATTTATCTATTAGGAATAGTAGTTATCTGGGGCTCTACTTTTGCGGTGGTAAAAGAGGTACTGGAGCAAATTACGCCTTTTACCTTTTTAGCCTATCGATTTTTAGTGGCAGTTTTAGTTTTGGGACTAATCTTCGGGAGAAAAATAAAAAGCCTTAATCAGATAACCCTTAAGAAAGGCTTTTTAATTGGGATTTTTCTTTTCCTGAGTTATGCCTTCCAGACCGTGGGTTTAAAATATACTACCGCTACTAAAGCAGGATTTATTACCGGTTTATCGGTAGTATTAGTCCCTCCTCTCGCTCATTTTTTTACCCAGGAAAAAATTAGTCGGAATTCAACTCTCGGGGTAGTATTGGCGGTTATCGGCTTAGGGTTTCTAAATTATAACTATGATTATTTTAATTTTAATCGAGGCGATTTTTTGGTTTTATTAGGTGCCTTGTCCTTTGCTTTACACCTTATCACGGTAGACCGGTATACTAAAAAGCTGGATTATGTCTTACTGGTTATTGTCCAGCTGGCTACCGTCTGGATATTGTCTTGGTTACTGGCTTTATTCTGGGAAAAGCCTGGCCTTAGTTTGGAAGGTTACTCTATTCAGGTATGGTGGTCGATTATCTGGACGGGGGTGCTGGCTACTGCTTTGGCTTTTTATCTACAAAATAGATTCCAAAGATATTCTACCGCCACCAGAACGGCTATTATATTTTCGGGAGAGCCCCTCTTCGGGGCTATCTTTGCCCACCTCCTTTTGGGAGAAGAGGTGGGCCTTCTTGCCGGGGTAGGGGGGTTAATGATAATTTTAGGAATGATTATCTCGCAAAAAGAAAATCGTTAGTTTTTTATCCCGTATCTATTTTTCCTTATAACTTGATAATCTGCCCCCTCCTTTGTATTTTAATTTTTAATTTCCTCGATCATTTTATCTACATCCTCGAGTTTTACAGGAACTGTTTTAGGCATACCTTCTTTTTTCACGTAGACCTTTTCCCAGAACGGTTGACAGAGGGCGGCATATTCTTTAGAGTATTTATCCAGATATTCTGCACATTCCGTTATCACGGTAAGGGCATTACCATGAGTAGGATAGGCGTCATTCTCTTTGAATACCTCTCTCAATACTCGAGGAGTGTCAATAATCATACAGGGTAACATTAAATTATCCGAGTAAGGCTGCCTTGCTCTTATAGCCTTAAATAAAGGAGAAGCGAGGGCTTCTCGTAGCGAGGCATTTCTTACATTATGCGTAGCACAGTGGGTAAACACACAGGGTTCATAATCTCCCTTTACATTTACATGCAGATATTGGCGACCTCCCGCAATACAGCCTTTTACGTGCATCCCGTCATTCCAGAAGTCGCCGATAAAGACCGGATAAGTACTTCTCAGATAATTCATCCTTCTCCAGCCATAGAGTCGTTGTTTAGGAGTTTGCATTAAGTTTACATCCGGATCCCTCCCGATGGGGACATAGGTAAAGTACCAACCAAAACCACAACCTTTTTCTTCCACCAATAACTTGATAAGTTCATCACTATAGACGATTTCGGTATTATATCGGGTGGGAGTAATAGAGAAACCATAAATTAATCTTGCTTCCCGGCAATTATCCATCGCCTGCATTATCTTCTTCCATACCCCTTCCCCTCGGCGGGCGTCGGTCTCTTTTTCAAATCCTTCCACGCTGATCGCTGGGACTACGTTACCTAATTCTTGCAATTTAAAAGCCATATCTCTATCGATAAAAGTGCCGTTAGTATAGATCATGAAAGCAACATCATTATGCTTTTGGTAAATTTCTAACAGGTCCTTTCTCACAAAAGGTTCTCCACCAGAAATAACAAAGAAAGAGGTGCCCATTTCTTTGGCTTCGGTAATAACTTTATCCACATACTCTAGAGGGAGGTCCTCTTCTTTAGAGTAATCGCCGGCATAACAGCCGGTACATCGAAGATTACACCTCATCGTGGGGCTAATCACTATTACGGCGGGACAGGGGATACCTTCTTTTTTTTGAAAGTTTTCTCTCCTTTTTGGTCCCAATAAGATATAATTAATCATAAAGTTTTGTACCATTTTACTTCGGACATTAGGATGAATTTCTTTTAATACCTTCTGAGCCAAATAGTAAGCCGGAGCCTTATCTTCAAACATTTTTCTCACTCGACCTATTTCTGGTTTGAACTGGGGAGCGAGTTTTTCAGCGGCATAGGTAAGTCGAATAAGATTTTCATCAGAACTGTTAGACAAAGCTTTCATAATAAAGTTTACCGTTTGTTTGGTGGTATAAGTTTTTAAATTTTCTATAAAATCCATAAGGGATTCCCCTCCTTCTTGAAACATTAAAAAATATTAAAAAGCACCTAGGTCTTTTTTGGTCTCATTATTATTCTTGGGATATTTTTTATTTATTTCCTCTAAAGTCTCTTTTAAGAAAGCCAGCAATGATCTTTGCTCTTTTTTATCCATTTGAGTAACGTATTGGTTGTAAGTTTGAAGGTAACCGGCCAGTTCGTTCAGATCCTCCTTTGACCCAGTAATATACTGAGGAATTTTATTAATATACTTAGTCAGGATCCCTAAACACATCCCAGCAAAGACCAGCAGGGCTAGCCCGGCATAATTGTTTATTACTTGGGGAGGCAGGAGTTGATTCAGTAATTGTATTTCCGCTACCCCTTCCACGACTTTTTTAACCAGAAGGACTAAAATAAGTAGTACGCAAGCACAAAAAATAAAAGGAGACTTCGTGTGTAAGGCCTCTCCCAATAAGTCTTTGAGGTTAAGTTTACCTTTAAATTCCTCAAATTTCTGCATAATTTCTTCCTTTAGTTTGTTTAATTCCATTGCTTTGCTAGGAAGTGTGCGGGGAGGAAGATCAGAGAGGGCATATCCTTTTTTAGTGGGGAAAAAAGTAATAGTAGAGCGACCTAATTTACCCTCCTTATCACTGGCTGATTCTGGGATTTGATAGTCTACTCCCACCAGACCTTCGGTAGAGAGTAATTGTAACATATCATAAGCAGTCCATTTGCTTACCCCCATTTTTTGGGCTACCTCCGAATAATGGATAGGAGAAGATTTTTGCTGGTATAAATCTATTAAAGCTTGTAAAAATTCTCTCTGTCTTTTAGTGATGCTCATTGGATTAACCTCCCAAAAGACCCAAAAAGTAATTCAAAAAAAAATTGACTTTTGTGGTTTTATTATAACACCTTAAAAGAATTTTGCAAATTTTTTTCAAGGTAGAGAGTGGTTAGAAGGGGAAATTTTTCCTTCCCTTGAAAGAGAGCGGACAAAAAGATACAATAACCACAAAAGCAAGAATTACGAAAAATTAAAGTGAAAAAGTTAAAATGAAAAAAGGCAAAAAAAGGAGGAAACTACATATGGTTTTAGAAGCAATTAAAAAAAGACAGAGTGTACGAAGTTATCAGGATAAGGAGATTCCCGAAGAAATACTGCAACAAATTTTAGAAGCAGGTAGATTAGCCCCTTCCGCCTGCAATAATCAACCCTGGAAGTTTATCGTAGTAAGAGACAAAAAATTAAGAGAAAAGTTAGTTGCGGCCTGTAAAAATCAGAAATTTGTAGGAGAAGCTCCGGTAATAATAGTAGGTTGTGCTACTGCTCCTAGTTATTTAATGGGCAGTGGCGAATATAGCTATCCCATCGATTTAGCAATAGCTCTGGATCATATGAGCTTAGAAGCGGCCGCGTTAGGCTTGGGGACTTGCTGGATAGGTGCCTTCTATCAGGATCGAGTTAAAGAAATTTTAGGTATTCCCGAAGGGGTGAAGGTAGTCGCTTTAATGACCTTAGGGTATCCTAAAAATTTAGGACCTAAAAGCGGGAGAAGACCTTGGTCAGAGATAGTCGATTACGACCGCTATAGTTCCTAGATTAATTATAACTCTAAATACGCCAGACTCTTTAAGACTCTTTAATTAGTGCTCCGTTAACTAAGGTAGGATAGTTATAAGATTGCCACGCCCTGATAAATCAGGTCTCGCCATGACTAACCTTACTTCCCCCCTCACCTTAATCCTCTCCCTCNNATTTTTTACTAATGACTAGATACTATAGTCAGCTTTGAAGTGAAACCATTACCGGGAGAATCTTCAGAAGTAGTAATTGCTAATGCCAAGAGAACCTTAAAAGAGGCCTGGGCAAGGGTGTAGAAAATATCCAATAAAGTAATAAATATTGAAATTTGAAGTTAATTCAGGCGTTCTTAAGGGGGAAACACGTCCCTGTCCCTTTGGGACACTCCTTTAAACAAGGTAAAAATTCCCCTTAAACTTAAGTATTTGGTAAGTCAAACTAATAAAAGGAGTAACAAAGGAGGCGGAAATGCCAATTATTGATTCCAAAACTGGAAGAATAAAGAAAGATTATACTATTGAGGAGCTTACGGAAAAAGCAAAAGAGATGAGGGCTTATAATATGATTGCCCTTACTGCTGCTGGCTCCGGTCACACGGGAGGTACCCTATCCATTATGGATATTGCGGCTGCCCTCTATCTTAAACATATCAGGCATGATCCGGCTAACCCGGAATGGGAAGAGCGGGATCGAGTCATCTGGTCAGTGGGGCATAAGGCCCCTGCTATTTATGTAGCTTTAGGGATGGCTGGCTATTTTCCCATCGAGGAGGTGGTTAAATTAAGAAAGCTCTGGTCTGGCTTTGAAGGACACCCCAATCGTTTTACTCTGCCCGGCGTTGAGCTCTCTGCTGGCTCTTTAGGTCAGGGTTTAGGAGTAGCGGTAGGCTGTGCCTTAAATGCCCGTCTGGAGAAGAAAGATTATCATACCTATTGTATCTTAGGTGACGGAGAATTAGATGAAGGCTCAGTCTGGGAGGCTATTATGTCCGCTGCTCACTATAAGCTGGATAATCTTATTGCTATTGTAGACCGCAATCGACTCCAGATTGATGGTCCTACCGAAGAGGTGATGAGGCTGGAAAACTTAGTCGAGAAATGGCAATCTTTTGGCTGGCAGGTCCTGGAGATGGATGGCCATAATCTGAAAGAAATCCTGAACACCTTGGATAAAGCTTTACAGATCAAGGGCCAGCCCATTGTCATTATCGCTAATACTACGAAGGGTAAAGGAGTTTCCTTTGCTGAAAATGTAGTAGGCTATCACGGAATCTGCCCTAAAGATGGCCTTACCGGAGCAGAATCTTTAGAAAAAGCCTTGCAGGACCTTAAAGCCCCTGGTTTTAATCAGGAAAAAGTGAATAGATTACTTAAAATTGCCGGNNGATTATCAGGAGGAAGTAAATCAAAAGGTTGAGCAGGCTATGCCTAAATTCAGTAGAGAATACTGGTGGAATAGCCAGGATATTATGAAGGTAAAAATGATTCCTACCAGAAATGGGTTTGGAGATNNNATTGCCGAACAGAATATGACCTTAGTTGCTGCTGGCTTTGCTAAAGAAGGTAAGACTGCCTTCATTGGTTCTTATGGTGTATTTGTTACCGGCAGAAACTGGGATCAGATTAGAACTACCCTCTGTTATAATAATTTTAAGGTCAAAATTGCTAATGCTCATGGAGGCCTCTCGGTTGGTCCAGACGGAGCGACTCACCAGGCCTTAGAAGAGATCAGTAATATGTATTATTTGCCTAATATGCAGATTATTGTGCCCAGTGATTCCTTAGAGACCNNAAGGGGACCAAAGCAGTGGCTAAAATCCCGGGGCCGGCCGTGATTCGTTATGCCCGAGAAGCTACTCCAGTAATTAGCAAAGAGGATACTCCCTATCAGTTTGGTTATGCCAATGTAATTCGCTTCAGGGAGGAAAAAGAAAA
>DFYM01000032.1:0-249 GCA_002383355.1 Candidatus Immundihabitans aquiphilus | reverse complement strand
GAAGATGAGGATATTGCTATTATTGCCTGTGGACCAATGGTAGCTGAGGCGATGCGGGCCGCCTATATTCTTAAGAAGGAGTATAATCTAGAAACCAGA
Source organism: Candidatus Immundihabitans aquiphilus (assembly GCA_002383355.1). GTDB lineage: Bacteria > Atribacterota > Phoenicimicrobiia > Phoenicimicrobiales > Phoenicimicrobiaceae > Immundihabitans > Immundihabitans aquiphilus. Next base: position 150 of record DFYM01000032.1, on the reverse strand, counting down.
GTCATAAACATTCATACAGTAAAACCGATTGATAAAGAGGTAATCCGAAAAGCAGCTCAAGAAATTGGAGTCATTCTTACTGCTGAGGAACATCAGAAGGGGGGATTTGGTAATATAATAGCCGGGGTGATTGCTACCACTAAGAGGTAT
>DFYM01000078.1 GCA_002383355.1 Candidatus Immundihabitans aquiphilus | reverse complement strand
CTATTTTCGCTAACGACTAACGACTGTATGGTCCTGGCGAGGTTTCTCTCTTTGGTCATGGCGAGGGAGCAGGGCGACCGAAGCAATCTCCAGAAATATGACCTATTTTATTTAACCGGGCACTAGTTAAGGTAATTAAGGGGAATTTCTATTTTTTGATTTCCCAAAATATTTTTCTCTCCCCTTTTAGGTTGATTATTATACCACTAAGATTATATTTTTCCATCAATATCTGTTTCCTTTGCGTTTATACCTATACTTTGTAATATGAGAAGCTTCCTATAAGAAACTTTTTCTCTATACTCCCATAGAAGTCTACTCACAAAGTAAAGGGGAAAACCATCTTATTAGTTCTCTACCATCTCTGCATACCTGAGCTTTACTAATAATTTTCTGCTAATAGCTCAAAATAAGCCCGGGGATGAGCACAAGTGGGACAAAATTCTGGTGCCTCTGTCCCCTCGTAAATATATCCACAATTTCGGCACTTCCAGTAGACCTTACCATCCCGCTTAAAAACTTCTCCTTTTTCTAAATTATTCAATAATTTTTGGTAGCGTTCTTCGTGCCTTTTCTCTACCTCGGCAATCCGCTCTAACATTCTGGCAATCTCTTCCCAACCTTCTTCTCTGGCCTCTTTAGCCATGCGAGGATACATCTCCGTCCACTCATAATGCTCACCGGCTATCGCCGCCTTCAAATTCTCCTTGGTATCTCCTATCCCTTCTAATTTTTTAAAATGAAGTTTAGCATGTTCTTTCTCGTTTTCGGCTGTTTCTAAAAAGATGGAGGCAATTTGCTCATAGCCTTCTTTTTTAGCGACGGAAGCAAAGTAAGTATATTTATTCCGCGCCATTGATTCTCCACTAAAAGCCTCCTGTAAATTCTTTTCTGTTTTAGTTCCTTTTAAATCTTTCATTTTATTCTCCCTGAAATATTTTTAATATATCCCCCCCCGTTAAGTTAAAATAGCTCTAAACATTTATAAATTTTTATGTTTCTCGGCTATTTCTTTGGCCAATTTCACCAGAGAATCATAATCCTCTTCTCGGGGGTAACCCTTTACTATCACTGGCGAAAGAACCTCTACCTTTAAATCACTCATCATTGCGCTAAGATCTTCCAGCATTTTCCCTCCCCATCCATAAGAACCGATAATGGAGGCATACCTCAATTTTGGCCTTAAGGCATTGGCTAAATAGACTGCCGAAACTGCTTGAGGATGGGCACCAGTCAAAACTGTAGGCGAGGCAATTACCAGCGTAGCAGCATCTACCAGAGCCATCGCCAGGGCACCTATATCGGTCCGGGCAAGATTAAAGGGTTTTACCGTTATCCCCTGGTTCATTAATTCTTCACTTAAGATATACACCATATCTGCCACCGTGCCGTGCATTGATACATAAGGGATAACTACGGTATTTTCTACCTCGTCAGAGACCCATTCCTGGTAAGCTGACAAAATAAATTCCGGGCGAGCATAGACCTGACCGTGGCTCGGGGCAATGGTTTTAATCTTAAACCCTTTTAATCTTTCCAAATGTTTCTGGATATTATGGCGAAAAGGCATCATTATCTCGGCATAATAACGCTTGGCAGCAAAGTAAACTTTGGACTCATCATCTACCCATAAATTGCTTTCTGCTAGATGGGCCCCGAATAAGTCACAACTGAACAAAATCTGATCTTCTTCCAGGTAAGTTAACATAGTTTCTGGCCAATGTACCCAGGGAGCAAGGATAAATCTTAAGGTCTTTCCTCCCAAAGAAAGAGTATCATTATCTTTTACAGTTATAATCCTTTCTTCCTCTATCAAGAGGAGGTTTTGGAGTAAAGTTTTACCCTTCTCGCTGGTAACCACTTTTGCTTCCGGATATATTTCTAATAATAAAGGGATGGTTCCAGAATGGTCTTGTTCGGCATGGTTGGCCACAATATAGTCCAGCTCCTCTAGCTCTAAATCATCCAGGTTAACTAATAAATCATCTTCTTTGGTAGGATCAACGGTATCGATTAAAGCGGTCTTCTCCTTACCTCTCAGAAGATAAGCATTATAGCTGGTACCCTCCGGGAGAGGGATAAGCTCATCAAATAACCTTCTATCCCAATCAATCGCTCCTACCCAAAAAATATCTTTTTTTATTTTCTTTACACTCACTATTAATCCATCTCCTCAAAGTCATCTTTATTTGCCCCGCATACTGGACATGCCCAATCATCAGGAAGATCTTCAAAGGGAGTCCCTGCCTCTATTCCTGAATCAGGGTCGCCGATCTCCGGATCATAAACGTATCCACAAACAGTACATTTATATTTAATCATTTTTTCTCGTTCCTTTCCTTCTTTTTCTTTAAATGTTTGGTTTTCTAACTTTTCTTCTGAGGCAATATAAGTGGGTGCCGCCTTAGGAGAAATACCTTTCTTAATCTGATGGTAATAATCGTAAGTTAAAGGCTTAGCCTTTTTAATATTTTCGGCCGCTACAATTTTGCCAATAAATAGGGTATGGGTTCCCAGCTCCAACTCCTTTATCACTTCAGCTTCTATAAAGGCCACCGTATTTTCCATAACTAGGGGAGAACCTGTCACCCCGAGCTTATAATTTACTCCTGCAAATTTATCCTCCTCTCTCCCTGATTTAAAGCCAAACCTGCCGATAAATTTCATCTCGGTGTCCTGTTCCAATACTGAAACGCTGAAAACTTTACTTTCCGCAATAAATTCGTGAGTTAAATTTCCTTGGTTAATACAGATAGCTAAGGTAGGCGGTTCGGAAGTAGTTTGAAAGACTGTATTGGCAATCTGTCCATTTATCCGCTCCCCTTTTTTAGAACTGACCACATAAAGACCATAACTGAGATTATAAAGTGCTTTTAGATCCATTAAATACCTCCTTTCGAAAAAATAAAAATTGTGTCCTGTCTACCGCAGGCTAAAACTCTTTTTCCTTAGTATAATATCTCCACTATATTTCTGCAAACTTCACCTTTATACACCCATCTATTTTAGAATCCTCCTCACTAACTAGTGCTCCGTTAACTAAGGTTAGAGTTTTAAATAATCTGGATTTATAATAAATCAATTTCGGCAATTTTGCAAGAAAAAATCTTTTTCCACCTCCCTATAAACTGAAAAACAGGAGTCAAACAATTATTGCTTTATCCTTTATCTAAGAATAAATTTTAATATTTATATTTACATACTGATATATTAGTGATATATTATAAACGTAAAAAGTTATATCGAGGATATTTATGTATGGCAAATAAAGAAATTTACTCGGAACTTAAAAGACGCATAGTTTTCTTGGATTATCAGCCCAAACAAGTATTAAACCTAAAAGAATTAGCCCAAGAATTCGGAGTAAGTCCTATACCTATTCGAGAGGCTTTAATTCTCCTGGAAGCCGAAAAATTAGTGCATATAATACCTAACCACGGTATTTATGTCAGTGAGGTGAGCTTCCAAGATCTTAAAGAAGTCTTTGAGGTTAGGCTTTTTCTAATTGGGCCGGCGGGAAGATTGGCCGCGCAAAGAATTACTCCTGAAGAACTCCTTAAGCTGGAAGAACTCCTTAAAAAAATACAATCGGAAAAGGACCGCAAAAGATTAATCCAATTAGACGCAGAATTCCACGATCTCATAAATAACTCTACCAAAAACAAGACCTTAGCTGAAACCTTACAAAGATTACGCTATCAGATTAGTCGCCTCTGGTTTTTCTCCCAGGAAAACGATACTTATTCTCAAGAAATTCCCCAAGATTTTGAAAAACTTATAGTAGCCTTAAAAAACAGGGATCAAAATAAGAGCGAACAGATTATGAAAGAGCACGCCCTTCATTTTATTGAACAAGTAAAAACCAGTTTATATAGTAAACCACTATAAAATATGATTAGTGCATACCAATAATTAAAAAGGAAATTTTTGTAATATGAAAAGGATCCTGATAACGGGGGCACTGGGGCAAATTGGCTCCGAATTAACCCCTTTTTTAAGACAAAGATACGGGGAGGGAAAGGTGGTCGCTTCTGATATTAAGCCAGCCCCAGAGGGAATAATTAGCCAGGAAGGACCTTTTGAGTCTATCGATTGTTTAGAAGCAGCAGAAATTTATTCTGTGGTCCAAAAATATCAAATAGATACTATATTTCATCTAGCGGCCATCCTCTCGGCTAAAGGAGAAAATAATCCTCAATTAGCTTGGAAGGTAAATATCAACGGTTTATATAATGTACTGGAAATAGCCCGTGAACAAAAATGTGCGGTCTTTACTCCCAGTTCCATTGCGGTCTTCGGCCCCTCTACTCCTAAGAATAATACCCCGCAGGAGACCATTCAAAGGCCCCAGACTATCTACGGGTTGACTAAGGTTACGGGAGAGCTACTCTGCGATTATTATCATCTTAAATATAAAGTGGACACGAGGGGTGTTCGCCTTCCAGGGATTATTTCTTATGTTACTCTCCCGGGGGGAGGGACTACGGATTACGCGGTGGAGATTTTTTACGAAGCACTCAAAAATAAAAAATATACCTGTTTTTTAGATAAAGACACCTATTTGGATATGATGTATATGCCTGATGCTTTAAAGGCGGTAGTCGATCTTATGGAGGCTGAGCCTTCCCGGTTAAGATATCGCAATGCCTATAATGTGACGGCAGAAAGCTTTACTCCAGAACAACTCGCTCAGGAAATTAAAAATTATATTCCAGATTTTAAGATAAATTATGAGGTTGACCCGGTGCGGCAGGCTATTGCGGATTCCTGGCCTCATCATATCGATGACCGCACAGCTCGAGAAGATTGGGGTTGGTCTCCAGACTATGATCTTAAAGCAATGACCACGGATATGATTGAAAAATTGAAAATTAAATTATTTACTAACGTAAATAATTAGTTAGCTGGTTACTTGGTTAACCGGTAAACTACCCAACTAGCCAACTGGCTAACTAAAAAAGGAGGATCAAGCTATGGGACTGGATCATTTAGAACGGGTTCTTACTCAAAATTTAGAAGAATTAAAAAATGAGGGACGATTAAAAGGGAAAGAATATATTATTACCAAGACAAAAAAGGCAGAAGGCCAGCGGGGTCCCCGTTACTTGCTCAAGGGAAAAGGCGAACAAGAATTTATCCGGATGAATTCTAACTCTTATTTAGGTATGTCTTTAAGAGAGGAAGTCATTGAAGCAGAAGAAAAGGCTGCTAAAAAATATGGAGTTGGACCAGGAGCGGTCCGTTTTATCAGCGGAACCTTTGAACCTCATCGAGAACTGGAAAAGAGGTTGGCTAAATTTCATCAAAGAGAGGAGGCGATGTTATTTAGCTCTGCTTACACCGCGGTAGTAGGAACATTATTTCCTCTCATTACCCCTGATACTATAGTAATAAGTGACGAATTAAATCATAATTGTATCATCAACGCCCTTCGACTGGCTCGACCAAAAGATAAAAAAATTTACCCCCATTTAGATATGCCGAAACTGGAAAAAAGTATAAAAGAGTCTATTGGGCAGGCTAAAAGATTAATCATCGTTACGGACGGAGTGTTTAGTATGAGGGGGGATAATGCCCCACTTCATATTATCTCTGACCTTTCTAAAAAATATGACCATAATTTCCCCGAAAATATTTTACTGGTAGTAGATGATTCTCATGGCATCGGTGCTTTCGGAGAAACCGGACGAGGGACAGAAGAACACACCAAAGCAAAAGGGGTAGATTTATTAGTAGGAACCCTGGGCAAAGCCTTTGGAGTAAATGGCGGATATGTAACTTCCGGTCAAACAGTTATTACCTATTTAAGAGAATCAGCTCCGCTATACATTTACTCTAACCCCATCTCTCCGGCGGAAGCCAGTGCTGCGCTAAAGTCTCTGGAGATACTGGATAGTGAGAAAGGAAGAGATATTCTGGCTCATCTTCGCCAGCTCACTAAAAAATTTGCCCAGGGTCTCCTGGATTCAGGATACGAAATCATTAAAGGCGACCATCCTATTGTCCCTTTAATGGTAAGAGACACCGCCAAGACCAATAAGTTAGTAAATTATCTCCAGGAAAATGGTATTCTGGCTACCGGGCTGAACTATCCGGTGGTCCCGAAGGGGGATGAGGAGATAAGATTTCAAATCAATGCGGACCATACTCCTTATGATATTGAATATACTCTTACTGTTCTAAGAAATTATAAACAAAGAAATTAATCTGGCTAATCTACCGCCGGCGGTCCCTCCCTCTTTTAAAAATAAAAAATAATTTGACTAAATGGTAATTTACTGATAATATCTAAGAAGAAAAACTAGTTTGAAGGATAAATTTTTCAAAAAAGTATAAAAAATTCACTAACTAAGGTCTAAAACCTCTCAATTTAGGGAATATAATAAACAAAAAAGAGAATAAATTATCATAAAAGTTGATAAAGGCAAACTATCCGAAAGGATAGGACGCAAAGCCACAGGTCTAAGGCAATTACCATGGCTAAGACGGCTGAGCTGCCGACTTTTTTGTTTTTTGCCATTTGAAATTTGAAAAAAGAATAAATAAATAATTAACTAAAGTTGATAAAGGCAAATCAACCGAAAGGTTGAGACGCAAAGCCATGGGCCTAAGGCACATAAAATGCTAAGGTAGCCAGGTTGCCGGCTTTTTTTATTTTTAGAAGCCCAGGCTTTGATAATATTGCCTTCCCAGTCTAAACAAGCTAATAACCTTTCCCTCCCTCCTTTCTCCTTTGAAAGGGAGGAGGTTGGGATAGAGCCAAAAAACTCTCTTAGAAATTTAAGACCCTTTAAAGAGAGACGATATGGAAGGAGATAATATGAAAGTAAAAGCAATGGGCAAAATAACCATAAATCTGTTCTTAATATTGATAACTTCTCTTTTCCTTACCTCTTGTGGCGGAATAGTTACGCCTGGACTTCCACCTGCTGTTTCAGAAGAAGAGATAAACAAAGCAGAAGAATTGGGCTTTGTGTATCTGGAGGTGCCTTACGAAAAATATGGGGGCCCGAATTGGTGTCTCCCTGCTTGCGGGGCAATGACCCTTAAATATTTCGGAATAAGCATCTCTCAAAGTCAGATCGCCCGGGAAACTATCGACGAATATGGTAGTAGTTCAGTATATAAATTTATCAGCTATGCTAAAAATATGGGGTTGGAAGCAAAATATCAACTTAACACCATTGAAGAAATAAAGGCTCTGTTGGAAGAAGATACCCCGGTAATTGCCGTACAAAATTATAGTCTGACTATACTGAAAAGTCATGCCCGCGTAATTATCGGTTATGATGATGAGGCGCGAGAAATAATCACTAACGACCCTACTGCCGGGAAAGACTATAGGATATCTTATGATGATTTTTTAAGTCTTAATCTAAATAGTAATCCCGATAAATGTAAGGTAATTATACTTGCTCCGGGAAACTCCGACCCTGTCAATATCCTGGCGGAGAGCAATACAAATAATTCTTAAATAAATTTACGGCAATACCCGGATGGCTGGAAGTCTCGTTTCTGCTACTGTCACTGCATCAAGCGCAGAGAAAATTCTTCTGCTGTAAAGTCAGAAAATAGGGGCAAAAAGTATGATCACAAAATATGATTACTGCAAAATATTTCCGTATCAAAACAAATTTATCGTCGAGTACGGACATAATACTTACAAAGGGAAAGTCTTATCCTCACCGATAAAGATAGCAGACCGTGCTTTCTCTTCCGAAAAGAAAGCTCTCCGCTTTGCCAAAAAAATCGTCCCACCTCAATACATAGAAAAAGTCAAAAAATAACCTAAGGGGCCAGCCTTTAGAGAATTGAATAAATTTTCTCAATTGTTTATCAGTTAATAAAATTAAGAATGGAACAGTGAAGAGCATATTTTCGCTGTTCCATTCTTTTTAGTTTTACTTATAATTATTTAAAACTTTGACAGCTAATTAAGCTAGTATTTTTAAAACTTTATTTAGTAAGCTTGATGTAATACTAACGGGTATCCATAACCATTATATATGACTGTTACGTTACGTAATTCTGTTCCAGTAGGAATATTTTTAACCCTAATTTGGAAATCCCAAGGTCCTATATTATGACCTCCATATTGAACAGATACTATGGTCGCATCAGAATCTGCAACAGTTAGTTCTACATACCAATCATTTTTATTGTCTAAATTAGGAACCAAATTATTATTAGCATCTCTCAAGTTTATTCTTATTTGTTCTTGACCCGGTACGACATCAACTGGTGACATTAATGGATCTAACTTCAACCACTGGGCATAAAGGACCACGTTGCTAGCTGGCATGGTAAAGGTATCAGCTGGATCATAAGCTGTCCCTGTTCCATTGGCAGCAGTATTCCAGCCGTTAAAGGTGTAATTGGTTCGAGCTATAGTTCCCTGACCCAGAACGGTTACGGTTGCCCCGACGTAGTAAGGAGAATTGGGATCGGTCTGAGAGCCAGTACCACCGTTGGCATTGTAGGTCACGGTGTATTGGGCATCCTCTTGCCACTGGGCATAGAGGGTCACATTGGCAGCCGGCATCGAGAATGTATCAGTTGGATTATAATTTGTTCCATTGTCGTCTGCTTGCGTATCCCAATGACTAAAGGTGTAGTTGGTTCTGACCAGGATTCCAGGACCGAGTACCGTCACTGTAGCGCCCGCTATGTAGTTATTAGCATCAGTCGGTGCAGTTCCACCGGTATTGCCATTACCATTGTAGAACACTTTGTAGGTAGTTGCTGGTGTAGGACCTGGTCCTGGACCTGGAGTATATCCTCCCACACATCCCAGATCAAGGTCAGGAATGACTTTTCTTCCTATCTCTTGTGCTGCCCGACATAAATAATCCGGAACCTTTTCATCTTCGAACAGGTCTACACATCCTGGGGCAATTTCACAAATTCTCTCTACCAGTTTTTTAAACTCTGGAAAACCATAGAAATTAGGTATGCCAGCTATAACCCCATCCAGCACAATTTCCTCTGGACCTAATACCGTAGTATTTTCTACCAGATAATCTACCACTAATCCAAGGGCAGTAGATACACAATCGGTAATCTTGGCATCATAGGTTTTTCCTTCGACTACTTTAAGAGCTACATCCTTGACCAGAGGTCGGTCATCATCATAATCTGGACAATAAGCGGTAATGACATAATTCTTAGCGGGGGGGACATTGGTAAAGGTGTATTTGCCATCTTTATCGGTAGTAGTAGTGGCAATTTTATCTAATCCATAAGCGAGAACTACTTTCACACCCTCCTGTAGACTCCAGGTATTTTTACAATAATAACACCAATACTCTGGAGGAACACCTTGAGGTTCAGTAACGGGGCCAGCAGAAGTAGAGCAACAGGGAGCAGCTATGGTACCGGTTATAGTTCCGGGGGTGAATCCAGGTGATTCATCGGTAGGGACAGTAAAACAACCAGCAAATAAGATTGACAATGCAGAAATTAAAATTAGCGGTAAAATGACTTTAGTACTTATTTTCATTTCTAAATCGCCTCCTGCGAAATTTTTTAACTTTTTTGGCAGTCTGGCGATTATGGCACTTTTATAAGTGCTTTAAACCCATGACTTTGCGTCCCATCCTTTCGGGTGGTTTGCCTTTTTCGTTTATATATACGACCTACTAAATATTAAGCTTTCACTTTCTTGCTCCTATACACCGTCTATCTATATAAACAAAAAGCCGGTAGTCTGGCAGTCCTAGTACCTAAGTACTTTAAACCCATGGACTTTGCGTCCTGACCTTTCAGTCAGTTTACCTTTTTCAACTTTTTGGATTTTCCTTTTTCCACCCACCTCCTTGTAAAAATATGAAAAACAACCTCACCTTTTCCTTTAATTTATCAGGATAATGGAATCTTTTCTTTGTATCTATCTCTATTTCTCTATTTCTCTATTTACATTATTCCCTAAACCAGACCACTTTAGACCTTAATTTATTTTTAATTAAAATAAATAATGCCCCCTCTGGTTTTTACATAATTTTAACACAATAATTTTAAAAATGTCAAGCAAAATCGCTATCGTGTTATGCGAGTATAACCGGAGGAGATTGCTTCGCTCACTTCGTTTACTTGTAATAACCGGCGAGTAAGTATCAATCTTGCGGGAGTAACTGAAGGAGGGGTGGAGTTCGATGATAAGATAAACCAAATCATCAGCTCTTCTACCCCTAGCTTAAAATATTATTTACTAATTTCCTTGATTAATCGTAACAAGTCCAGTACTGCTGGATTTACCGCAACTCTATTCTCTAAGATAGTACGATTAGAGAGAGCCTCCCCGTAGAACAACTCATTCGCTTTCTCGTCTTCTTCGATAGTTGAGCCCTGGAAGGAAGCCCCCAGGTAAGCCCCCTTGCTGATAGAATAAGAATAAATAGAGGCTTTTAACTTATAATCGGTATCAGCAGAAAGGGACCTTCCCACTGGACCTACCGCAATGCTCGCGCTAGCCCCGAGAGTCAAATTATCCTCCATAAATCCTTCCATCCCTCTTTCGTTGGTAATAACCAAAATCAGGGCCACCGATTGAATACCTACCTGTGGACCAACACTTATACTTTTAATCTCGGCAAAGGCTGGCCCATACCATACGCCGGTTTTATTATCTTTTCTCAATATCATTCCTTCTCCAAGCTGTCCACCAATTCCTACCCCTACTTTAATTATCGAAGGAAAAATAGCTACGCCTTCTGCCTCTTTCAAAAGAGCCCCGAAAGCACCACTATCCTCCGACTCTGACATCTCCTTTAATATTTCAATAGATTCATCAATTATTTCTGCAGGAGTAGCTGTGGCAGGAGCTGCCTGCAATAAATTAGTAAAAAGTAAAAATACCAATAATACTAAAATATACTTGATAATTTTACTTTGCATTTCTTACTTTTACCCTCCCTTCATAATTAAAACTAAAAGCTAAAATATCTTTTATAAAATTTTTCTTCCCTTTTCTTTCTAAGTTCTTCCTTTCTATTACTTCCCGATAGAGGTTTAACATTCTTTCGGATATATTGTTGAGGTCATAATTTTCAGAAGTTTTTAAAGCCTGCTGAGAAAGTTTTACTCTTAATCCCGGGTCCCTGATAATCTTTTCTAAAGCCTCTGCAAATTTTTCCACCCTATTATCTACCAATAGCCCGTCCACCCCCTCAGTTAGTATATCTACTGCCCCCGGAGATTTAACGGCTAACACCGGGATACCAGAGGCTAAAGCTTCAACGATTACCATACCAAAGGTTTCGGCAGTAGAAGCTATAGCAAATAGGTAAGCTATTTGATAATAGTCTCTAATTTCTTCATAATTCACGGCGCCGGCAAATATTACCTCTTTTTCCATTTGTAAAGACTTAACCAGTTCTTTAAGTTCTTCCATTGCTGGCCCTTCCCCTACTATCAATAACTTCGCCTCCTTAATACCTCTTCTTTTTACTATTTCTAAAGCTTTTATTAGGGTATCGATGTTTTTCTCTGGGGCTACCCGACCTACATAGAGAATTATTTTATCCTCCTCTTTAAGATGATACCTCTTTTTAATTTCTCCGCCCTTTGTCTCATTTTTCTGCCTGAATAACTTCAAATCCAGAGCATTGGGGATAACCTCAATTCTATTTTTAATTCCATAAATTTCTGCTAATTTTTTCATCGATGCTGAGGGGGTAGTGAGGCAATCAATTTTATAGGATAAGTTAAATATTATTTTTTTAATTACCTCCCGGGTTATTACTGGCGGTATAGGAGCAGCATAATAAGCATATTGTTCGTATTGACTATGAAGAGTTAATATTTTAGGTATCCCCAATTCCTCCCCATAGAGTGTAGCGGGAATACTCACCAAAAAGGGATGATGGAGATGGATAATGTCCGGGTCAAATTCGGTGATAATTTTCTTTGCCTTAAAAGATAAGGGGATAGGCAGAGGATATTTTACCTTCTTCGTCAGGTTTACTGATTTATATCTAAATATATCTTTTTCCTGGTCTACATAATCTTCTACCTGAGGAGCAAAAACATAAGTCTCGTGACCTTTTCTTTCGTAAGCCTCTTTTAAAGAAGCTATACTGGTTACTACTCCGTTAACCAACGGTTTATAACAATTAGTAAAGAAGGCAATCCTCATTTAATTTTCTCCGTAATCTACCATCAAAGAAGGGAAAAGGGTTCCTACTTCTTCAGTTGTTTTTCTGCCTGTTTTAACCAATACTCTGCATTTTTATTCTGGGGTTCTAAACGTAAAACTTCTCTCCAATGGCGAGCTGCTTCTCCATAGTTTCCTCGTTCGTAATTAATTCTCCCTAGCCAGTGATAAGCTGAGGAAAAATGAGGATTTAATTGGACAGCCTTTTGATATTCGGCTATAGCCTTCTCCCACAATCCTCGTTCATAAAATTTATAGCCCGCTTCATAATGTTCATACGCTTCTTTCCCGTATTCTATACAATTTTTTACCTTATCGTAAAAATACTGCGCCTCGGAACTAAAGGGGTTGAGATCCAGTACTCTTTCCCAGGAAGCAAGGGAATCTTCCAATCTATCCACCTCGTAGAATACTCGACCTAACCAATAATGAGCTTCTATACTTTGAGGGTCTATCTCCACTGCCCTCCGTAAATAGCCGATACAATCTTCATAATCTCCCCTTTCATAAGCTGCATACCCTAATCGATAATAAGCAAAGGCTAATTTTTTCCTTACCTCCGGAGAAATTGTCTTCTCATTTTCCACTAGCTCTATGTATCTTTCCCACTCTATAGCCTCTTGGTAATACCAATTGGTATATTGATAAATTTGAGCAAGGTAATAATGGGCTTCAATGAAGTTAGGTTCAGCAGCAATAGCCTTTTCCCCATATTCGATTGCTTCCGCCCACAACTTCCGACTAGGAAAATTTGCTCCCTGGTAAGTCTTAATTGCCTCCTCCATTTTATCTATAGCCATTTCCAGATAAGCAGCTGCCTCTGGAGAAGCGGTTTCCCAGGTAGTTTCACTTTGACCCGCGGCATAGCTAAAACTAAAGGCTACTAATAATCCTAACCCTATTAAGCTTAAAAACCAGAATGATTTAAAACTATTTTTTTTCATCTTTAACCCTCCTCTTCCTCTAATCTTTGTAAATCTTTGACCTAAACAGTGTTTTTATTATAGCTTAATTTTACCTTTTTTACAAATGTTTACTCTTCCTGAGGATTTCTGCCCTCTAAAGCACTGAGAAGTTCGTTCTTTGCTTCGTCAAATTGCGATTTATATTGAGGATTAACAGAAGAGGCAGCGGGAAGTTCAAGTTTTAAGAAGTCTACTTTTTTTCCATCTTTACTCAGAGAAAAGTCAAGATGGGGACCGGTAGCTAACCCCGTAGCCCCTACATAGCCGATTATTTCGCCCTGTTTCACCTTTTGGCCCTTTTTTAAACTTTCAGCAAAACGAGATAGATGCCCATATCCACTCACATAATTATTGGGATGACGAATTTCTACATAATTGCCATAATCTCCCTTCCACCCTTTATAAATAACTGTCCCGTCGCCAATAGCAGAAACCGGGGTACCGGCAGGAGCAGCATAATCTATGGCTAAATGAGGGCGCCAAATTCTCAAAATAGGGTGTAATCGGTTTTCGGAAAAATAGGAACTAATATATCTGTAGTTTAAAGGAGCTCGTAAAAAAGCTCTTCTTAAAGATCCCCCTTCTTCATTATAATAATCTATATGTCCGGAGGGGTCTTCAAAAAGAATAGCGGTATGCTTACTTAAGAGCTCTCCTTCATATTGAGCAGCAAGCACCTTACCCCAGCGACAAAAATCCCCTCTACACTGTTTTTCTACTAAAATTTTAAAAGTATCTCCCACCCTACATTCTGTAAAAAAGTCAATTTCCCAGCCAAATATATCTGCCATTTGCATTGCCAATTCCGCCGAATTGGCATATTCGATCATTGACTCATAAAGAGAACTTTTAATCTCTCCTTCCAGCCGAACTACTTCCGTATATACCTCTTCTTTGGTTACTTTTAATTCTTCTGATTCGGAAGCAGGGATATCTATATAATAAATGTCCAGAGGATTGGGCTTATAAACGAATTCGGTTACTTTCCCTTCGGGGTTATATTTTAAAGAATATTCACTACCCTCTGGAAGATAATTAAAATCTACTACCGATTTAACTTTTTCTTGTAAATCTAATATTTCAGCCGCAGAAATACCTTCTTTAATTAAAGATTCATAAAGGGTATCGCCCGCCTGCAAACTCCCCTCAACAATAAGGGCTGCTTCTTCTAGTTCTTCCGGTTTTTCCGGTTCTTTCCCTCTCGAGAGTAGCTCTTCTTCCTCTCCGGTTATCTCCTCTTTCTGGTCCTCTCGCGGTAGCTCTATTCCTTCGGAAGATTTTTCTTTATACTTTTTTTCCTCCTCCTCGGTCCCCAAAATTGAAGCGATCTCGGAAGAATTAGAAGAAACATAGGCGGAATCTTTACCTTTATTGGGCGGGGGGTAAAATAAAGGAAAAACTTTGAATAAAGCTACAATAGCAGCAACTATGACTAATAAGACAAATAGTCTCTGGGTAAGTAATTTTATCTTTTTCTCTCTTTTTTTCCCCTGGAAATAAAAAGAATCAAGATATGAATGGAGGTAATATTTTTTTCTTAACATATTCTTTAACTCCTGAAACACCTTTATCTATATCTCTACTTCTATTTATATTTACCTTCACGACTTCTAGTTTTTCTCGATTGTTTAAAAGTATTATAAAAATACCTATCGGTCATAGAAGCCAGATAATCTATTACTACCTGTTCAGGTAAATTATTACTTACATAATCTCTCCCCTTATTTTCTCCCCGATTAAAAATCCATTCTCGGAAAATTAAAGAATCTTCGTAGCCCTTTTTAAGATCTTCCAGAAATTTATCAAAAAGATAAATAAAAGCCTTCTTAAAGGTAGTTTTTCTGGCCTTTAACCGAGGATTTTTATAGATCCTTTCGGTATTAAATCTCTTCAATTCAAAAACTCTTTCCGCAATATTAGAGGAATAGGCTATTTCATCTTTATGATAAGAATTAATTATCACATCAGTTACCAGAGAATCAATAATCTCGGCGTTACTCCGGCCTAAATCCTTCCTGATTTCTTCGGGCAATTCTTCTTTTGTCAAAATTCCTATACGGATAGCATCTTCCAAATCTTGTCCTACATAAGATATAGCATCGGACATCCGAACGACACATCCCTCCAAAGTTGCTGGAAAGAAAGGAATTAGCTCTCCTTGAGACCCTCTCTCCGTATAATTAATTAAATCAGCTTCCGTTTTATCCCGACAGGGTTTTAGAGATTGCTCGTTAATTTCTCCATTATGAGAGACAATTCCATCCCTTACCTGAAAAGTTAAGTTCATCCCTTTGCAGGCATCGGCAAGTTTATCCACTATTCTAAGACTATGGATATTGTGGAAAAACAATCCTATCTTTTTTTTTCGACAAATGTCTTGGAGAATTTCTTCTCCATCATGGCCAAAAGGAGGGTGCCCTAAATCATGGCCGAGGCCGATAGCCTCAATAAGATCGAGATTTAGTTTTAAAGCCTTGCCTATGGTTCTGGCTATTTGAGAGACTTGTAAAGTATGAATACTTCGATTAGATAATTGTTCATCAAAACTGGCAGCAAAATAAATAACCTGGGTTTTCCCCACATAGCGACGAAAGGAACCACTATAAAGGATGTGATCGCGATCTCGCGAGTAGGGACCTCTAAAAGGGTGAGAAGTTCCCTGTCTTCTTTTTGCCTCCTCATTCCTGGTGGCATAAGGAGAAAGATGTTTATCTTCAAAATCAAGGATTTCCTCTTTAAACTTCTTCTCGTCCAAAGATTTTCTCCTGAAAAAGTAAAAATAACCTAGCAAAGATTTTTCAGTTTAGATTTGCTTTAACCATACTTATAGAATCATAGATTGATTATTTAGGATAAACTTATCCGTGGTTATTTTTCACTTATTTTATAAAATTAGAGAAAATTCTGCAACTATTTTTATTCTGGTTAATTTAATTTATCTCTTTAGACTAAGCTGTGGAATAGCTCTAGATAATCTTTCAACAAACGAGTAATTAAGAAATTTTTCCGCACGTATTCTTTACCGGCGCTACCCATTTTCTTAGCCGCTTCGGGATTTTTTAAAAAATAGATTACTCTCTCGGCACACTCAGCAATATCCCCTACTAAATAGCCGGTATGCCGGTTATCTACTTGTAAAGGGATACCACCTACATTCGCTGCTACTACTGGCTTTCCTTTCCATAAGGCCTCAGTAATTACCAGTCCAAACCCTTCTCTGATGGATTTCTGGATGATTACATCAGAAGCCCTTTGAAAACCATTAACTTCTAAGTTCCCTACCCCGTTTAAATTGGAGAGTAAATGAATATCATAGTCTTCACCAGCATGTCGAGCAGTCTTTTCGTAATACTCCCAACCTTCGGGATCATCACTGGCCATAAAAGTAATAAGGACTAATTGTACCTCTTTTATTTCTTTTTTCACCAGGCGGTACATATCTATCACCCCTAAGGGGTCTTTCCAGGGACTAAGTTTAGAAACCTGGGTTATAATCGGTCTATGAGTATCTACCCCATACCTGTTAACTATTTTCTCTATCTCTTCCTGGCTTAACTCCATATTTTTAGGGCTTAAAGGGTCAATGGCCGGGGGGATGATGGCAATCTTCTTTAGCTTAAGGTCATTTTTTACATACTCTTTTAAAGTAAAGACCGCGGCATCATATTTTTCTATCAAGGGTCGGATAAATTTCCACACTTTTTCCTGGGCATTGGTAGGGTCATTATAGAGCCACCAGATCCATTTTCCGACTTTCCTCTTCCGATAATTCAACAGCGCTAAAGGCGGAAGTTCATGAATGATTACAAAATCATATTCTCCTTCCAATAGCTCTTCACTTAGTTGATTATACTTTAAAAAAATTTCTTTCACTTCTTGGGTAAAGGGGACATCCATACCCTGTAAACCATTAAGGATAATACTATTGGCCTCAAAAAAATCTTCCGACCCCTTTATTACCTGCCACTCAGCTTTTAAACCCACATCCTTCATTAAAGGAACTAAGGCTGACAATATTTCTGCTACTCCTCCTCCCAACGAAGAATCATTTATATGAACTATTTTCTTCCCCTGCAAAGGCAAAGCCAACTTCTTGATACTTTCTATCTCTTCCTCGCCTACAATAGGGCTATAATCTTTTAGCAATTTCTCCCCGGTTTCTACTACTTCTAACATATTCCCCCTCCTTCTTGGTCAACGGATTCGATAAGTCGAACCTCCTACAAATACACCTTACTAATTTACTTCTTCCTCCCCTCACCCTAACCCTCTCCCTCTCCCTTTGAGGGGGAGAGGGGAGGAAAAGGGAGATAAATTATCGCCCCGTCCTAACTTTTCTCTTCTCTTTAAGGGAGAGACGATTATTAGGGTGAGGGCTAATGACTACACACTATTTGCTACTTACTGTTCAAAAAGGCAAGCGGACAAGAGGTGCAATTCTCCTTCTTGCTGGTACAGATAGTTTTTCCCAGCATTACTATCTGGGCATGAAATTCATTAAACAATTTTACCTCTCTATCTAAATTCTGAGTAAAAAAATCTTGAATTTCTGAATAGGTAGCTGCCTCTGGAATTAGTTGATGACGAGAAAATATCCTTCGGGTATAGGCATCAACTACGAAGAAGGGCTTATTTCCTGCATACAATAAGATACTATCAGCAGTTTCCGGCCCAATCCCTTTAATAGCTAACAGTTTTTCCCTTAACTCCTCGCCATCCTCCGCAAACATCTTCCTCTCTGAGCCACCATACTCTTCTACCAAGAAAGTTACCAAATTCTTTAACCTCTGGGCTTTAACTTTATAATAACCCGAGGGTCTGATTAACTCAGCCAATTCTTCTTCCTCTATTTGATAAAGTTTCTGAGCCTCTAACAAATTTGCCTTTTTTAAATTATTGATCGCTTTTTCTACGTTGCCCCAGGCAGTATTTTGAGTAAGAATTGCCCCTACCATTATCTCGAAAGGGGTATCCCCGGGCCACCAATTCAAGGGACCAAAAAAATCGAATAAGCAGTGATAAATTTTCAATAAAATTTCTCTTTTTTGCATTTTGTTTATCAGTTAGCCAATTAACAAATCAGAATTCCCCTTGATGCACCTTTTCTAAAAATTTAGTCATTAAGGCAATGGAATTCTCAACATCCTCTTTATGACACATCTCTACTACCGAATGGACATAGCGGGTAGGAACAGAAACGGTACAAACCGGTACTCCCGATTTACTCCTCTGGATAGCCCCGGCATCAGTCCCCCCTCCTAATAATACATCCGTCTGATATTTAATCTTATACTCTTCAGCAATATTTCTTAAAAAATCTACTACCTTTCGGTTGGAGATAGTATGAGAATCCATTAAAGATATAGCGGTCCCTCCTCCTAAAGTAGTAACTACTTCTTCCTCCTTAGTCCCTGGAATATCTGAAGCAATAGTAACATCCAGGGCAATCCCTACGTTTGGCTCTATCGAAAATGAAGAAACAGTGGCCCCTCTCAGCCCTACTTCTTCCTGAACGGTGGCTACCGCATATATATCCACGGCATATTCCTTTAACTGTTTTAGTGTTTCAATCATCACGTATACCCCCACTCTATCATCGAGAGCCTTAGCCGTGATTATCTTATTGTTGAGTTCTTTAAAATTTCTATCCAGGGTGACAAAATCACCGGGCTTTACCATCTTTAAAACTTCCTCTTTCTTTAAACCCACATCTATAAACAGATCTCTAAGCTGAGGTACTTTCTTCCTCTCTTCTTCTTCCAAAATATGAATCGGTTTTGAACCGATTACTCCTCCTATATCCTCTCTCCCGTGCACTACCACCCGCTGGGCAATCAGAGTTTTAGGGTCAAATCCCCCTACTGGCGCAAAGTGTAAAAAACCATCTTTATCCACCGAACTTACCATAAAACCGATCTCATCCATATGGGCAGCCAACATTACTTTTTTAGGAATAGACGAATTAGCGGGTATTTTTTTGGCTTTTTTAATCCCGATAACATTCCCTAATTTATCTATTTTTACCTCATCGGCTACTTTGGTTAATTCTTCTCTAATAACTTCCTGCACCCTTTCTTCATAACCAGAAATTCCCGGTGTTTCACATAATCTCTTTAATAAATCCAATTTTTTATTTCCTCCTTCTTCTTTTACTCGCCTAATAATTCGGGGGTATATTTTTTAAATCCCTCTTTCAATTTTTTCATCGTCTCTTGCGGGTCTTCCACTATTACCTTTGAACCACTTAGTACATCTATAAAGCTTAATTCATTTTCGTAGCGAGGGACAAGGTGCAGATGCAGATGATTAATACTAGCTCCGCTCCCTCGGCCTAAATTGTATCCCAGGTTAAATCCGTGAGGCTGATAGATCTCTCTCAGAATTTTTAGAGCTACCACGGTTAACTGGTGCAATTCTTTTACCGCCGATAGCGATAATTCTTCAATCTCTTCAAGATGCTGAGCGGGGAAAATCATCAAGTGCCCCGGGTTATAAGGATAAAGATTAACCGCTACTACAAAATTTTTACTTCGGAAGACTTCTAAGTTGGTTACCTGAGGATCGGACTGAACGATGGCACACAAAATACAATCTACCTGCGGCCTTTTCCCTTTAACGTATTCCCCTTTGGAAGGCACAAATATATTTTTCATCCTCTCCTCCTCACCTAAAATTTAGAATTTAGTGAATTTATTTAGTGTTTGCCCCTTTTTCTCTTTTACTTTTTATTCTGCCCTATTCGACAAGCTCCCTTTAATTTTAAGAACAAAAAATATTTACTCTTTAAATAACACTTCTTCCGCCGCACTAATTCCCGAACCCAGGGAGAAATGGTAATTAAATTCCGTTAGGGTTCTTTCTATAATACTCAAGGTAGCTACCACTTCATTTTCAGTAATGTTGCCCATATGTCCTAAGCGGAAGATTTTTCTGGCCAACACCCCTTTCCCGGCAGAAACTAAGAGGCCATTTTTAAATAATCTTTCTCTAAAAGCTGAGTCTTCAATCCCTGAGGGGTATAAAACAGTAGAAACGGTATTAGCCCTTATTTCTGGGGCAGGGAGAACTTTAAAACCTAAAGCCTCCAACCCCTGGTGAAAAGCCAGAGCAAACCGTCTATGTCGGGAAAATCTTTCCTCTAAACCTTCCTGCAAGACAATTTTAAGTCCTTGATGGAGGGCGTTCACCATATTCACAGCGTGAGTAGCAAAATAATTACTCCCCGGTTCACGCATAATAGGTAACCAGCGATTAACATCCATATAATAGGCCGAAATCTTTCCTAAACTATTTCTTCTTTCTAAAGCCTTCTCGCTAAAAACTAAATTTGCTAAGCCCGGCGGCACACCCAGGGCCTTTTGGTTAGCCGTAAAAAGGACATCAATCCCCCACTCATCCATCCGTTCCTCTATCCCGCCGGTAGCACATACCCCATCCACAATAAATAAGGTTTCAGGAAATTCTCTTACTACCTCACTTACTTCTTTTAAAGGAGCACAGACTCCGGTGGAGGTATCTACATGCGTTAAGGTTAGGGCAGCATATCTTTTCTCTTTTAGCTTTTGAGCTATTTTTTCTACTTCTACTATCTCCCCCCACTCAGCAGCCAAAACTTCTACTTCAAAACCGTAGGACTGAGCTATCTCGGCAAATCTATCTCCAAAAAAGCCATGGGAAATTACTAATAAACGCTCTCTTTCTTTTAAAGAATTAACTAAGGCAGTCTCCATAGCTAAAGTTCCGGTGCCAGGGATAGTAAAAGGTTGACCCTTTTCGGTCATAACTATGGTCTTTAAATTCTTTAAAGTTTCTTTCAGAGTTTCTACCAATCGAGGGTCCAGGTGAGATACCGTTTCTCTACCCAAGGCCTCCAGGATGGACTGATCTACTGGAGTAGGCCCCGGGATCATCATTAATATTTTTTTCATTATTAGTTCTCCTCTACTCTTTTACTCTTTATATTTTATTCTTCCTTTCTTGGGTCTTTAATTTTTATTACTATACTTTTTATGCTTTATACTTTGGTCTCAATCCGCTGCTATAGATATTATACCATCTTTAAACACTGGCACAATATCAAAAATATTAGCTTGGGCACAGAATATCAGATCTTCTTTTAGCCCTATACTTGCTAAATATTTGCCATGATAGCATTTTTGTAACAATTCTCCCAGGTTAGAGCTAAATCGCTCGTAAAGTAGGTAAGCAGCAAGATTAGTATCGGCTATCTCTTCCACCAAAGGATACACTTTTGTTAAATAACTTATCAGCATACCGGCACAAACTGTATCTTCCAGAGAAAATTGACCTTCTCTCCCCGCACACACTAACAGTACTTCCCCGGGGAAAGGGGCACAATAACGAGAAATTGTCTCGGCGTTTAAAAAACTACCTATAATTATTCGGAAGGCACCTTTTACCCTTTCCAAAGTTCTTACTCCATTAGTAGTCGAAAAAATAATTATTTTATCCTTTACCACTTCTTTTTGGTATTCTCGCGGGGAATTGCCTAAGTCAAAACCGGCAATTTTTTTACCTTTTCTTTCCCCACCTAACAATACTTCCTCTCGGGTAAATTGTCGCGCTTTTTCCTTGGCCTCCTCTGGAGAAAAGACCGGAATAAAATCTTTGCTTCCCTCCACTAAAGCAGTAACTAAGGTGCTGGAAGCCCTTAAAACATCAATCACTACTACTAATTTATCCTCTAATTTCCTCTCCCCTAATTCCTCTGGACGGAATACCACCTCTAAATTTTTCATTTTATCTTTTACTACCTCAGGCGCCGTATTTTTGCAATTTCAAGGCACAAGCCAGCATTAGAGGGAGGGCTTCTACCGCCGCAAACCTTCCCAGTCCCCCTTTAATACATTCTTTTTCATTAAATTTCTTTACCTCATCTACCCTGATGTATTTAGAAAGCAACATAAAGGGATTGGGATGCCAGCTATGCCCCTTTAATAAGGCAGGGGTAGAATGATCTCCGGTAACTACCAAAACATCCGGCTTTAAATCTATTACCCGGGGAATAAGTTTATCTACCTCTTCTATTGCTTTCACCTTCTCGGCAAAGTTTCCGTCTTCTCCATAGCTATCGGTCTTTTTAATATGAATATAAAAGAAATCATATTTTTCGTAATTATCCCTTAAGGTGTTAAACTCTTCTTCGATCGATTCACCGGTCTTCAATATCTCCATACCCACCAATTTAGCCAACCCTTTATACATGGGATAAGTAGCAATAGCAGCAGGCGTTAATTTAAATAATTCCTTCATTGTCGGCAATTTCGGTTGTTTAGCAAATCCTCTCAATAAAACAGTATTGGCGGGATAATAATCTCTTAATACCTCAGTAGCTCTTCGTATAAATTCATTTATTATTTTAGCACTTTTTTGGGCTACTGGCTGTAGAGGTTCGGTAAATTTCAAGGGCTTCCCTGCGGCTTGAGGATCGGCATCGGAGAGACCTTCTGCTAAACCTTCCCCTCTAAAAATCACTACAAATCGATGTTCTTTGCCCGGGGTAATAAGGACCTTTACCCCTTCTACCTCTTTAATTTTATCCTGCATAATTTTGCATAACTTTGCATTAGTCTCTGTGGAAACTCTTCCGGCTCGCCGATCAGTTATTATTCCTTCCTCATTGAGGGTAGCAAAGTTAGCTCTACTGGCTAAATCATTGGGGGTAAGTTCTATCCCTAATCCTAAAGCCTCTAAAACTCCTCTACCAATCTGGTATTTAAAAGGGTCATAGCCAAATAAAGAAAGATGAGCTGGCCCACTACCCGGAGTAATTCCCCGAGATACCGGGTCAGTTAAGCCACAAACCGCTTGAGCCGCTAATTTATTTAAATTAGGAATAGAAGCCGCTTCCAAGGCGGTCTGTCCTTGATAAGAAGGGAGATCGCCGATACCATCTGCCACTAAAAGGACGATCTTGGATTCGGTTTTAAGCGCCAATGATTTTATAATTTCTTCTTCTACCATAATAAATTTTTTTCCTCCTTTAGTTTGCCCCTATAAACAGGCAATAACTTCTTAATATTTTTATTTTCTCTTTTTTCCTTGCTTTTAATCCTCTTTTTTTAAACTTTTAACCGGCCTTAATCTTTTTTGCTTCTATCAACCTTTCCTTTAATGAGGTATTTCGATGAAAGGTCTTATTATTTTTAATGGCAATCCATAAGGCTTTTTTTGTTCCCATCAGTATTACCTTTTTTTTCGCCCGAGTAATCCCCGTATATAAAAGGTTCCTTTGAAGTAATAGATAGTGTTGAGTCATTATCGGCATAATAACCACTCCGTATTCACTCCCCTGGCTCTTATGCACCGTAATAGCATAGGCTAATACCAATTCATTTAATTCAGAAAAATCATAATTAACCTTTCTCCCATAAAAATTCACTTCTAAAATATTTTCTTCTAAATCTATATGTTTAATCCTTCCGATATCTCCGTTAAAAACCTCTTTCTCGTAATTATTCTTAATCTGCATAACTTTATCATTTACTTTAAAAGACTGATTTCCGAAAGTAATCTGCTTCCCTTCAGGATTTAAGGCCTCTCTCAGCCTGTAATTTAAACTATCTGCCCCCACCTCACCTTTATACATGGGAGAAAGTACTTGAATATCGTCTACAGGGTCTATTGGATATTTAGCAGGAAGGCGAGCGGTACACAGATTAACTATCTTTTGCGCCGCGACTTCCGGGTCCTCCTCTTCTATAAAATAAAAATCTCTCTCTTTTTCTCCTTTAACTAGGGGATATTTCCCCTCATTAATGCGGTGGGCATTAACCACAATTAAACTTTGGCGATCCTGACGGAATATCCTGCTCAATCTTACCACCGGGATGGTCTCGGAATCTATAATATCTCTTAAGATATTCCCGGGACCTACCGAGGGTAATTGATCTACATCGCCAATCAAGATTAAAAAAGTCCCGGGGAGTACCGCCTTTAACAGATTGTTCATCAATAAAATATCTATCATCGAGACTTCGTCTAAAATTATGACCTCGGCTTTAAGGGGGTTTTCGGCATTCCGAGTAAAAGTTCCACTCTTCGGACTATACTCTAATAATCGGTGAATAGTTCGCGCCTCTTCCCCCGTAGTTTCGCTCATTTTCTTGGCTGCCCTGCCGGTAGGGGCAGCCAAAACTATTTTCAATTTTAATTCTTTAAATAATTCAATGAGCCCTAAAGTAGTAGTGGTCTTACCAGTCCCTGGTCCTCCGGTTAAGACTAATACTCGATTTAAGAGGACTTTTTTGATGGCCTCTTTTTGCTCTTCGGCAAAAAATATTTTATATTTTTTTTCCAGCAATCTTATCTTTTTTGGTACATCGAAGTCGATTAGCTGCTGGGGAAAATTAGTCAATTCTATTAATTTTTTACTCACTCCTAATTCAGCAAAATAATAAAGAGGGAGCCAGACTCGATCTTGTTCTATAATAACCTCCTTGTTATTCTTTAGTAGGTTCAAAGCTTTTTCTACCAGTGCTTCTTCAACCTCTAATAAGGTACTGCCCTCTTTAATTACTTCCTCGAGAGTCCCGTAACAATGCCCTTGGTTAGCTAATTCATTTAATAGGTATTTAATTCCGGCTTTTATCCGGACTAAAGAGGTAAAGTCAATTCCTAAATTCTGAGCAATACGATCAGCGGTTTTAAAACCAATGCCAAAGACGTCATCGATTAAACAGTAAGGGTTCTCCTTCAACTTTTCAATAGCCTTATTTCCGTAAGTTCGGTAAATCTTCACCGCATAACCAGTAGTGATCTGGTAGGACTGCAAAAAAATCATCACCCTTTTAATTTCTTTCTGTTCTTCCCAGGACTGGCTAATTACTTTTATCCTTTTTTCGCCAATACCCTCTACCTCAGTTAATCTCTCTAGGTTATTTTCTAAAATATCTAAGGTCTTATCCCCAAAATGCTGGACTATTCTATCCGCCGTCGCCGGACCAATTCCTTTAATCAATCCAGAACCTAAATATCTTTTTAACCCGATTAAAGAAGTAGGTAAAACCAACTGATAATTATTAAAACTAAATTGCCATCCATACCTGGGATCATTTACCCATTCACCCTCTAACTTATAGCTTTCACCTACATTTACCGAAACCATATTCCCTACTGCCGTAGCCCGGTTATTTTCCTTGACCTTTCCGTTTTTTTTCGTTTTCCCGAGAACAGAGCTTTCTAAAATTATCCGGGCAACGATATAGCCATTTTCTTCATTTCTATATACCACTCTCTCTATGGTTCCGGTGATGGTTTCCATTGGTTCTCCTTTAGTTGGTTAGTTGGCCAGTTAACTCTATCTTAAATTACTTTTACATAGAATTTTCGAGTACGAGGTCCATCAAATTCGCAAAAACAGATCCCTTGCCAGGTTCCGAGAAGAAGATTACTATTACTCACGGGTATATTTACGGAGGACCCTATAATACTTGCCTTGATGTGGGCAGCAGCATTCCCTTCTAAATGACTGTAATGGTCATTAAAAGGAATTACCTTATTTAATTCCTTTAATATATCCTCTTTAACGCTGGGGTCAGCATTTTCGTTTATGGTAACCCCTGCCGTAGTATGGGGGACAAAGACACAACATAACCCCTCAGTAATTTCACTCTCCTTTACTACCTTCTGCACCTGAGCAGTGATATCCAGAATTTGAGTAGAGTTATTAGTTTTAATAGTTATCTCTCTTAACATAAACACTCCTCTTTCTCTTAGTAGATTATTTATTATCCCTTAACTAGGAAACTCTACTAGTTAGTGCCCGGTTAAATAAAAAATGACCAAATAAAAATGTCATTACGAGCGCAAGCGAAGCAATCTCATAAGTATCCTACTTTAGTTAACGGAGCATTGGTTAAGATAAAATTAGTTAAAATCCTTTTAACTTCCCGTATGGTTAAAGTCTCCATTTCTATATATAATCTTAGCTTAGATTCTTGTTTTTATTCTGCCCCTAATTGAGAAGTACAGTTGGGACAACGGGTAGCTTTAAGGGGAATACTAGTAAGACAATAGGGACAATCCTTGGTGGTAGGTTCGGCTGGAACAACAACTTCTTTTTTCTTAAGCTGATTCATATAACGGATAACCATAAATATAGCAAAAGCAATGATTACAAAACTTATAATTGTATTCAGGAACATGCCGTAGTTAATAGTAACTGCTCCTGCTGCCTGAGCATCAACCAGAGAGACATAAGGTCCAGCCACTTTCTCTCCTTCTTTTAAGACCACAAAAAGATTGGAAAAATCAACATTGCCTAACAATAAGCCGATGGGTGGCATAATAATATCCGAAACTAATGATTTTATAATATTACCGAAGGCAGCACCAATTATGATACCCACCGCCATATCTACGACATTCCCCCGTAGAGCAAATTCCTTAAATTCCTTAAACACTCCTTATTTCCCTCCTTCTCAATTTTTATTAAGTTCCCCCGCTAACTTCTCCATTTCTCCGGTGAGTTCTTCAATCTGATCTTTTACCAAAGTAACCTCCTTTTTCTCCTTTTATGCTAAAATTCTATCACAAAAACTAAATTTTTAACACCGTGCATATTTAACCTTATTCACACTTGTGTCCAATAGAAAACCTGTCTGTCTTTGCCGAATTTTTTTAGAAAGTGCAAAAAGGTTCTATACTTATTTAAAATATTTTGTTATTATAAACGTACAAGTCATCAAACAGAAAAAATCTTACCAAAAAATGCTAATCACTCTGCTAAAGTAAATACCCTAAGAAAAGGAGGTTTCCAACAATGGCAGTGGTCAAAGTAATTGAAATCCTGGCAGAATCAGATAAAAGCTGGGAGGATGCTACCAAGATAGCAGTTGCAGAAGCGGCTAAAACAGTACGCAACATTAAATCTGTTTATATTAAAAGTTTTCAGGCAATAGTGGAAGATAATGAAGTTGCCCGTTATCGCGTTGATGCCAAAATTTCATTTATTGTGGAAGAATAGATAATACATTTACTAATATTGAAATCAATAAAATCATCGTATTTGCTCAAGGCAGGTATCTTTTGGGAATACCTGCCTTGAAAATTAAAAATTTAAGAGTAATAATAAAAAAAGAGTATGAAATACCAATTTAACTCTCTTCAAAACTTTTACCTATACCTATAATTTCTTTACTCTTTTCCCAATCTCTATCTGCCACTAAAATAACTACTTCGGCTAAACCATCTACCGTAAAAGGGTACACCGAATGGGTTATGTCTGATTGCAGGATACATTCAATATTAAAATTAGCCAGCAAACTTTTAATGGCAAGGGCTTCTTCTTCTCGAGGAACCCGACAGAGTTCCACAATCTTTATATCGTTCAATATTCAATCCCCTTTCTGGCTTTAATCCCTTTTTGATAGGGGTGCTTAATCTCTCTCATTTCGGTTACCAGATCGGCTATCTCGAGTAGCTCCTCCGGCGCTTTTCTACCGGTAATTACCACTTCTACGTTCTTGGGTTTTCCTTTTATCTCTTCCACCACTTCTTTTACCCCTAACAATTCATAATAAAGAGCTACATTGAGTTCGTCAAAGATTACCAGATCATAATCTCCACTTTGCATCCCTTCTATACCACAAGAGAAGGCCTTTTCAGCCTCCTCATAATCTATCTCTTTGGCTTTACCCTTACTAACAAATTCTTTGGTCCCAAAAGTTTTTAAAGTAATATTAGGAATTAATTTGAGCGAATGTAGTTCTCCGTAATCCCATTTTTTCATAAACTGGACGATCAATACCTTCATCCCCCTTCCCGCTGCTCGCAGGGCTAAACCTAAAGCTGCTGTAGTTTTACCCTTCCCATCACCGGTATACACTTGAATCAAACCTTTTGCCATCTTCTCGCCCACTTCCTAACCCTTCCCCTCTACAAATCTTCAAAACTATTATATCAGAATGCGTAGTAAAAATATATTGTAAATTTTACTTTAATGTATTATGATAATAGACAACAAAATTAAATAGAGCAAGATAAGTAGGTTAAGGGAAGAGTGGTGAAAATCCACCGCAGTCCCGCTACTGTAATGGGTGACGAAAGCTGTAATAAGCCACTGTCCTACAGTCCAATAAATTTCGGGTGGGAAGGCACAGCTAGTAGATTGACCCCTGAGCCAGGAGACCTGCCTGCTTTGATTTTCTAATCACTTCTTCGAGGATAAGAAGTGTCATTTTTGTTTGCCTTGTTTGCCTTGAACCCTTTATCCTTTACCCTGACTAATTAAACTAATAAATTAATTAAAGGAGACTAATGATGAGAATTTCTCAAAAATCAATTTTAGTTTTCACTTTTCTAATTCTTATTCTTACCTTAAGTTCTTTACCCTCATTTAGTTTTACCGAGACGAGTAATTACCCTTTAACTGTAATTGACCATACCGGGACAGCAGTCACCATCCTTCAGGAACCTGAGCGGATCATCTCTGCGGCCCCCAGTAATACGGAAATCCTTTTTGCTCTCGGTTTGGGAGATAAGGTAGTCGGTGTAACCAATTACGACAATTATCCAGAAGAGGTAGCTCAAATAGAAAAGATCGGGGAAATGTCCCCGCTCAATTTAGAAAAAATTGTTGCTTTAAAACCAGATCTAATTTTAGCCTATGCGGTATCTCAAGGAAAAGAGATCCTGCGTCTTCGAGAATTAGGTTTTAAGGTAATAGATGTTGATCCTTCCAACCTTGAGGAGACCTTTCAAAGTATAATGAGGATAGCTACTATTTGTGGGGTTCCGGAAAGAGGAGAGTCCCTGGTGCAAGAACTATCTGGAAGGGTAGAGAAAATTAAAGCAAAAGTTAGCCAGATAACTAATTCTAAACGTCCTAAAGTATTTATCGGAAGCACTTTCGAGCCTATCTGGACGGCGGGGGCTAATACCTTATGCGATGAGTTAATTACTTTAGCCGGGGGGCAAAATATTGCGGGTAGTTCCTCCGGCTGGATAGCAATAAGCCCAGAATTGGTAGCCCAAGCGGAGCCAGACATTATTATAATCCCTACTGGAGCGATGAACCCTGGAGAAGAATCCAAGATTAAAGAAAATATCTCTCAACGCCCTGGTTGGTCTAATCTTCCGGCCATAAAAAATCAAAAAATCTTTATCGTAAACGAAGATCTCTTCTATCGAGCAGGACCTCGTTCGGTAGAGGCTCTGGAGTGGCTATATGAAATTTTCCATCAATAACTCACCAAAAACAGTGGCCCGTTATGGTTACCCTGATTGGCGAAAGAAATTAATCTTAATGCTTTTAATAGGAAGTTTAAGCCTTTTGGTCGTGAGTCTAATTTGTCTTAATTTCGGGGTGACTTCTATCCACCCCCGGGTTATTCTCTCTATCCTCGGGAATAAAGCGGGAGATAAGACCACGGGCTTAATTATCTGGCAATTACGAGCCCCTCGTATTGTTTTAGGGGTCATTACCGGCGCTGCTCTCTCTACTGTCGGAGGAGCTTTTCAGGGAATTCTAAGAAACCCCCTGGCTGATCCCTATATTTTAGGGGTATCGGCAGGTGCTGCTTTAGGGGCCTGCCTCGGCATCACTTTGCAACATCTCACCGGCTACTTTTTTACCTCTTATCTCCCCTTCTTTGCCTTTATCGGAGCGATGTTCTCTCTTTATTTAGTCTATCTATCTTCTAAAATTAGTTATTCAGCGAATTCCACCGGGCTACTCTTAGCTGGAGTAGCGATCAGTTTCCTCTTTTCTGCCTTAATCACTATTCTTATGGCTATCTCCCATAAAGAATTACAATCGATGGTCTTCTGGCTTATGGGAGGCTTATCTACCGCTAACTGGCAGACTATCGGCATAATTACTCCGCCTACCCTAATGGGCTGTCTGCTGCTGTTCTTTTCGGCTTTGGATTTAAATGCTTTGTCTTTAGGGGAAGAAGAAGCCCTTTACCTGGGAGTTAATACCGGAAGGCTACGGATCCGCATCTTTCTGGTCGGTTCCCTGGTCACCGCTATGGTGGTCTCGTTTACCGGGATTATCGGGTTTGTAGGACTGGTAATCCCCCATATTGCCCGGCTTTTAGTCGGACCAGACCATCGCCTGATGCTGCCAGCCTCTGCCTTCCTGGGAGGAATCTTTCTGGTTCTATGTGATACCTTAGCTCGAACGGTAATCGCTCCTATAGAAATACCGATCGGGGCAATAACCGCCCTGGTCGGCGCCCCCTTGTTTATTTATCTTTTGAGGAAGGAAAATAAATAATATGACCGACCATGAGCATATTTTAACTTTAAAAGGAGTCTACTTCTCTTATAACCATAAGCGGGAAATATTATCGGATATAAACTTTTATTCAACTAAAGGAGAGCTATTAGGCATTATCGGGCCTAACGGTTCCGGAAAGACTACTCTCTTGAAGATTATTTCCGGGGTATTAAGACCTCAGAGAGGAGAGATATATTTCCTCAACCAAAGCTTGAATAAACTCCCTATTGAACAAATTGCTCAATTCATCTCCGTAGTCCCTCAGGATACCTGGGTCACCCTTAATTTCAAAGCAAAAGAGGTGGTGTTCATGGGGAGGCTACCTTTTATCTCTCGCTTAAAAGGAGAGACTCTGAAGGATTATCAAATCTCTCAAGAGGCAATGGAAAAAACTCAATCTTTATCCCTGGCAGAAAATAATATCCAGGAAATAAGTGGGGGGGAAAGACAGAGAGTATTTATGGCTAAAGCTCTGGCTCAAACTCCCCGGCTATTACTCTTGGACGAATTTACTTCTCATTTGGATTTAAGCTATAAATATGAGATGTTAAAACTCTTGAAGACCGCACTTAAAGAAGAGGGTTTAACGATTATCTCGGTCTTTCACGACCTGAATTTAGCCAGCCTCGCTTCTCATCGCCTAATCCTCCTTAAAGAAGGGAAAATAGAACAGATAGGAACTCCTCCAGAA
Source organism: Candidatus Immundihabitans aquiphilus (assembly GCA_002383355.1). Classification (GTDB taxonomy): domain Bacteria; phylum Atribacterota; class Phoenicimicrobiia; order Phoenicimicrobiales; family Phoenicimicrobiaceae; genus Immundihabitans; species Immundihabitans aquiphilus. Next base: position 18,495 of record DFYM01000078.1, on the reverse strand, counting down.
GTGCTTACCGCCGAAAACTTACAGAGGGTGTACGGGGTAAAACCCTTTATCATAAACCACCCAGTCCTCCAGGTCCCCCAGGTGATAATGTGAATGGTGAACAAAAAGGAGTTAAAAGCAGCGAGGGATTAGGGTAGTAGCTCATTTTACAGAAAAGGGGAATTGATTGGTTCTAACCCTTAGCTTCATATACTTTCAGTAAGGCTAGCTCGCTCTCGGGGGCAAAAAGAAGAATATAATTTTGAATGTCTTGAAGATGTTGAAACACTTTTGCTTTTTCAATCCCCGGTGGGGCATACACCGTAAACAACACCTCCTTAGTAGCAGAAGTTATCCGGGTACGGTTATCTGCTATTATTAGCAATTCTACCACCTCTTATTTTTTCTTTCCGTTTTTATACCAATGCACTAATACCATGCCACGCCTCTCCTGAACCTCTGGCTAAAATCCCTTCTTTACTTTCTTGCTTACCACTCCCTGATTTATTTACCCTCTAATCTAATAGAGGAAAACTATCTCCAGAGCTAACAGGATAAACACTTCCACGATTTCATTAATCGCCCCTAAAATATCTCCGGTTATACCACTAATCCTCTTCTGGCAATATTTTAAGACCCCTGCTACTATCCCTATCCCTAGGACCAGCAGAAGCAAAAAATATAATTTAAATAACCAAATGCCTGCCACGGCCATAATTACACTGGCTAAAGCAACTTCTCTCCAGCTGAGATAATCCATAAACAATTTCCCCATACTATTTTCTGAGCGAGCAGGTTTTCCTAAAAAAGTACCTAGTACCATACTCCAGCGTCCCATAATCGGGGCAAAGAAAAGGGCCCCATCCTTTATCTCTAAAGGTAGCTCTATAAGTAAGGCGAGCTTCAAGAGCAAAAGAGAAATCAAGGCTAATACCCCTTTTGCTCCGATAGCACTATCCTTCATAATCTTTAAAATTTCTTCCTGATTATGCCCTCCTAAAAATCCGTCTACACTATCGGCAAATCCGTCTAAATGCAACCCCCCGCTCATCCCGATCCAGATCAGGAGAATTAGAGTATTACTCACTAAAGGCGACAGAGGAAGAAAATTAAATATCCATCTTAAAGCCACTAGCACTAGGCCTATTAACATCCCTACTAGTGGAAAGAAAGCCATAGAAGGAGCAAAATTTTCTGCTAAAGTCTCTTCCTCTTGATCAGGATGGTGAGAAAAATAAGAAAACGAAGGCAAAGGGAAGACAGTCAAAAATTGGATAGCCCGAGCTAAATTTTTTAAAATTTCCATCTTGTTTATCTGTTTATTATTATTATTATATTATTAGATTAGCCCTTTATCTTTAAGGGTATCCCCGAGATCATTATAAAAACTTCGTCAGCTTTATCCGCCATTATGCTATTTGCTCTACCTAAGATATCCCGGTAAACTCTCCCTAAAGGATTAGGAGGGACTAAACCCATTCCCACTTCATTGGATATAATTATTACTTGGGCAGTAACCTCCGAAGAGAGCTCTGCCAATTTTTTTATTTCCCCCAGAATCTCTTCTTGCCATTTAGGATCCTCTACCCTATTCTCCTGGCTTAATAAGAGATTAGAGGTTAATAAAGTCAAACAATCGATCAGAATAACTTTCTTTTGTAAACTTAAGCGATCCACCAGGGCTCTAACTTTTAGCGGTTCTTCATAAGTTTCCCAGGCCGGCGGTCTTTCACTTTTATGTTTTTCTATCCTTTCCCTCATCTCTTTATCCAGGGCTTCGGCAGTAGCAATATAAGCGACTTCTCCCCCCTCTTTAGCCGCTATCTCCATAGCCAAATTGCTTTTCCCGCTTCGTGCTCCTCCGGTAATAAAGATCAGTTTTCCTCTCGACATAAAATTAAGCTCCCTTTTATTTCTCTTCTTTCTCTCAAGAATCTCGCTTTCTTAATTAAACAATTAGCAGGCAGGATAGAACTGACTACTACCCGGTTAAATAAAAGATAAAAGTAGCCGGTCCCCTTTACTTCCCCCTCACCTTCACCNNGGTGAAGGTGAGGGGGAAGTAAAGGTTAGTCATGGCGAGACCTGCTTTCCGCTGGGCGTGGCCATCTCGTAACTATCCTCCCTTAGTTAACGGAGCATTAGCTACGCCGGCCTCGGCAAAAGTAGCCATCTCCTTTAAGATCTTAACTCCTGCCTCCACCAGGTTGATACCTAAAGCCGCACCGGTTCCTTCCCCCAGCCGCAGATTTAGATCAAGCATGGGTGTTTTCCCCATATATTCGAGGGCAATTTTATGCCCTTTCTCTACGGAATTATGACTGGCCAATAAATAATCCTTTACCAAAGGGGCTAATTTAAGCGCAATTAAGGCACTCGCACAAGAAATAAAACCATCAAGGATCACCGGAATACGCCGGGAAGCAGCCGCTAAAATAGTGCCTACTAAGCCACCAATTTCTAATCCTCCCACTTTAGTTAAAACATCAATCCCATCCTCGGGATCAGGGTGATTAACTTCTATTGCCTGTTTAATTACTCTTATCTTATTCTTAAGTTGTTCCTCGTCTATCCCGGTCCCTCGACCGGTAACCTCTTCTATCCTGGCTCCAGTCAAACAAGCCACTATCGCACTACTGGCCGTAGTATTGGCAATACCCATCTCCCCTAAGCCGATTAGATCAATCCTCCTCTTCTTTGCTTCCTCTTCCACCACTTCAACCCCGGCTATTATGGCTCTTTCTGCTTCCTCCTGGCTCATTGCCGGTCCTTTAGTCATATTCTTTGTACCATAAGCAATTTTTTTAATAATTAATCCTTCCTCCGGAGAAAATTCTTTAGCTACTCCCATATCCACGACTATAACTTCTGCCCCAATGTGTCGGGCTAATACATTGATGGCTGCTCCGCCGCGCTTAAAATTATAGACCATTTGAGCGGTAACTTCCTGTGGGAAAGCACTCACTCCTTCTTCCGCTACTCCATGATCCCCCGCCATCACTACTATTACCTTTCTCTCTAATGAAGGGGAAATGGTCCCGGAAATTCCTACTACCTGAGCGGCAAAATCCTCTAACCTTCCTAAACTCCTCGGCGGTTTGGTAAGGTTATCTAATTTTTCCTGGGCTTTTTTTACTAATTCCACCTCAATAGGCTTGATACTTTTCACTGTTGCGGCTATTTTTTCTCTCACTTCTTTTCCTCTTCTCCTCTTACAACATTATAATTATTCTTTGGCCCATTTTCCCACCAATCTTCCAGATGAGAGGTATCGTTGAGGAGAGCCACAGAAGCCCGCTCACTATAATAATTGACAATATTTAAGGCAGTAGAATATTGCTCAATATACCATACATATTTTAAGGGTAGATTTAAAGCGCTGCCCAAAATAACCCGGATGGTTCCCCCATGACTGACTAATCCAATAGTTTGGTCTTTATCCCTCCCTTCATACTTTTTCAATATCTGGTTTAACCTGGCCGTCACTCGGTTATTTAAATCCACTAAACTTTCCCCCTGTGGTAGATTGGTTTCTACCCTGATACTTTCCCACCAGGATCTAAATTCGAGGTGCTTTCCCTTTTTGGCCCTAACCTCCTCCCAGGTAAATCCTTCCCAGGCTCCAAAATTTATTTCTCTGAATTCAGAATTAGGGATAATCTCTATCCCTCGATTTTTAAATACAATCTCCGCGGTATGTTTGGCTCTTTTTAAATCACTACAATAAACTGCATCCACGGGCTGCTCTCTCAAGCGATAGGCTAATCTCTCTGCTTGCCATACCCCTCTTTCCGTCAGATCCACATCTTGAAAACCGGAAAATTTCCCCTGGGCATTACTCTCACTCTCTCCATGACGGATTAAAATTAATTTTACAGCCATTATTACTATAAACTTTCTCCTTTGGTTGGTACTAAAATTATGATTAGAAAAATTCAAAAAATAAAAACCCTCTCTTGCTTTAGATGAATAGGAGGGAGGAAGATTTCTATTTTTCTATTCTCTAATTCTCTCCCTATTTTTCTAACTAATCACCTATCAGGTGAGAAAGGGTCCTTTCGTAGATCTCCAGGTCTTTATCACTATAGAGTACAAAGCGAATCTTTTTGACCTGGTGGAGTTGGGGTATAGTCTCTAGAACTGCCTTTAAAACCACTTCTGCTGCTTCCTCCGGGGGGTAACCAAATATCCCTGTAGAGATAGCCGGGAAGGCAATAGAATCTAGCTCATATTCCTCGGCAAGCTTTAAAGCATTACGGTAGCAATCAGCCAAAAGTTTATCCTCCGGTTTATCCACCCCATAAACTGGACCCAAGCAATGAATTACATACCGATTAGGTAAATTATGCCCTCCGGTAATAACTGCTTCTCCTGGTTTAATAGGAGCTAAAGGGCGACACTCTTCTTCTAACCCGGGGCCTGCTGCTCGATGAATGGCACCAGCTACTCCCCCACCCCTTCTAAGCTGGGCATTGGCAGCATTTACAATAGCACTAATATCTGCCTGAGAGACTATATCCCCCTTCACCACTTCCAGAGTAATACCGGCTACGGTCTTTTTCATCAAGGATATATCCTCCTTTATCCAAAATTGTCAAAGGGAACCCTTCCCCTCTAAAGAGGGGTGTCCGAAGGGACAGGGCGTTCCCCCTCCTTTATTCTTTGCCTTTAAATTGTTTTTAAATTAAAGAGGCGCCGAGAGCAAAAACTTGCTGGAGTAGTTCTCTCCGCTTTCGGGCACCATTCTCACGATCAGATTCGGTAACTACTAAAGTCTCTACCCATTCAATATTGGCGAAATATTTACTCCAGATCCTCATCGATACGAGGGCAGGTTCAGGATTTTTCGATATATTGGCCACCCAAATAAAAATACCCTTCTTTTTCTTTTTTAGCCTCGACCTAAATATTGTTTTACCCTCCGGGAGAGTAATTATCTCCGCTAAACAATTAGAGCGATCAAGGACTAATTTAAGTTGAGCACTGAAATACCCGAAATAAGCTGGAGCACCTATAACCAGAGCATCGGCATTTACCAGGACCTCGTATATTTTTTCCATCCCATCCTGATAAAAACAATAAGCGGGAGCCGGGAATTCATCACAGCCTTGACAAGGTTTTATGGCCAGATCATTAAGATAAATCTTCTCGGTAGTAGCCCCCTTGGAGTGGGCACCTTCCAAAGCCCGGGTTACCAGAGTATCACTGTTCATTCCTTTTCGCGGACTACCTATAATTCCTACTACTCTGGCTGCCATAATTGTATCTCCTCCTTAATTAAATTTTAGTGAAGGTGAGTAGTACTCGGTTAAATAAAAAATGACCAAATAAAAAGGTCATCGCGAACCCTGATTTATCAGGGCGTAGCAATCTCATCATAACTATCCTACCTTAGTTAACGGAGCAGTAGTTATCAAGTTATAGAGTTTTCTTATTACCGGATTTCATTCAGAATCTTACTGAACCCATACTATCGCCGGGGTATCACTTTCCACCTGCAGGAACATTTCGGTTCCTTCTTCAATCTTTACATTTTCACCAGGGATTAGCGCCCCGGCTACTAATCCAATAGGATTGTTTAAGATAATTACCCCTAAAAATCCTGCGCCTATCGCCGCAATTAATCTTTTATTCTCTTCTTCTGCCTCCACTCCTAAGGTTAAGTTAATAGTAGTAGCATCCAAGGGTAAAACTATTCTAAAGTCTAATTCCAATTCTCCTTTTCGAAATAAAATACTGGCTTCTTTTGCCTTGATTATCTCCCCTATCCCTTGGTGACCCGCGGGCAAAACTAGTTTTCCGTCTACAAACACATTTTCCGCTACCTCAAAGGCAAAATTTTCTCCTTTTTCATTTTTTTTGGAACTTAAATCACTCAAAAAGCGGATGGGCACCAAAGTTCCCGCTGGTATTAATACCTCCTCTATTTGAGGCTTTCCTTCTTTAAAACAGGCTTCAAAAATATTTTCCGCCCGCATAGCCAAAACCTCACCAGATACTTTCCCAAACAAAATATTTTCCAGATTTTCTAAGCGAATAGTCAAAGGCTCGGGGGTAACTTCCTTCTCCACTATCCATTGTGCCGCATTTATTTTGAAAACAACCGCCGGATCTTCGGGAGTACCCAGTAGGATAAATTCCTTTAACTGTTTTACCCTTTCGGGGATCGTCCCTGGTAAGGTTCTACCTACTAACTCTTTCTCTAAATATTCTACCCGCTCAACCAAAGGCTTCTCCGAAGCAACTCCATAGATAGCCATTTCTATCTGCGTTAAATCTTCCAATAAGCTCTCCTGAGAGGTCTGGGCAGCACAGGAAAATTGAGGAAAAACGGAGGTACCAAGAAAAACTACTACCAGAATAAGCGAAAACAATTTTTTAAACACCTTTAGAATCACCTGCCTTTTTATTAGTCACATAACCTCTAACCAAATAACTAATTAAATTATAATACGCTTGGCTAATTTTCGCAAATGTTCTCCTAAAAAAATAACCCTCGGAATTTTTCCGAGGGTTATTTTTAGAATCTTATTAGACAACTTGCCAGAATGACCAATTACGCACCTGGCTTAGTCCTAAGATTAGAAGCTAACTTCAACTCCGCTATAGATCTTAGTTGTAGTATCGAGGATGTTCATTTCATCCCAGTCATTGATGTCATCTTCCCAATCATTCATTTCAATTCCGACCTTCAGTTCAGTATTTTCAGCTACAGCATACACTAATTGAGCTTCTACACTGTATAAAGCAGCAGCACTGTCAGAATCTAGTCGGCCTTCTACAATTAAGTCCATCGGTTCATCTTCGAAGCTATAGATGACGTTAGCCACAGCAGTGTAATCTGGTTCTACATCCATATTGTAAGCACCATAGATATTAAATACCAATTCACTTAGGCCCTCCTCATCTTCATTTCCAAGCACCAGGTTCAGGATTTCTGCTTCTAAAGAGATATCTCCACTTAGTATGCTGTATTCAGCATTTAAGGTACCTTCGGCTTCTGGATGCTCTTCATCAAAATTGGTAAAGGTTAAATCAATACCTACATAATGATCTTGGGCAGCTGCAAAAGCAGAGTCCATGACATAGCCCCAGTAAGGTTCGGCTTCAATCTGGATATCTTCATCATCTTCATCAGTTAGCATAAAACCAACACCTACTTCTACACCCAGTTCATCAGCATTAAAATCAGAATTAGTGGGTGCAAATCCGGGTTGAGTATACCACGCCTTTACAGAAGCATCTATGTCATCCTCATCACCGAGTGTGGCGGAAAGCTCCGCTGCAGCACCAAAAGCGAGAGTAGTGAAAGCAAAATCAGTAAGTACACCACCTTCCAAGGCAAGGCCCACCTGATTTTCATCATCTTCATCAGTCAGGTCAAAAGCAACATCTGCACCAGCAACCAGAACATTTCCCGCAGCCTGATCATAAGAAGCAGTCACGCCAATAGGAATATCATCTTCGTCTCCCAAGTTAAAGGCTACATTTAGGATATAGAAGTTATCGACATCCATAAAGGTGGTCCAAGTGCCTAAATCCTCGTCATCTTCTTCATCTNNATTAAACCTAACCCAATGGTAGCTGGCTCAACCTTGTCAGAAACTAAAAGACTCCAGTCGCCATTATATTTCAGTTTATATCCACTGGCGGTGAGTGTAGGAGTACCACTAAGTACATCGTCAACTTTTATGGTCAATGCTGCAGTAGTTTCAGGGTTGATTTCTGCAGATAAAGTGATTTTAGCGGAATCTGAAAGTTCTGCCGTACCAGTTGGAGTAGCTTCATCTCCAATAACAGTATAACTGTAATCCGCTGACCATTTACCGGTAATGGTAACCGGTTCAAAGAATTTCTCGTGTTTGGCTACGGTTTCTTCTAAGGCAGCAATGGCTTCACTTTGAGCGCCTAAAGCAGCCTCTAGGTCACTTACTTTTACTCCCAAGTTGGCTAACTCATCAGCAAATTCAATAGCTAACTTCTCTAACACCTCTACATCTTCAGCAGAGGCAAAGCCCATGCTTTCCACATAAGCTAAAGCTCGGGCAGTAGCTTCCGCAAATTCATAACGGGTTAGAGTTCTTGTCCCCCCAAAGGTGCCATCGGGATAACCGATAATAACCCCTTTAGCCGCTAAATCCTGCACCGCATCATAAGCCCAGTGATTTAAAGGGACATCTACAAAAGGATTAGCTAACACAGGAAGAGTAAAAGCCAAAACTAATACTAATACTAAAGCTAATTTCTTCATTTTTTCCTCCTTGGATTTATTTTTTTAGAAATTACCAGTCAGTTTCACTCCCTCGGAGAAAACATTCTTTGAGTATCCAAAGTTTCCTCATCGGTCTTTTCTCCTTTTGAGCTTACTAACCGGTTTTTATATCATCTCTTCTTTTAAATTAAAACAGGTCCAAGTAATTTTTCACCTCCTTTCTCCCTGCTTTTTATTTATTTTTATAGAGAGATGATATAGTTGACTTCTCGGTATTTACTATTATTTTATTTTTTTTTATAAGGCAGTTTATAAGGCAGTGCTTTATCTCCCTTACCCTAACCTCTCTCTCGAGGAAAGAGGAAAAAATACTCCCCGAAAAACAAAAGGCTAGGCATCTTTACGATTTTTCTTTAATTATAGCTACTCCTCTGTGAAAATGTCAAGCAAAAAATGCAAAAATATAAAAATTTTTAAGAAAAAACTTAAAATTAAGAGACCGGCTCAACCTCCATTCTTACTCTTAGAGGACCGACACTCCAGGTATCGTAAAGGGAAATCACTGAAACCTTCCGAGGACTATCAGCTTCTTCGACAGTTTTAACTGTATTATAGAGATTGATCGCGGAAATGGAACCCACAAAGTTGAATTGGGGATCCGGGATAATTCCTCTTTCGACGGCTAAAATATTTACTTTTCGCAAGAGAGATAAAAGTCTTCTTTCTACTTCTCCGGGTACTGAAGAGCTTTCTATCACCTCGGAAACAATTACTTCACCCTGACGAAAAATCAGTCTATTTTCCGTAAGAGTAAAATAAGCTACTATCGGTTCTCCTTTTACTACGTTTAGGGAAGATAAGAGTCTTACTACCCATTCTTTGCTACTTTCACTGTTAGATATTTTTTCTACTACCTCGTCAAAGTCTCTTTGGGCGATAATAAATACCTGCTCGGTCTGCTCATACTTACTGGCTCCCAGAGCCAAAGCTTTATCGGAAGCTTCATTTAAAAATTTGATTAATTCTTCTCTTATTTTTTCAGCCGGTTTTCCACCCTGAATAATAGTCAGGGCAATTTGTTCATCAGAGCCGAAAATAACTTCCCCTTCTCTAATCCAGGTTATACCGGCATATAGTGCTCTTATAGTAGCGTTTAATTCCTCCACTTCTTTAGTTAATTTTTCCTTTTCCTCCATTAATTGTTGTCGAGTAGCTATCAACTCATTCAATTGGATAGTTTTTTCTTCTATTTCCTGGGATAATTTTTGGTATTTTTCCTCCACCTCTTGTAATTGAGCAACCTTCTGCTGTAAATCATCTCTCATCGTAGATAGTTGGAGGTTTCTAGTTTCTACTTCCTGCGATAAAAAGGAAAGTTCTTCTTTTAATTCCTCCATTCCAAATAGAGCAGTTCTCACATCAGCGGAGAAGATAGTGAGTATAGTTATAGTAATAACCGCGATTAAAATACCGGTAATCACGGTAATAAATACTGCGGTATAATGAGGACGCAATCCCAGGATAGATACCCTTTTTTTGCCTACTTTTAAACCCATCCAATCGCCAACAAAGGCAATTAACCCGCTTATTAAAATAATAGCAAAAATCAAAATAAAACCAGACATCTTTTTTGGATTCCTTTCGGTCACCCATATAGTCGTTAGTCGTTAGTCGTTAGTAATGGTTAACAGAGCATCAGAGAACTAAATATCCTTATATATACGCTTGCGGTAACTACTAAATACTATTCACTAACGACTATTCGCTGTTTTACAGATTGAATCTCTCCCCCAGATAAATCTTGCGGGTAATTTCACAGTTAGCCACCTGCTGGGGAGTGCCTTGAGTCAATATTTTTCCATTATGCATAATATAAGCCCGATCGGTAATTTTAAGAGTTTCCCTCACGTTATGGTCCGTAATCAATATCCCTATCCCCTTTTTTTTAAGATAAGCAATTATTTCCTGAATATCATAGACCGCAATGGGATCAATCCCGGTAAAGGGTTCATCAAGCAGCATAAAATAAGGGGAACTGACTAAAGTACGAGCAATTTCTACCCGACGCCTTTCTCCCCCGGAAAGCATATATCCCTGATAATCTGCCAGATGTTCTATCTCCAATTCTTTTAATAAAGAATGACATCTTTCTTTCTGTTCGCTCCTTTTGCCTCCTAATAGTTCCAAAATTAGTAAGAGATTCTCTTCCACGGTAAGCTTGCGAAAGATGGAAGGTTCCTGAGCTAAATAACCTAAACCCAGGCGAGCCCTTTGAAACATAGGTGTTCTGGTTATTTCCTGGTTATTAAAAGATACTTTTCCTTTATCCGGACTTATTAGGCCTACTATAATATAAAAGGTGGTAGTTTTCCCAGCCCCATTAGGGCCCAAAAGACCTACTACTTCACCCTGGTTAATCTCTAAGTTTACCTCATCCACTACCCGTCTTTTCCGATAAACTTTTATTAAACTTTCGGCTTTTATAGTCTGCACTATCTTCTCCCTTATTGGTTAATTAGTTAGTTGGTTACTTGGTTAACTAGTTAAGATAAAATTAGTTAGCCAGTTGGCCAGTTGCTCAGTTTACTGGTTAATGAAACTAATAATACGGTCCCTACTTACTGAAAATTAAGAATTAAAACTGTAAATTAATTTTCTTTATCTAGAAACCAGTTTATATTTTACATCGGTGTTCTTAACTATCTAACTATCTAACTATCTNNATCTAACTATCTAACTATCTAACTAAGTAACTAAGTAACTAAGTAACAGCTACTATTTTAAATGGCGGTAAACATTAACTCGGCAGAAGCTACTAAACTATCATCCACATAGGCTTCTGCCCTGGCTTTACCTATCCCTCTTACCATTTTCAGAATTTCTACTTTAAGGATTAATTGGTCCCCCGGATACACCGGTTTTTTAAACCTGGCTTTATCAATTCCCGCAAATAAAGGGAGCTTCCCTTGGTATTCCTCTTTAGAGAACATTAAGACTGCTACCGTTTGAGCCATTGCTTCAATTATAAGTACCCCCGGCATAACCGGATGACCGGGAAAATGCCCCGGGAAAAAGGGTTCATTAAGAGTAACATTCTTTACTCCCACAATTTTATTTTCTTCTTTTTCTAAGATCTTATCCACCAATAAAAAAGGATAACGGTGGGGCAAAAGCTTTAAAATTTCTCCGTTAGACAATTCTGCCTTCATTTTATGGTTGCATCCTTTTGTTTTTGTTCCTCTTGTAATTTTCGATTAACTTCGGCAATTACATCCTGAGTAATATCTTCACCAGCATAGAGAACCACCGGATAATTCAAAACGCCCGAACTGGTAGGAACTTCTATTTCACTATTTAAAATTAAATCATAGGCACCTTTATCTCCCACAGCCTTAATGGCTCCCATAATATCCGCATATCTAGCCGCATCGTAGGATTTTATTTCCGCAAGAATTTTTTGTTTAACCGGATCCCATTCGGCATTAAATTTATCCTCTAATTTTTGAAGCTCTACTTCATCTAAACCTTTACCCTGTTTGTTTAATTCCTCCTGCCGTTTTTTAAGTTCTTCCTGTAAGTTTAAACTAAGTTGTTTAATGTTTTCTGAAAAAGGATGTGCCGCGATTACTTTGGTCAAATTGATAAGACCTATTTTGGCTTCGGCTGCCTCGGCCTGGGAAAAATTTAAACCTAAAAATACTCCCAGTCCCAGGATAAAACCTAAAACTAAAGCTACTTTAAAATTTACTCTTTTCTTAGCTACTTGCATTATTTTCCTCCTTAATTTTGCATATTGTGGTTATAATTATAGTATCACAATTACTACAATATTTAATAATTTATTTGGCTAACTATTGCTAAAAAATCTGCCCTATACTAAAATAAAACTGTCCTTCCCTGTCTTCTCCAACACCATAGTCAATGCGGATAGCCCCCAGAGGGGTATCAAAGCGAACCCCTGCCCCTATTCCATACTTTAAATCGGCAATATTTATAGATTCACCATAATCCCAGGCATTACCCCAATCGGTAAAAATAGCCCCCTGGAAGTTTTCGGCTAAAGGGAAACGATATTCTGCATTTAACACCAGCATTTTATCCCCAGAAAATTCTTTATAATCATACCCCCGAATAGTAGCTACCCCCCCAATTTCGTATCTATCAAAAGAGGGTAGAGGAGAGGCACTGTATCCACCCATGGCCCTCAGGGCTAAAACACCTTCGTTGATAGTGTGCGTAAGTGTGGACTCTTCTTCTTTTTCTTCAAATATATCGGTAGCAATATAAGTTCTTAAAGCCAAATCGTACTTCTGGTAATCATATTCGCCACCTAAGGCTCCCCCGGAAAACTGGGTAGAAAAAGTAAGATACCAGCCCTCGGTAGGGTTAAAAACATCATCTCGGGTGTCATAAACCATAAAGGGCGAAATAGTATTGGATAAACCTTCACTGATATCCGTAGGTAAATTACCAGAAACTAGCTCATAAGCTACATCTTTCGTCTCTAAATCCGCACCAACTCTTACCCCATTTTCAAATCTTCGTCCCAAAGTTAACTTTGCTCCTTTAAGGTGCTCTTCATATTCAGAATCAATTCCCTCCACCACTTCTTTTTTATCATAAATACTATTGTAAACGGATAGCCCTAAGAAAGTAGGGGTGTCGGCAAGCCAGGGCTCATTAAAGGATAATCTATAGGTGGTGGTTTTACCTGCCCCTACCTCTATCTCAGCCTTTAAGCTCTGACCTCCCCCGAAAAGATTGGTTTCTGCTATACTAAGATAACCAAATAAACCTTCTCCAAAGCCATAACCAATTCCTCCACCCAATACTCCTGTACTTTTTTCTACTACTTCAATAGTCAAGATAACTAAATTACTTTTGCTGCCGGGGGCCAATTTCATAGTCACATCCTCAAAAAATCCTAAATTATAAATATTCTGGAGCGACTCTTTTACCAGGTTAAAATCAAAAATATCGCCCGGCTCCACCTTAATCTCTCTCCTGATTACCTTTTCCTTGGTCTTCTCATTTCCGGTAATAAGAACCTCTTCAATTACCCCCTCACTAAGAGTAATAGACAACCTACCCTGATCATCGAAATTTATTTCCTGGACGTTGGCTAACAAAAACCCTTTATCCTTGTAGAGTTGAGCAATCCGATCCAAGTCATTTTTTAGAATCTTGTGGCAAAAAACTTGCCCTTCTCGCAAAATCATTACTTCCCGCATTTCTTCTACCGAGACCGCAGTGTTTCCCTGGATATTAATCTCCCTTATAGGTAAGTTCTCTACCACGGTAAAGACCACTTTATAACCATCGCGAAAGGGTTCTAATCTTACCTGGACATCTTCAAAATAACCCAAGTCGTATATGGCTTTCATATCTCTTTCGATATTTTCTTTGGAGAAAAGATCCCCTAAATTAGAGGCAACCTGGGAAAGGATTAAATCCTTAGAAATATTTTCATTCCCCTCTACTACAATAGCTGTTATCTTCCCTTGGTTCTCGGTCTGTGCCTCCACTATTATACTTATACTACTTCCTATAAATAATAAGATTAAAATTCCCCATAAAAAAAATCTTCTCCATCCTTTGTTCTTGGTCACTTTTTGTTCCTCCCTTGCCCGAAAATATTTATCGCTCCTTAAAATTCTAATTTAAATTCTAACTTAAATTCTAATTCCTCATCTTTTAAGCCTATAGAGCCTATTTGGGTGCTAAAGCTTAAATCGTCGGTAAGTTTATATTCTAATCCCAGATCTCCTATACCCATTTCCCCTAAGGGGACAGAATAGGTTAAATATAAATTATCGGAAAAATACTTTCCCACTTTTAAAGCTAAGCTCTCTAAAGCTAAATCAGGAAAGAGAGCAAAACCAGAAGCGCTATCCTGTTCTTCTTTAAAGATCGTTTCTAGATTAAATTCATCTAAACCCAAAGAATTAGCAATCTCCCTTTCTATCTGGTTCAAAAAGCTTATGCTCAACCCTTGGGCAATTAAATTGAGCAGCTCCTCTCTTAAAATTATTTCTATTTCTCCTTGACTTAGCCCGATATAATTTTTATTAAAGATTAAAAGGGAAATTATTTCCAGTTCACTTAAAGAAGGAGAAGAAGTAAGGGTTATACTGGGCTGAGCCAGTATTCCACCTACCTTTAATGATACTTCGGTATTACTAATTTGGGTTTTGGCCCTGATATCTAAAACCATATCCTCTCCTTTGGAATCAACAGCAGTTATCTTGCCCTCAGTTACCCTGAATTTCTTATCTAAGAAGTTGATATACCCCTGTTTAATTTGTAATCCGCCGTTTAAGCGGGGAATAGCTAAATCCCCCTGCACTTTTAAACTTCCCCCTAATTTCAGGTCAAAATCATTGGTCCTAACTATAAGATCATCCAAAATTTCTACTTCCAGATCAATATCCCCTTTAGCTCCAGATAATTTTGATAAAAGATTGGAGGCACTTTCCTGAATCTCGGTATTATTGTCCTTCCAGTTTACCTCTCCCTGAGAAAGGGTTACCTTGCCTTCTAGTTGGGGAGAAGTAAGTAAACCGTGCACCTTTACCTTAAACTCCACCCCGGCTCGGAAAATATCCGGATAGGCTAATTCTTCTTGATTAGTCCATATATCAAGATTTATCTCTTCCGGTCGTAAGTTTTTTAAGACGATATCACCAGAAGCATAAAGCTTATGTTGGTCCAGCTGAAAATTCATCTCTTTTATCTTAACTAAGTCATCTTCTACTTCCAGTGAAGCATTTAAGTTATCTATTTTAAGGGGCGCCGAATATAATTCTATCCCTCCTTCTTTAAGAGTTATATTCCCCTTTAAAATAGGTTGATTTAAAGTTCCGGAAAGTTTTAATTCGCCATTACTTAAACCTTGAACCTGAGCCAGCTCGGGAGGGAAAAATATTTCCAGAAAGCTTAAATCAGTATCTTCTAAAGAAAGGATAAAACTTAAAGGAAGATCGGCTAAACGGAAACTGGGGGCAACTTTTTCTTCCTCTTTAAAGGAAAATTTATAAGGGATATTCCCCTTCCCCTTCAATTGATGACCCTCTTTATTCAGAACAAATTGTTTAACCTCTAAGCTATCCTCTTTATATAAAGCTTCAAAAGTAAGATAATCAAAAACAAAATCCCGGAACCCCCCTTTTTCTACGCGGGCAGAAAGAGAAAATGTGGGAAAGTTGAGGTCTCCTTTCGCTTCTGCCTGAAAACTGATGAGTCCTTGAATTTCATCTTCTGCTATACCCAAAAGATTAGCCAATTGGTTTAAATCTACCTTTTCTGCGGAAAGTTCAAAATCCAAACTTGGATTATCCTTAGCTAAGCCAAGGGACCCGCTTGCTACTAGCTGTCCCTTTCTCTGACTTAGTTTTAACTCGTTAACCTTAATTAAGGAACCAACTTTTTCTAACTTTATTTCCAGAGAGTTTAAGGGGACCCCTTCTAACTGGGCATCGGAAATCAAAGCGGAGAGATATAAGTCCGGAGAAGTATAAGTACCTTTTATTTCTAGAGAACCGGTAGCCTCTCCTCTAAATTTACCGAAGAAATCCGGAGAAGAAAAAGAAAAATAAGAAGCTAACTCGGAAATTTTCTGGTTTAAGAAATTGACTCTCAAATTTAGAGGGAATCCTTCGGCTAAATCGATTTCACCTTGAGCAAAGAATTGAGTTTCTGCCGAACTCCAAACCATATTTTCTATCTTTACCTGATTATCCTCTACCTTTAGAGCAAAGGCCAGCTTTCCAAATTCCCCTTTAAAATTGGCTAAATTAACTTCCTTTAAAGTTAAATCACCTTGAACCGCTATTCTTGGCCCAATCCCCTCGCCCCTAATTTCTCCTTGGGCTAAACCCGATAGAGGAAAATCAGAATTCAAAAATTGGGCTAGGAAATTTAGCTCNNNACTAACTCTTCCAACTTTAACTTATTATTCTGGTAATCTAGCTCTCCCGCTAAATAATCAAAAGGTAATTTAGCTATTTGACCTTCTTTTGCTTCGATTTTACCCTTTACCTTCGGATCTCCTAAGAGACCGGTTAAGGTGCCGATAAAGCTTGCCTCCCCGGTAATGGCTTCATAATTTAAAATTTGCCCTAATCCTTCTAAACTAATCTCCTCTACTTTTAGGGTTAGATCCATAGCCTGACCGGCGGCAATACTCCCTTCTGCCTGCAAAGATAATCCTTTTCCTTCCCGATTCCCCACTTTTATTTGAGCAGCAAGGTGAGTTTTCTCCCCTTCTGCCATAATTCCCTTTAAATCTATCTTCCCCGATAACCATTCGCCTTTAAAAATTTCCCCATAGCCAGAGAAAAAAGGTTTAAGTAAATCACTTTCTGCCTTCAGGTTAGAAAAGTCGAAGGAAAAATCATATTCCGGTCTTTCTTCACCAAGATTAATCCTGCCACTCCCCTCTATTAACCCTCCGCCGATTTCTGCCTTTAGCTTCTCTAAATTGATTTTACCAGCATCATAAGCTAGACTGGCGAATAAATTAGAAAAATCATAGCCAGAAACATTTCCCTTGGGGGTGGATAATTCCCCCTCCACTTGCCAGTTATTTTCTAATCCCTTTACTTCTATCTCCAGACTAGAACTGCCTTTTAAGGAGAAACCAGCCGGAAGAGAAATATATCTCTGGGCTTCTTTAATTAAATCGTTTAATTCAAAGTTATCGGCCATTAATTTAAGGTGATAACTAAGTTTATCCGCAAAATATAATTCACCCTTTAGGGAAAAGGGGAAATTTCCGTAATTGGCAGTCAAATCTTCAAGATTGATCTTTTCGGAATCAAAAAGAGCTGAACCAGAAAGTTGATTTAGCTCTATCAAACTATCCCCCAGAACTGCGGAGAAATCAGTATCTCTAACCGAAATATTCCCCTGCCAATTAACTTTCCCAGGAATACCATCTACCGTCGCATTAGCCAGGCGCAGCTGGGCATCAAATAATCCCTTTTTTACCTGCAGCATCTCCTCCGGAATAAAATAATACTGAAAGTGAGCAATTTCCGCATCTTTAAAGGTAAAATCAAGTACATATTCTACTTTTTCGGTAAAGAAATAACCTTTAAGATGAAGAGGAGTATCATCTTCTTTTCTTTTCCCGGAACAATCAAATTCTACTTTAGGCAATTCTGTCAAATTAAAATAACCGTTTAAATTTTTCACCGAAGTCAAAAGACCATCCTCTTTAGTGCTCAGGTAATCTATATAATCGAGCTCTCCCTCTTCAAGACTCACTTTCTTAATCACATAAAAATCAGGGAAGCTAGCTAACTGAAGATTAAACTTTTCCATAAAATCAAAGACCCCATTTTTATCTCGAATTAGGGTCAACCAGGGTTTTATAAAAGTAACATTTTCAATGTTTAAAACGGTCTCCTGCTTTTTTTCTTTCTTCAGGAGAGAAAGCAGGTCTAAATCGTAACTGGCCACCACTTCTTCTGCCTGGAAGATTAAATCCTCTTCTTTTAAGGAGTGATCTTTAAATATTTTAAAATCGGATAAGGTTACAGATTTAAGAGAGTAATTCTTAACTTTACCAATATAAACTCCCCGATCCAAGGCATTTTCTATGGTAGAAATTATCTGGGTTTTTATCTCTTCTTTAGCCTGATTACTGTGAATAAACCAATACCCACCACCAATAATTACCGCGAGAACAAGCAGAGTAATTATTATTCCTTTAAGCCAGGATTTCTTTGACTTCTCCTTAGACATGTAATAACTCTCCAGATAAATAGTCGTTATAAATAGTCGTTAGTCGTTAGTATTTAGTCAATAGTATTAAGATAATTCAGCTTGCCGGTTAGCCAGTTCTCTGGTTAGATAGTTAGCCAGTTCGCCAGTTCCTTAGTTAGCCAGTTAAAATAAAGATTGGCTAACCAGATAATATTAATCTTAATTAAAAACATTATAGCACACCTCCCTATCTTGCTTAAAGATAATTTTGACTCAAATTTGACTCAAAATTAAATAATTTTAAGGATGGGTTTCTTTTTCTTCCTTTTTCATCCTCTTCCAGACGGCTAAAGCCTCTTCTGGGGTATTAACCTTTACCTCCCCAAAGACATGGGGATGTCGGCGGATAAATTTTTTAATTGCTCCGTTGAACACCTCAGCATAAGTAAACAGCCCTTCCTCTTGAGCAATTTGAATCTCCATAAAAATAACCATCAATAAATCGCCTAATTCTTCAGTTAAATTATCTTTGTTTTTGGATTCAACTGCCTGAGAAACCTCGGCAGCCTCTTCTAAGATATTAGGGGTCAGAGATT
>DFYM01000052.1 GCA_002383355.1 Candidatus Immundihabitans aquiphilus | reverse complement strand
CCTTGAGGTTGACATCAATTACCTTATTCCATAATTCCTCTGTTAAATCCAGAAAATCAATCCCAAAATAACAGATACCTGCACAATGTGCTAAAATATCAATTTTTTGATAGCGATTAATAACTTTCTCAATTAAAGTATCAACACTTTTCTTTTGACTTACATCTAATCGCTCGGCCATGTATTCTCGTCTATAACGGTCTTCAATTTGTTTTCTTACCTCACTAGCTCCTTTTTCGTCTAAATCAGCAACCACTACACTAGCTCCATATCGGGCAAACTGAATTGCGGCCTCCTTACCAATACCACTAGCTCCTCCGGTTACAATAGCAACTCTATCTTTAAAATCCAATGTTATCACCTCTTTTTAATTTAATTGTACTAATTTTTCAAGTCGTAGCAACAGCTTAGTTTAAAAATTAGTCCATGTCAACAACTGGTGGTATTTTTTCTTACCTCAGAAAAATTAGGGAAATTAAATTTAATCAAATGATAAGGTAGAAAAGATAAATTTTAACTCAAAAACATAATTAATAATACCAATATCGATCATCCCCTTAATCCACTCCTCTGTTCTTCTTTATTTCTCCTCTCTTAAAAATGGATACTGATGATCTCCTTTAGTTCTCTTACCCCAGTCCTATCCTCTTGAGGACCGACTAATCCGGGGAGAGAATACTCTTGATCATATTTATCCTCTTTGAGTAGAGGAACTTTTTTTAGATTCTAGTGGGCTGAGGAGTAGTTCCTCCTCTTATTGTGGCCACCAGCTATCCTAGCTATGGTTAATAATCTTCTCTCCTCCTACCTTGACTAGATTTAGGGCCCCTGAGGGAGCCCAGCTCATCGGGCTTTCCTTGAAGCGATGGGCCAGGAACTTGTCGATATTACCCTCTATAGCGCCGAGGGTATCGACCGGTAGTCCTGCTGCTTTAAGGTATTTTACAGTGTTGATTCCCTCCTGATTATTAAGGAGATAGGTGATCAAGTCTTCCATCTCTTCTCTCTTTGAGGGATTTTTGCTCTTTTCTCCCTTCAAAAGAAGCAGGACCTTGCTAATTTTCCCTTCTTGTAGTAGTGACCTTATCTCTGCCTCCCTTTTTCGGCAAGCAGAAAGGGTCTTAAGTCAACCTCCGCTCCAGGTGAGGCGGACAGAGTTGATAAAAGGCCTGGGGGAAGTAATTTTTTACCCCTTCTTTAATCCAGCTAGCCCCATCACCACCTACCAGGACGAGTTCGGGTTCTTTCGTATTTAAGTTGCATTTATAGTTTTTAATCTTGGATTCAATAGACCACAATGTTGATGAATTTTTAACCTGAAATAGTTTATATCTTTATATCCATAAGCCATTCTTTTTAACCTTTTTATTTTGTTGTTAAATCCTTCTGAGATAGCAAAACTAATCTTCTTATAAAACCAATGCAGAATGTATGGCCTCTTCAAATTTATGTCCCAATTTTTAAAGGCCTTTAAACTACTGGACAATGCCTGTCTATCCAATTCTCTAAACTTTCTTTAACCTCTTTCAACTTTTCCATAGGTGTAAACTTCCAAAAACCCTCTTTTAATAACCTCACTTCCTATATAGGCCTGTTTATCTTGTATAGTTTATCCAGATATTCCCTTTGTTTTTCGGTAAGTTTATTTTTATTCTTCAATAAAATAAACATCTGCTTATAAGTTAGTTAATTCCGCTATTTTTCCTTCCCTTCTTTTCTTGCTCTTCCTAATTCCTCTTTCCTTACTCTATTAACTACCTGATTCAATCTCTGGATCACATGAAATTTATCATAGACCATTAAGGCATTTACGGCATATTTATTGGTAGAACTAAGGTAGTGCTTTACCCCTCTAGGGCTACCGATTCAATCTTTTTACATTTTTCTTCTCCTATACCTTGGTGATATCTATTTAATACTTCTGACTTCCTCCCCTTGGCATTCCAGATAACCAGCCTTCGGTCCGTATCAATTATCTTGGTTAAATAGCAGTGATATTTCTCATGACTTACTTCATCTACACTTAGCTCAATTGCTGATGGTATAGGGGTTAGTTTCTCTTTTGCTTGCTCTTCTAACCTCTCCTTATCTATCCGATAAACTACTTCCTCATCTAATCCTAAATACCAGCCTGCTTCTTGGTTGGTGGTGAGCGGGTTAATCTGTTTACCTGACGAGAAAATCTAGAAGTGAACCTTGACCTCTTATTTAACCATTCTATCTTTTCGGTATACATTCTATTATCTTGAGGGCAACGATATAGATGCTTCTTAACCTGAAGGAATACCTTCCTGCCACTTATCGGTAGATCTTCTACTGCCACTTCTTTTTCACTATGATATCCTTGGGTGTGTATCTGGCTACATCCAGAACATATTGCTGGTTTCTTTTGATAAGATTCTATCCTTAAAGTACTTAAATATTTTACATATTTGATTTCTTTGTATTAAACAGTGCTTTACCAGATTGTATAACCTCCATCAATTTTAAGGGTATGACCGGTTATATAGGATGTTGAAGAAGAAGATAAATAAAGAACTGCACTTGCAATTTCATCTGGCTCAGCTAATCTATGCACAGGGATACGTTCTTTTAACTCCTCATAAATTTTTGAATCTTTGATTAAATTCTTTACCAAAGGAGTCTTGGTATATCCAGGCGCAATAGCATTTACATCGATGTTATACTGTGCCCATTCCACAGCTAAAGCTTTAGTAAGCATCACAACAGCAGCCTTAGAAGTACAATAAACTCCATCATTCAAATTTTCGTTTACAATAAATCCCGACATAGAAGCAGTGTTGATGATTTTACCCTTTTTTCTTTTAATCATTTCTTTCCCCACAGCTTGAGCCACAAGAAACATACCATCTAGATTTACACTCATAATCCTGCGCCAATCTTCAAAAGAAATATCTTTTAAGGGGGTACGTTTATTAATACCTGCGTTATTAAAAAGGATATCGATTTTTGCAAAATAACCAATTACTGTCTCCGTCATTTTTAAAACATCTTCTGGATCTGATACATCGGTTCTTATAGTTAAAATATCCTCTTCTTGTAATGTTGAAATAAGTTTATTTTTTAGTTCATTAGTAGACTCTTCATTTATATCTACCAAAACTAACTTTGCTCCTGTTTTGGCAAATGCCCTACTAACAGCTTCTCCGATTCCGCTACCTGCACCTGTTATTAAAGCTACCTGGTCATTAAAATTATAATTTATTGGGTAATCTTTCATTACTTAACTAAGTCCCCCCTTACAAAACATATGGTTATTATTATATAGATATAAAACTATTATTTCATTTCTCATCAAGCTTTCAAAAAGGTGCGTATTCCTTCGAAGTTTAAGCCACCTATCATAAATTTTAGCCTATAAATGCTTATCAAAATAGGATAATTCTTTGTTTATTTCTTTTAGAGCAGGGTATAACTTCCGGTTTATAGCGAATAACCTCTCATATTTTTCATAATTTTCCAAATTGGGTATAAATTGTTTTTCTACCTGATAACTCTTCCTCGTGGCTTCATATAAATTCGGATATATGCCTAGACTCGTCCCCGCTAACAGAGCCGCTCCTAAAGCACTAGCTTCTTTAATTGTAGGTACTTCAATAGGTAACCCAATTATATCAGCTTTTAACTG
Organism: Candidatus Immundihabitans aquiphilus; assembly: GCA_002383355.1. Classification (GTDB taxonomy): domain Bacteria; phylum Atribacterota; class Phoenicimicrobiia; order Phoenicimicrobiales; family Phoenicimicrobiaceae; genus Immundihabitans; species Immundihabitans aquiphilus. Next base: position 20,941 of record DFYM01000052.1, on the reverse strand, counting down.
TAACCAATATTGATTATATGCCCCTCCACCGATAGTAGTTATTTTAATTATATTGATCTAGATAGCAAAGAAAATACCTCCCAAGATAAAAAACCCTGGTGATTTATTTACTTTTCGAAACAACTTTCTTATAAATTACTGGTCCGAATTTAGTCTCTCCAGTAGTAATTATTCCGCCAATCTTTATTTTTATTCTTCTTAAATAAGAGCTATTAAAATTATCTATTTCGTTCTGTCTTTATTTAATAGATTACATCAAATTACAAAAATTATTAATGCTCTCTTTATCACCTTATTTCTAATAATCAGCACTCTTTAATATATTCTTTTAACTCCAATCTTTTAAGTGTTTCTTCCGTTGGTATCCCAAACTCGTCCCATCCTCTAATCTGATAATACTCGTTAAGCATCTTGTTTAGATAAGGAAGATTATCTTTAGCTCCTCCACCTCGGGGATGAATTAAAATTCTAGGAGGAAGGGTATCATCTTTTCGACTAATTCCTTCCCGAATATTATACATTCTTTTCAAGTTAAATATCCTTTCCCCGGTTTTCAAGAAATCTTCTTTCGAAAAATTCCATCCTGTAACTAAATTTAGAACTTTGACTAACGGTTCAACAGTCATCCCCCCAAAAACAGTAAATTTACAGCAGCGTAAAGAGTCAAACATACTCATAAGATGCTGAAAATCGACTACAAACTTTGGTTTTCCTGTTATTTCAAAACGATCTAAAGTTTCAGGATAGCCTAAGTCGGCTATAGATGCACCGTCCTCAAAATCATGAGTAAAGGCCTGAAGATGACAAGCACCTCGATTAGAGGTAGCATAACCTAAAGCTACACTAACCTTACCTCGGGGATCATGGGCAGGAAAATCCAAACCTTTTACCTGTATGGCAAATTCATCGCTGTTTCCACCAATTTCTCTAGATGCTACAATTAATCCCTCCCCCAAGAGCTGCCCTAAATCTTGCCGACTGGTAATCTTTTCTATCATTCCCAACAAAGCATCTCCGTTTCCCCATTCCATTCTTAAGCCACCGGTATCGTCAGAGGTTATTAGACCTCTTTCATAAGCTTCCATGCAAAAGGCAATAGCTGAACCAGTAGAAATAGTATCTAGTCCATAACGATTACATAATTCACTGGCTTTACAAATAACTTCAATATCATCCACTAAACAATTTGAACCCAGCATCCCCAGGGTCTCATATTCTGGTCCTGCTGTTTCTTCTAGCTTATATTTCCCCTTAGTTATCTCTACCGTCCTACCACAACCAATGATGCATCGCCCACAATAATAATTCCTTTTTAAAACAGTCTGGGCCATAAATTGTCCAGAAATCTTTTTAGCTCCCTCCCAATTCCCCTGGTACCAATTCTTGATAGGTAGATCGCCTACTGATTCGCAATATTCTAATCCGTTCGCAGTTCCATATCTTCTTAAAGCTTCGGTTTGTTCAGCCATACGAGAACTCAAATCTTTAATAAACTGGTTGAATTCTTGTTCATGAGCAATTTTAACTTCTTTGCTTCCTAATACTCCAATAGCTTTAAGGTTCTTAGAACCCATTACTGTACCCACTCCGGCTCTTCCTGCAGCACGAGCATGTCTACCTTCATTAATAATACAGGCAAATTTAACTAGATTTTCCCCTGCTTTACCAATACAGACTACATGAGAGTTTGGTCCCATCTCTTCTTTTATTAAAACATCAGTGGCAAAAGTATCCTTACCCCATAATTCAGAAGCATCTTTTATTTTAATCTCTTCATCCTTGATAGTAATATAGACTGGCTTTTTGGCTTTCCCCTTAATGACAATCCCGTCCAATCCGCATTTTTTAAGTCCTTCACCCCATCTACCTCCACAATCAGACTCTGCATAGATACCAGTTAAAGGCGATTTAGTAATTACTTCAAAACGGTCGGAAGAAAATGCTTTAGTTCCAGTTAAAGGACCAGTCATAAATATTAAGACATTCTCAGGGCCTAAGGGATCTGTTTTATGATTAGTATAACCATATAATAATTTTGCTCCTATGCCGCTCCCCCCGATAAAGGCTTTAACTTCTTTTTCCTCTAAGGTTATAAAGTCAATCTCTTCAGAAGTTAAATTAATTTCGGCAATTTTCATAAAGTAACCTGGTATCATTTCAACCTCCTCCTATATGGGAAAATATTCTTATTAGGTCATTATTCTTTACGGTATAATCTAAATCAGTAATTTTGTCGTCCACTCTTATTAGAGTTATTCTATGCTTTGGAATTCCTAATTTTTTCAAAATACCCCCTATTGTTTCGTTAGAATTTACCTTTAAGGACAATCCCTTTTCGTGGTCATAATCTTTAATATATTTATCTAGACCACCATATAATTTTAAGGTTACAAGCATATCATCATTCATTTTAACTAATTCTATAGCCTCGCCATTTTCTTAATACCAGCAGTTTTTGGTCTCTATTAAGGTCTTATTACTGCTTTCATTCCTTTTTTCTTTTGCTGATGAATCAGTGCCTCCTCAGTCTTTTCAAGTGGAAACTTGTGAGTCACAATTTTATCTAATGGTATACGGCGATCCCGCCAAGCCATCTCTAAAAAACGTAATGCAACAGAATAAGATTCTGGAGGTGAACCATAATGCCCCAAAAGGTAAACATCTTTGTAGCATATATGCTTAAATGGATTTATGGTTGTCTCGCCTGTATTCACAAAAGATCCACTCTCAAGATAAACACCACCCCTTCTTAACATCTCCAAACCTTCAGGTATCGCATCGGCCACACCTGTAGAATCAACTACTAAATCAACACCTATCTTTTCTGGTGTCATTTCCTTAACCATCTCTATTCTTTTTTGAACGTCCGAAATTTCTTGAATATCAATTATATAATCAAAGATCCCCAAGTTATCTGCAAGATCTAGACGAGATTTTGGTGCTCCTAATAAAATTATCTTATAGGCACCACATAATCTGGCAATTATTCCAGCAGCAATACCAATCGGCCCCGATCCCTGAATTGCAACTATCCCAGTAGGTCTAAATCCCTCATTCAAAGCCCGGATAAGGAATCATGCTTTTTAGCATTCCTGAAGCCGAGGCAAAAATATCAGTTAAAACTACTACCTCGTCAGGAAGATCATCAGGCACTTTATAAACTTGAATTTTAGGAAGAAGATATATATATTCAGAAAATCCACCAAATAGATAAGGTGCTTTATTACAGCTTAAACTAATATCATAAGTACTCCCATTGGTACATAAAGTTCCAAATCTTTCATGTGATAGGTGTCGACAGTACCAACATTTTCCACAGGCAAATCCTGGATAAAAAACCACCCGATCACCAGGAGAAAGAGTTTTTCCCGTTACCTCCATCATAATTCGAGCCCTTTCCCCAATTTCTGCTACTTCTACTAGATTTTCATGCCCAATAATTATAGATTATTTAACAGGACACCAGTTATTATAAGCATTCCTTATAAAGTTTTTGAATATCTTCTTTAGTTACTAGCTTTGGGTTATTATTAATATCCATATAGTAAGCTTTAAGGGCAATATTTGTTACCTTGTCTATATCATCCTCCCTCAAGCCGAAATCGCCAAAAGTTACTTCGCTATTTACATCCTTTAAAAGTCTTTGTACTAACTCTGCACTTTTAGCAGCCTTTTCTCTTAAAGACAAAGATTTAATAGCAGAAGAATCTATTGCTTCAGCTATATTTGCAAATCTGTTAAAATCGGCGGTAAAACTAAACTCAATCACTCTCGTCAAACAGCAAGCTATAGTCCCACCGTGAGGTGCATCACAAAGACCACTTACTGGTTGACCTAGGGCATGGGGAAGTACTGTCCCTACATGTGAAATAGCCATTCCCGCTAGGGTACTTGCCCATGCCATTTTTTCTCTAGCCTCTTTATTTTTACCATTAGCAACAGCTGCAGGTAAATATTGTGCTACTAACTTTATAGATTCGATGGCAAGCATACTGGAATATAAGTTAGCATTAATGTTAATATATGATTCAATTGCATGGGAAAGTGCATCGATCCCAGTTAATGCAGTAAGACGCGGAGGCATAGAATACATCAACTCCGGATCTACTATGGTGACCTTTGGAAAAATTTTATCACTGAAAATAGTGCTTTTTTCTTTGATGGTAGGGTTGTTTAATACAGAATAAAGAGTAACCTCTGATCCAGTACCGGCTGTTGTAGGAATAGTTAAAATAGGTAAAGTTTTATCGTTCGGACGATGTATTTCATGGTCTGTTCTTTCTGTATAATCCCAAGATTTACCAGGGTTAGTTGTAATTATTGCAACACCTTTTGCAAAATCTAATGTGCTTCCTCCTCCTATACCAATGACAACTTCAACACCTTCCTCTTTAGCTATCTTTGCAGCTTTATCTACCATAAAACAAACAGGATTAGGCTCAATATTAGAATATTTAAAAGTTTCAATTGAGGATTTTTTCAAGAGATCAACAACTTTATCACCAAGTCCAATTTTATCCATATAGGGATCTATAGCTAAAAAAGCTTTACTTCCATAATTTTTAGCATAGTGCCCTAATTCACTTAATTTTCCATTTCCAAATATAACCTTTACTGGTAAATAACAGTTAAAATCTTCCATTTTAATATACCTCCTCTATAATTATTGTTTGATAATTTTTTGTATAACCATATAAATTAACAAAATTAATGCAATTAATATTGTTCTAACATTGGGCGAAACCCCGTAAAGAGCCATCAAGTTCTGACTTAAAATTATAACTAAAACTCCAGAAAGGGTATACTCTACCCCTCCATAACCTCCATAAAGATTTGTACCACCTATAATAACTGCAGCAATTGCCTCAAGTTCAGCCCCAGCGCCTACTTTAGGGTCCCCTATACCCATTCTTCCAGCTAAGATCCATCCTGCCATTGAAGCAAATATTCCACTAAAAAGGTAGACTATAAGTTTTGTTTTTAAGTAGTTTACTCCAGACAGTATTGCAACACGGGAATTTTCGCCTACCGCATATATACTCTTTCCAAGAATGGTATTTTTCTCTATAATAAGTATTAACATAAAAAAAACTACAAACACAAAAAAAACATAAGGAATATTAATAATACTACCTTGAGTAATATTTTGAGTTATTGGTCCTATTCCAAAAATTTGCACACCCCCTGTTACGGCATACGCTGCGCCTCTTACTCCGATCATAGTTCCTAAGGTAACTGCAAAATCAGGAATACCAATACCGCTAATAAAACCATTTAGTATTCCAATTAAAGCTCCAATTCCCAAAACCATAATAAAAATAACTAGTTCTGGGGCAATATAAGAACCTGCACCATGATAACCAGCAGAAGTTCCCCAATGCTGAAATACCCCCGTTAATGCACATGCTAAAGCCATTATTGAACCTACTGATAAATCTATTCCTCCTGTTATAATTACAAGAGTCATCCCAATCGATAATAAACCAAGCTGAACAACTCTTTGGAGCAAAATATATAAATTCTCAAATGTTAAAAAACCAGGGACGGTACACATCCAAATAAAAAGGAATCCCATGATAATGTATGAAAGGGAAAAAGTTGCATTTTCTTTAAAACTTTCCCCCCTATTTTTTATAGGTCTATCTAAAACTTTTTTAGTTATTATTTTAGAATAGGATTTACTTTGTTTCTCAGTTTTTTTGAACCTCACCACTTCCTCCTTTCGCTTGTTCAATTTCGATTCTGAAACAATTACATAATTTGGCACTAAATTTTTTTCTAAATTCTTGGGGTTACTTTTGTCTTCTATTTTATTTCTCTACAAGTTTATCTTCACTAGCCTTTTTATTATATTACTTATTTCTCGTCGTCTTAACCCTCTAGCTTTAAATTAGCTTTAAAAAATTGGTCAGCCTACCCATGAGCTAGGAAAATTGCTTATGAGCTTAAGATTCAGGGTATCACCATCAGTGAAACCAGCGTACATTCTCTCTCTTAAAAAGAAGGGGACTTAATCGCCGTATAGACTGTCTCTTCTCTGCCTAAGAACAGGCTGCCAACCCCCTCGTCACTGAGCGGTACCTCCGGGAAGTAAAGAAGAGGCAAGAAACACATATTCAGACTAATTATCCCGGTAATCACATCTTTCAGGATATTTTTTAGGTTGGTACTATCAAGGGATTAGTAGAATCTTACCAGCAGGCTGAAGTAGATACCTATGGTAGTTTCGGTTTCGCCAAAGCCTTTAGATAAGAAAGCTGAGAGTGCCAAGGACTTTGTTAAGACCAGGGTAATACCAGTCTACAGAATATTTCAAATTCCCTTAGATTTTGTATCTTAACTGATAATTGCAAAGAGTATACTACCCACGGGAAGAAGGGGAAATATGACCATGAGACCTTCCTGGCCTCCTGTGGTATTAGACATAGCAAGATTAAGTCTGGAGGCCCAGAGCAATGGTCTGGTAGAGAGATTCCATAGAATACTACAAGAAGAGTTCTACTAGATAGTGATGCTTAAGAAGATCTATACCTCACTGGATGAATTACCTGATGATCTGAATCAATTCATCTACTATTACTATTTTAAAAGAACAAATCAGGGTTACCGTCTACCAGGGAAGATTCCCTGTCAGAAATTCTTTAGATGGTAAACGAAAATATGCTTTACCGGGACCGAGATAGATAGTATTATACTTCTATTTATTATCAGAAAAGAACGACAACGTGTAAACGCATCATGAAATTAATACAATTTACCTAAAATTTTAATCCCGCCGACGCTAACAATTCTTCCTTCTTAGTTTCTGGCGTTACTTTCTCGTTTTGTACAACCTTCCCTTCTTTTAAAATAATTACCCAATCACTTACTTTCAATCCATCTTCTATCTCAGAAGGAATTATAATAATTGTTCTCCCTCTTTTAAGTTCTCTTATTAATCTAATTAGCTTCTCCTTCGTTTCAATATCCAATCCTCTAGTTGGATCTACTAATACAAGCAATGAACCTATCTCAAGCCACTTTGCCAGAAGTACTTTTTGTTGATTACCACCACTTAGTTTGCCAACTTTTACAGAAGGATCCGAAGGAATTATATTTAATTCGCTAACCCTCCTAGAAACTAAATTATCTATTTTATTATAATCCAAAAGTATCTTTCCTCTAAGTCTATCAAGCGAGGGAAGAATAATGTTATCACTTATACTCTTTCCTAGAAGAAGCCCCTCACTTGCTCTTTCATCAACCATATATCCAATCCCATTTTTAATTGCATTATTAGGTGAGTTAAATTTAACTTGCTTACCATCAATTATAATTTTCCCTCTAGTGAGTTTTAGGACACCAAATAATATTTTTCCTATTTCTCTTTTCCCTGAACCTTCTAATCCAAACAGACAATAAACTGTGTCTTCATAGAATTTTAAGTTTATGTCTACGAGTCTATTTTTATAGCACACATTATTAAGCTCAAGTTTTGTCCTCTTTTGCTTAGCTTCTTCCTCAATCTTTTTTGTTTTAACTTCTTTTTTCATCCCTGTGATAGCTCGCTCGGTATCTTGCATCTTAACATTACACAACAAATCATCGAGAACTTTTCTCCCATCTCGTAAGACCACTACTCTATCTGCTATAGCATAAGCCTCTTCTAACATATGTGTTACATAAATTATCCCTTTACCCATATCCTTTAGTTTTTTAATTGATTTATACAGCATTCGAAGCTCTTCGATTGAAAGAATGGCAGAGGGCTCATCAAAGATGAAAAGCTCACCTTTCATGGACAAGGCTCTAGCAATAGAAATTAACTGTTTCTGTACTGTGTCTAAATCTTCTACATATTTGTCTGGTTCTATATCGATATGTAAAGATTTGAGAGTATTACAAGTTATTTCTTTCATTGCCTTATAGTTTACTAAACCTTTTTTTGTAGGAAGACGACCAGCAAACATATTTTCTTTAACTGTAAGATTAGGAAAAAGATGTAATTCCTGATATAAAACAGAAACCCCTCTTTTAAAAGCACTCCTAGGATTAAAATTTTCTACCCTGTCTCCTTTAAAGTATAATTCACCACTAGTAGGAGTAACTACACCGGCTAGGATTTTTATTAGTGTAGATTTACCCGCACCGTTCTTACCTAATAAAGCACAAACTTCTCCCCGATAAAAAGATAGATCTACATTCAATAAAGCTTTAGTTCCTGGGTAATCTTTACAAATGTCTTTTAATTCACAAACAACCTCTTTCATTTATTCCTCTTATTTTTCTATTTTATCTTTTTATTTTACAGTAAATTTATTCAAAACTAAAATGAAAACAATTAAAAATCCTAATATCATTGTTTGTGTATAATAATCTATCCCCAAAAGATCAACCCATGTCATAATCAGGGAAAAAACTAATACACCACCTAATGTATTAATAATTCCACCACGCCCTCCTCTGAAAGTTGTACCTCCTAGAACAACCATGCCGATGGCATAGAGTTCATAACCTTCAAAAAATCTTCCATCCCCAACTCCAAAGTAACCAGTGGCCCAAATTCCAGCAAAAGCTGCTAGTAGCCCTGAAAGGCCATAGGCAAGTATTTTCACTTTTTTTATATTTATTCCCATTAAATTAGCTGTTAAAAGATCTCCACCTACAGCATAAATAGACCTACCTAACGGATTAAATTTGAAGAATAAATAAAATAACAGGAAAACAATAATAATGATGATTAATACAGTGGGTATTTGTCCTATATTTCCTGTTAAGCTTTTTAATAAAGGGCCTGCTCCCTCAATACCACTGTAAGGCTGTCCTCCAGTTATACATATTGCAACTCCTCTAATAAGATAAAACATTATTAAACTTGCAACAAATCCTTGCATTCCTATAAAAACGTGTAAAGACCCTATAATACATCCTATCAAAAAACCCAAAAAGCATATATAAATTATTATTAGATAAGGTGGCATAACAGGGTTCCACTGAGTAGGTAAAACTAACTCGGCTCCTGATTCTGGTAACCAGAGCCAAAAATTTCCATATTGCATAACCATAACCAGAATAGATGCGAAAGCCATAGTGCTACTAACAGATAAGTCAATTTCTCCTGTTAACATTACGGTAGTAAGGCCAATTGATATGCATAAAAAAGGTAAAACTAAACTTAAAAATCCTACTAAATTATATCTTGTCCAAAAAAAAGGAACTGTAACCGTAACTAATATAAGCAAAAATGCTAAAAAAATAATTATCCAATATCTCCTAAAAAAAAACTCAATCTTAGCAACAAAAAAATGGGTTGGATTGGATAGATTATTCTTTGTAGAAACCAAAATTTTCTTTTCTCCTTATATATTTATATAATTTTATATAATACATTACTCTCTTTTATTATTACTTTTTTATTATTACTTTCATCATCTTATTATCTGTAGATATTATCAACATACATAATTCCAAGTTATATCTTAATAAAGATAGGGGGAAGAATCGCTATATTTTCCTAAAAATATACTCCTTCCCCCCTTTTATTAACTACAGATTTTAAGATTTCTTAGAAAATTGAATCAGGGTTATAGTACCCTTCTACATTGCCCTCATAGATGAGAAATGTGCCAGTTTTAATATATTTGGTAGGATCTGAAATTTGTACAGAGTAGGCTGAAAGCTCTTCTATGGGAGTGAAATCTGGAGATTTCCCCTCTCTTATATAGTCAATAAGAGCCTTCATTCCAATCCTAGTTATATCTGTAGACCAGTTCACTATTGTTGCAACATACTGGGGTTTCTCCTTTGTTTTGATTAAATAAAGTGCTTCTTTTTGGGCATCAACTCCGCAGAGAATAACATCCGACATTTCTGCCTTTTTGAGAGCTTCTCGTGCTCCAAGAGCCATAGCATCGTTATGCCCAAAAACAAGGTCTATATTTACTCCTGCTCCTTTAGCTTTAACGATTGCATCTTCCATTATTTGCATCCCCATCGAGCTATCATAGTATCCACGGTCGTTATAAAATCGACTAAACCTATTCTTACCAAGTTCGTCTAGCGCTTGATGGAAACCACCTCCGCGACCAATACCTGCTGGACAGCCTGGAGACCCCTGTAATTCTACCCACACTACTTTCTCTTTATCGGGGAAAACTTTCTCGACAATGTATTTACCAACATTGTAACCAGCTTGCCATTGATCAATCCCTACATAGGCTATATAATCCCCATAGAGTTGTCTATCAATAGCAACTACTGGAATACCTTCCTTAATACAAGCCTCAATAGCTGTTTTTGGGCCATCGGTAGTTACAGGGTTGATTAACAATCCATCTATACCCATACTGATCATACTCATAATCTGCCGAACCTGTTTTGATAAATCATCTTCGCAGTTATACATGATTAATTCTACATTCTCTTCATTTGCAACAATTTCTGCAGTTTCCTTCATAGCAATATAATATGGAGCATTCATATTTACATGAGCAAAACCTATTTTAATTTTATCTTGTGTCGCAAATACGGAAGTCGCCGAAATGAACAAACTAACTGTAATAATTACTAATACTGTTATGATATAAAATTTTTTCCTTAACATTGTAATAATAACCTCCCCTTTTTAATTTTATTTCTTTTAACATAACTTTCATACACTTATAAATTACTTTCACCTTTAGATCATTAAGTACTTATTATGTTAGGCATTATAATAATATCCTAAGAATAAGATTTACTTTTTTCTCATTTCTCACCTTTTTTAACTTTCATATACCCCTCCTTTTTCACTTATTTATTCTCACTCCAATATAGCAATTGTTCACCTTAATTTAGTATTTTAACCAAGAAATTTTTGTCAAAAGATTAATTTAAGGTATAGGTAAATACCTACAGTAACAAAAAACACTTACCAGTACTCTCTATTTTTACCTCAAGAATTTATTCCTCTCTAAAATACCTTTCCGTAATGACCTTGTCTTCGGTAAAGAAATTAACAATGGCCTTACCCTGAGCCTTAATATCAGCAAACTGGGATTCCTTCATCCCCCCGAAGGGTAAATAGGCTACAGGGGCAGGGATGCCTATATTGATGCCGATCATCCCGGCCTCCACCTCTAATTTAAACTGACGAGCATAATACCCATTCTGGGTATAGATGGAAGCGCCGTTACCATATTTATGGTCATTTATAATTTGAATTGCCTCATCTAAAGTATCTGCTTTCATCAGGGAAACGACTGGTCCAAATATCTCGGTATCATGAATCTTCATATGTGGCCTTACCCCCGTAAATACGGTAGGGCCGATAAAGTACCCCTTCTCACAGCCAGGTACTACAATGTCTCTTCCATCTAAGGCTAAGGTAGCACCTTCTTTAATACCCTCTTCAATCATAGCTAAGATAAAATCTTTGGCCTTTTTAGAGATGACCGGTCCCATAACCATTGGTTCATCGATAAAGGCTGGATCGAGGGGGTTGGCCACAATGACATTTTTGGAATCTGCTATAAACCTTTCACAGACCGTCTCATAAATCTCCCCTACTCCAATGATAACTGAAGAGGCCATACACCTCTGCCCAGCACAGCCATAGCAGGAAGTAGTAGCATTTCTGATAACCTGGTCTAACTTGGCATCGGGCATGACTACCAGATGATTTTTGGCACTACCCATAGCCTGAAATCTCTTATTGGTCTTCGCACACCTTTCCGCCACTAGCTTACAAGTGGGAGTGGAACCTACCAGAGAGATACCCTTTACTTTGGGACTATCCATAAAGGCCTCTGATACGGTCTTATCACCGTTTACCAGATTAAATACTCCTGGTGGGAGACCGACCTGGTCTAGATATTCGGTAATCAACTGCATGGTCATGGGAACCTGCTTGGAGGTCTTAAGTACAAAGGTGTTCCCCGTAGCTAAGGCGTAGGGCAAAAACCAGAAGGGAACCATCGCTGGGAAATTAAAGGGGGCAATCATGGCAAATACCCCCAAGGGGAGTCGGAGTACCTCTCCATCTATATCAAAGGAGGATCCGATAATTTTGTCTCCCTGCTGAAGGACAGGCATGCCGGCAGCAACCTCAATATTTTCATAGACCCGTTTCATTTCAGCAATGGCATCGGTCATAGATTTACCCATCTCAGCAACAAGGGTGCGGGAAATTTTCTCTTCATTAGCCCGGAGCAGTTCATTTAACTCAAAGAGGTAGCGAACTCTTCTGGCTACCGGGGTAGCACTCCAGCCAGGGTAAGCCGCAAAGGCTGCCTCAATAGCCTGATTGGTGGCCTCGGTAGTAGACAGGGGTACTTTGGCTAATATCTCGCCAGTAGCAGGATTTTCTACCTCCAGATAACCATTGTTTTCAGGGTCAATCCATTTCCCTCCTACATAATTCTTTAATACTTTTACTTCTTGGGGTGGTTTTTTTGCTGTAGCCATTGGTTAAACCTCAACTTCTCCTAACTTATTTTATTTATTTCTAAGTTAAACTTGAGTGATAAGCCTAAAATTGTCCGCTCATATTTAACATTAATTTAGATAAGCAATTTTTATGCCAACATAAATTTTCGGGTAAAATTTCCTTAAAAACTTAGGAGATATCAATAAACTGACAGCAAAAGACACTTACTTTTATTTCTGCAACCCATAACTTTTAACTGGTTGTGTTTCATTATGCTACAGTATTTTGCTACACCTTTGACCTTTGGGTTTATATCGTAAAGGTTTACTCAAAAATTTGTGTACAAATTTTGAATTTTTTTATTTTTCTATATAAGGTGCTTCGGTCAATTTCCAAAATTCTTGAAGCCTTGGAAATATTTCCTTTAGTATCCTGAAGAGCTTTAATAATTACTTCTTTTTCCATATTACTTAAAGAATCAACTTCTTTTTTTTCTTTTTTATCTCCGAGGCTCAGATTAACAGTTTTAAAATTTTTAATATTTTCAGGTATAGCCTCAAGAGTAATATGATCTCCTTTGGACAAAAGGATTGCACTTTCTAATACATTTTCCAGTTCTCGAACATTTCCTGGCCAATTATAATTAACTAACAATTCTAAAACTTCTTGATCAACCCTTATTTTATTCTTACCCAATTTTTGCCCGATTTTATTACCAATATATTCAACTAAAATAGGGATATCATCTCTTCGTTCTCGCAAAGGAGGAATATCTATAGTCACTGTATTTAAGCGATAATAAAGATCTTCTCTAAAACTTCCCTCTTCAATCATTTGTAATAAATCTCGATTAGTTGAAGAGATAATTCTTACATCAATAGGAATAATTTTAGTACCCCCTACTCTCATTAATTGAGCAGACTCTAATACTCGTAATAATTTTGGTTGAGCCTCTAAAGGCAAACTTTCTATCTCATCAAGAAAAAGAGTCCCTCCCTCAGCTAATTCAAATTTACCCGGTTTTCCGCCTCTCTTAGCGCCAGTAAAGGCCCCTTCTTCATATCCGAATAATTCGCTTTCTACCAAATCACGGGGGATAGCAGCGCAATCAATAGCAATAAAGGGTTTATCCCTTCTATTGCTATTATTATGGATAGCCTGAGCAAAAATCTCCTTTCCCGTTCCGCTTTCACCTTGTATTAATATCTTGCAATCGCTAACTGCAGCAGTTTTGGCTAAATTCACTGCTTTTGTTAGCTTTTTATTATTTCCCACAACGTGGGAAAAATTAATTCGGTGGTCGGCTCCAATAATGCCACCAACTAATCTATGTACCTTTTTTATTTCTTTAAATAAAGCCATTACCCCTTGCAATTTACCTTCAGCATCTTCAATTAATTTTTCAGTAAGCAGATATCGTGAACTTTCTTTATTGTAAAAGGGAGTAATAATGATTTCCTTCTCTAAATATCCTTTGCCAGTGTTCAAAATATCTAGTAGAGAAAAATTTGTGCTGATTAACTTATCTATCGGCTTAGCAATTGTGTCCTTAGGTTCTTTACCCAAAATTTTGCCGGCAAGAGAATTTAAATGTATTATTTTACCTTCCTTATCTATTACTATCAAGCCATCACCCATAGATTCAATTATGGCTTTTAAAAATCCATTGGTGATACCCAGCTCATATACTTTTTCTTCTATACTAAGGGCATTTTCAATGGCCTTAGCAATACTAACCACCATACCTAAAGTATGTTTGTGGAGTAAATGGTATTTACCAGACATATTTACCACGCCGATAAGATTGCCAGAGGAATTTTTAAGAGGTGCTGAAGAACAGGTCCAGTAACGAGGAAAAAGATTGTAATGCTCGGGACCAATAATTTGTATCGGTTCTCCAGTAAAGAGGGTCATTCCTATACTATTTGTTCCCACAATTGTTTCGGATCTATTTGACCCCACCACTACCCCAACTTTTTCAGATTCTTCTAACACCTCTTGGTCGCCAATTATTTTAAGAATATAACCATCCTTATCACTCAAATCTATTCTAAACCCTGAGCCCCTTATCATTTCTTCTGCCATTTGCAGTATAGGCCAGGACACTTTAATCAAATAGCTATTCTTACTTAACAGTGCTTCTATCTCTTTGGCACCAGGTGGAGCTGCAGACTTCTTGGAATAAGGATCTACCCCTGCTGCTTTACACCTCTTCCAAGAATCTGCAATTATAGGCCGAATAACTGAGGAATCAATTACTCCTGTAGCAATAAATTTCTCTCGAGCCTTTTCTATTTTTTTTAGATGCTCTAAAGCCTCTGGAAAAGACAATTAGATCACCTCTTCTAACCTTAAAAGGTTCCTTAATTTTAATAACTTTATAATCATCTTAGATTAGAACAAAATTAGAGCAAAACTATATATTCGATTTAATTTGATTTTAACCTGCGACGCCCAAGGGGACTAAATCCCTCTAAAACCATATGCCTTTGTCATTTTTTTTGGTTTTTACAGCAAAGTTTTTAAATATTTTTTAGCCTATAAATCAAGGTTTTTAGTTTCGATAGGCACTAGGGCAACACTGGCTACTTTATCGCCGGTGGCAAGCTCCATTAACTTTACCCCTTGAGAATATCTTCCCGTCCGAGGAATTTCTTTAACGGGAACTCGGATAACGATCCCTTGTTGGCTGATCAAGATTATGTCGTCTTCCTCTTCTACTATTCTTGCCGCTAACACCGCACCCTTTTCTTCGGTTAACTTGATAGAGGTTGTCCCCCGCCCGCCCGGTCTCTTAAATTTTCTAAAATCTTCTAAAGAGGTTCTTTTGGCATATCCTTCTTCGGTAACCAATAATAAGTCCTCCTGGAAATTTGGCTCGACTAAATCAATACTTATAAGATAATCGGAGGAACTAAAAGTCATCCCCTTTATCCCCAGGGCACTCCTCCCCAAAGGTCTAATCAAATCTCCGGCAAAACGAATGGATTTTCCCTGGTGGGAAGTTAAAATCACTTCCTCTCCCCCCTCAGCCAGTCTTACTCCCACTAATTCATCTTCGGGGAGAAGGCGAAGGGCAATAATTCCCATATTTCTTAGATTAGAAAAGCTGGAAAGGGGTACTTTCTTTATTTTACCCTTTTTAGTAGCCATAAATAGATATTTTTGGCCTTCGTCTTCCTTCGATTCTGCCAATTCCTTACTTTCTATAGGAATAAGAGTAGTAACCTGTTCATCTCTGTCTATGCCTAATAAGTTAACTATGGCCACCCCCCGCGAGGTCCTCTCTCCTTCCGGAATCTGATAAGCTCTCCTTTTGTAGACATTTCCCTTATTAGTAAAAAATAATATGTCATGAAGATTGGTGGTAACCAACAATTGATCTACCAAATCCTCGGCCTTGGTAGTCATTCCAATTTTTCCCTTCCCTCCTCTCTTCTGACTTCTATAAGTACTTAAGGGGAGCCGCTTTAGATACCCATCCTGCGTATAGGTTATAACGATATCCTCCTCGGTAATAAAGTCCTCAACACTATATTCTCCCACGTCTTCAATAATTATCGTCCTCCGTTCATCACCATATTTTTCTTTTAGTTCCAAAAGCTCCTCTTTGATAAGTAACATCATCTTCTTTTCGTTTTGGAGTATCTCTTCTAAATAGGCAATGCGCTTTATTAATTCTAAATATTCTTCTGAAATCTTTTCGGTCTCCAAAGAGGTAAGCCTCTGGAGTTTCATATTTAAAATAGCCTGGGCCTGGATATCACTTAAGCCAAACCTATTCTTAAGCTCCTGATGAGCTATCTCCACATTTTTAGATTTTTTAATGATTTGTACTACTTCATCAATATTAGATAAGGCGATTTTTAAACCTTCTAAGATATGGGCTCTTTCTTTAGCTCTTTTTAAGTCGTATCTAGTTCTTTTTTCTACTACTTCTTTGCGGTGTTCTAAAAAACACTCAATCATTTCTCTTAAATTTAGGGTGCGAGGACGACCGTGGTCTATGGCTACCATATTTATCCCGAAGAAAATGCTCATTTTAGTGTGTTTATATAGCTTATTTAAAACTATATCGACATTGGAATTTTTTCTTAGTTCAATAACTACCCTCATACCCTTTCGGTCTGACTCGTCTCTTAAACCAGTAATCTCGGGGATCTTCTTATCCCGAACTAAATTAGCAATCTCCTCTACCAAATCAGCTTTGTTTACTTGATAAGGAAGCTCCTTTATGATCAAACGAGGATTGTTTCTCGCCTCCTGGTGGTCCTCGGTTAACCCCTCGGTAATTACCCGGGCTTGCAATTTTATAGACCCTTTCCCGGTCCTGTAGGCACTCCTTATCCCCTCAGTACCACAAATTATTCCCCCCGTAGGAAAGTCAGGTCCTTTGATTACCTTCATTAATTGTTCTATGCTAGCTTCCGGCTCATCAATCATCAAGGCAATTCCGTCCACTATTTCTCCCAGATTATGAGGGGGAATATTGGTAGCCATCCCCACCGCAATTCCGGAAGCACCATTGATCAAGAGATTAGGGATTTTAGCTGGCAATACTTCCGGTTCTTCTAAGGAATTGTCAAAATTAGGCACAAAATTCACCGTCTCTTTGTTAATGTCCGCTAACAATTCTTCCGCTATCCTGGACATACGAATTTCCGTATTGTGATTAATAAACCCATTGGCTACAAAGGAGTGACATTGGCTATCTACTCTGATCGAATAAACATTTTTCTCTTCTAATTCCTCAATCTTTCTTATCTTATTAAAGAAAATATTATGTTCTAATAGCCATTCGATTAATTTTTTATCGTTTTCCTGGAGATATTCTATTAATTCATCTTTATATCTTTTTAGATTATTATAACGATCAAAATTGTGCTTCTTTATAAATTCATTTTTATAATTTTTTCTAAGATACGTACTTAAAAAGGGAATAAAATCAGTCTTGCTCATCCTGTTAGCGTTAATACTATCAATCTCTAAAAGGCGCTCCTGTTTTCTTGAGGAGGAAAAACCAATTTCTTCCTTAAATCCCTTAATGTTTTCTACTCCCGATATCAACAACTTGTAACAATCAGATCTTTTATCTTGATAAGGAAAGGTAGTAACTATCCCAAAGTTTAGTAGTAAAATTTTTAACTGTCTTATTAATTCCTGACTTTTGGAATTATAAACCAGCTCTATAACCTTCCCCTCGTGTCTTTTATCTTTATGCACTATTATTGAACCATCACCCTCAAAAAGCCCCTTTAAAAATTCTCGAATAGTGTCTTTTTTAGATAACAATATACTAAAAGGAATGGTCTTATCCTCGGAAGCAGTATCTTCTAAACCGATATTCTTCAAGAACTCAACTACTTGTTGCTGATAGATACTTAATTCTCGGCAATCACCCTTTATCTCTCTTTCGTAAAGTTTGATACCCTTAAACTGTTTCTTAATAATATTTTTTATTTTTTTATAAAAATCAAGATCTTGGTTATTAAATAATATTTGTCTCTGATGAAATGACCCTTCGGAAACTAAAGCTCCTAACAAAAAAGCTAGGTCTTTATTCATTCTACGAGGAAGCCCGACCTCTTTATATCTTTTATTGTTGGGGGTGTACTTAGTTAAATCCAGGTCTTCGGAGCTGAATAGGGACGCTCCTCTACTTAATAAAACATAGTCATTCTCCTTTATATCTTCCAATAGCTTCCAGGTAAAACCAGGTACACCAAATTTATTGACTTCCCAACAGAAAACAGGGTGATTATAGGTACCTCTTAATTCATATCCTTGTTCAGTGGTAATTTTTATGGTCTTGTGCTGGCCTGAATTGAAAAATTTGACTGCTTTCTTTTTTTTGCCTTCATAATTCAAGACTTTTAAATCTATGTCGCATTCTTTCTCGTTAGAAATTTCTCCTATTGGAATAATACCCTTATCACTTAAAAGCAAAGTGTCACCAGTTACACAATACCTCATCGCCGCCGGGGCATCTCCATCCACCGAACCGAAATTGCCTTGACCGTCAACCAAGGGGTAACGACAGGAAAAATCTTGCGCCATTCTTACAATAGTATCATATACAGCAGCATCTCCGTGAGGATGATATTTACCCAAAGTTTCACCTACAATACGAGCAGACTTCTTATAAGGCTTATCCGAAGTATTGCCCAGTCTACTCATCGCGTATAGCACCCGACGGTGAACTGGTTTTAGCCCATCACGTACATCGGGTAGGGCTCGGCCAATAATTACACTCATCGCGTAACTAAGATAGGCATCTTTTACTTCCTCTCCGATATCAGTAAGCAATTCCTGGTTATTTATATTTACTTTCACTTTTTCTTTTTTCCCATCTTTATTTTCTTTTTCTTCCATCGTTTTAAAATTCCTCAATTAGATTAGTTAGTCGATAGTGAACCGTCGTTAGTTGTTAAATATCAATTTCTTTCGCTTCTAAACTGTGTTTATAGATAAACTCTTTGCGGGGCTCTACCTTATCGCCCATCAGTACCGTAAACATCTCCTCGGCTTCTAAAGCATCTTCTAAGGTTACCTTCTTTAAAACCCTGGTCTCCGGGTTCATAGTAGTCTCCCAGAGTTGCTCTGGATTCATCTCTCCCAGCCCCTTATAGCGCTGAACTGTTGGATTACCATCAATTTCTTTTAATTTTATATCTAGTTCCTGTTCATCAAACAGGTAATGACTCTGGCCATCCTGTTCAATCTTGTAAAGGGGGGGACGGGCAATATAAATATTCCCTCTCTCAATNNACATCGGCATCGGTCATGATTATTATTTTATAGTATCTTAATTTCTCCACATCTAAGTCTTCTCCTAGATTAATCCCCAAGGCAGTAATAATAGAACGTATTTCGTTGTTTTCTAATATTTTATGCAAGCGTGCCTTCTCCACATTCAGAACCTTTCCTCTTAAGGGCATAATTGCCTGAAACCTTCGGTCCCTTCCTTGCTTGGCTGAACCACCAGCAGAGTCGCCTTCTACTAAAAATAATTCTCGATATCGAGGGTCCTTTTCTGAACAATCGGCTAATTTCCCGGGGAGAGTACCCACGCTCAGTCCATTTTTTTGTCTTACCAAATCACGAGCCCGGCGAGCAGCCTCTCGGGCCTTTAAAGCTGAAATAGATTTAGCTAATATCTTTTTAGTAATTTCTGGGTTCTCGTTAAAGAAATTACTCAACCCTTCGGTGACAATAGAAGAGACAATCCCTCTTACCTCGCTATTCCCCAATTTGGTCTTGGTCTGCCCTTCAAATTGGGGATTTAATAATTTTACACTTACTACGGCAGTTAACCCTTCTCTTACATCGTTTCCGGATAAATTAGCTTCCTTTTCTTTGGAAGAAATTTTTTTAAAATCAGCGGCGAGACCACCTCGAGTATAATCATTTACCACCCGGGTAATAGCGGCTTTAAATCCTACTAGATGACTACCCCCCTCCTCTGTATGGATATTATTGGCAAAGGTAAGAATGTTTTCTAAATATCCACTATTATACTGGAGGCTAACTTCTACCTCTATATCGTCCTTTTTCCCGCTGATATAGATAGGATTCCTAAACAAGACATCTTTATTTTTGTTTAAATGTTTTACAAATTCAATTATTCCGCCCTCATATTTATAAGAAACTTCTTTACCGGGATTTCTTTCATCTTTTAAATTAATCTTTAAGCCAGCATTTAAAAAAGCTAATTCTCTTAGCCGATGAGCAATCGTCTCAAAATTAAAATTTACCTCCTCAAAAATTTGCGGATCAGGTTTAAAAGTTATTTTTGTCCCGCTGTGGGTAGATTTGCCCTTTACTTTTAAAGCTGATACCGGCACCCCTCTTTCAAATCTCTGATAGAATATCTTCTCCTCTCTTCTTACTTCTACTTCTAACCATTCAGATAGGGCGTTAACTACCGAGACGCCTACGCCGTGTAATCCTCCGGTAACTCGATATCCACCTTCTCCAAATTTTCCTCCGGCGTGCAATTTGGTCAATACTACAGTCACTGCTGGCTCTCCCGTCGGCTCGTGAATATCCACGGGAATTCCTCTCCCATCATCGGTTACAGAAACGCTATTGTCCGGATGAATAACTACCTCTATTTTTTTACAAAAACCAGCCATCGCCTCATCAATACTATTATCTACTACCTCATTTACTAAATGATGTAATCCTCTACTTGAGGTATTTCCAATATACATACTCGGTCTTTTCCTTACCGCTTCTAATCCCTCTAAAACGTGAATCTGTTTAGCCGTGTATTGATTATCGGTATCGAGGCCAAGGCTTTCCTTTTCGTTTTTACTCACCGTTTTTACTCCTATCAAAAGGAAACCGCAGCCCAGAGCCACGGTTTCCTTTTTTCACTCTTCTATTTACCAATTTTACTTCGTGTCCGGTTAAATAAAATAGGTTATACCTCTTAAGATTGCTTCGGTCGCTTTCGCTCTCTGGCCAGGACCATACAGTCGTTAGTCGTTAGTAAAAAATATATTAAGTGATCAAATCCAGAGATAGAGGAAAGTAGCCGGTCCCCTTTATTTC
>DFYM01000026.1 GCA_002383355.1 Candidatus Immundihabitans aquiphilus | reverse complement strand
GTCCACAACTTTTGATTATAACTCCCGGAATGTGTGGTTCCTGTAGAGTTACCATCGGGGGAGAGACCAAATTTGTCTGTACCGATGGTCCGGAGTTTGATGGACAGTTAGTAGATTGAGAAGAATTTTCCAATCGTCTTTCCCGTTATAAAGGCTCGGAAAAAAAATCCTGGGATCTCTACCACCAATCTAATCATACCTGTACCTGCGGAAAGGAGACCAATTAATGGCTGAGATGATACCAGTAAAAGAAAGGATGAAAAGAGAGCAAGTGTCCATGCCTGAGCAAAACCCTAAAGAGCGAGCTTGTAATTTTAAAGAAGTACCCTTGGGCTATACCCAAGAACAAGCTATTTATGAAGCTCAAAGATGCCTGCAGTGTAAAAACCCTAAATGTATGAAGGGCTGCCCGGCGGAGATTAACATTCCTAAATTTATTGAAAAAATTGTTGAGGAAGATTTTGCCGGAGCCTATCTGGAAATATTAAAGACCGATGACCTTCCGGCTATAACCGGAAGAGTATGTCCTCAAGAAGAACAGTGTCAGATAGTGTGTGTCTTGGAAAAACAGAAAAAACCGATAGCTATCGGTCGATTAGAACGCTTTGTGGCTGATTGGGCCCGCAAAAATAACATTCACGGTAACCTACCCCAGATTAGTAAAAAAGAACAGAAAGTAGCCATAGTGGGTTCCGGTCCTGCCGGACTCACCTGTGCCGCTGATTTAGCTAAATTAGGTTATGAAGTCACCATCTTTGAAGCCTTACACCAACCCGGGGGAGTCTTAGTATATGGTATTCCTGAATTTCGACTTCCTAAATCGATAGTAGGATACGAAGTAAAAGAGATTGAAAAATTAGGAGTGGAAGTAATAACCGATTTTGTAGTAGGTGCTACCAAGAATGTAGATGAACTGACCCGGGAATTTGATGCCATCTTCTTAGCCAACGGAGCAGGAGCACCCCGTTTTATGAATATCCCGGGAGAGAATTTAAATGATGTCTATTCAGCAAATGAATTTTTAACTCGTTCTAATTTAATGAAAGCTTATGCCTTCCCGGAATATGATACTCCTATTAAGATAGGCCAAAGGGCAGCTACTATCGGAGCAGGAAATGTAGCTATGGATTCAGCCCGTACGGCCTTAAGATTGGGAGCTGAAAAATCCTATATCATCTATCGCCGATCCCGAAAAGAAGTTCCGGCTCGGGCAGAAGAAGTCCATCATGCGGAAGAAGAGGGGATTATCTTTAATTTTCTTACCCTCCCTGTTAAAGTATTAGGTGATGATAAAGGTAATGTTAGGGGAATGGAATGTCTGAAGATGGAATTAGGTGAACCGGATGATTCAGGTAGAAGAAGACCTATCCCCATCCCCGGTTCTAATTTTGTAATCGAAGTAGATATGGTCATTGATGCCATTGGGACCTCAGCTAATCCTATTGTAGCCCGCAGTGTCACCGGAGTTGAGATTAACCAGTGGGGTTATTTCATTATAGATGATAACACCAAAGTTACTACTAAAGAAGGGATATTCGCTGGAGGAGATATTGTTAGAGGTTCGGCTACAGTAATCTCGGCAGTAGGAGATGGTAAAGTAGCCGCCCGGGGGATTAATGAATTTTTGTCTTCGGGGAGGAGTTTGAGGGAGAGTAAATAACAGTATAAAAAATATTTACAAATAACAAGAAAGGAAAATTACTTACTATGGATCAATCCTCATCTATAAAGCCAGCTAAACGTGAGGTAAAGACACAGGGAATTTTAATGATGATCATTTCGGCAATATGTTTTGCTGCCATGGCTATTTTAATAAAATTTGTACCAAATATTCCCTTAATGGAGATAATTTTATTTCGAAATATTCCTACCATGCTAATAATTCCATTATTGTTAATAAATAAAAGAATACCGATTTTAGGGAATAACCGGCCTTTATTATTATTACGGGGGGTGTTAAGTACTTTTAGTATAGTCGCTTATTATTACACCATTAAAGTTATGCTCTTAACTGATGCTATCACTATAAAACAATTAGCTCCTTTTTTATCCATATTTTTTGCAGCTAAAATTTTAAAGGAAAAAGTAAATTTTAAACAAATTTCTATATTTGTTTTTGGTTTTTTAGGGATGTTATTTGTGGTGAAGCCGGGAATTCGGGCAGATGTTTTTCCGGCAATTATTGGTTTGAGTGGATCAATAATGGATGCAATAGGTGTTACGGTAGTACGTCGTTTACGTTTGAGTGATCATCCTTTGGTAGTAGTTAATTACTTTGGATACATTATAGGTTTGACGGCTTTGGGGGTATTACTATGGCAAAGAAATTTCATTATCCCGGACACAAAAAACTTAATTATATTAATTTTAGTAGGAATAGTAGGATTAAGCGGCCAATATTTTCTTACCTTATCATATCATATGGCGCCCCCAAAATTGGTATCTCTTTATTTATATTCACAAATTGTATTTGGTGTTATTTTTGATACTTTTATTTTTAAAAAGGTACCTGATTTATTTATCATATTCGGTGCTTTTCTCATAATTGTAAGTGGATATTTAAATTATAAGTTAAAAGCGGAGTAACATCTTCCTGGGGTCAGGTCTCAAC
>DFYM01000043.1 GCA_002383355.1 Candidatus Immundihabitans aquiphilus | reverse complement strand
GATAAAAAGTGGCTATAATTAAACCGTTTAGAGCTTTAAGACCTATACCTGAATTAGTATCCCAAGTAGCTTCCCCGCCTTACGATGTAATTAATCGGGAAGAAGCTTACCAGATGGCCAAGAATAATCCTTATTCATTTCTTCATGTGAGTAAAGCTGAAATAGATCTTGATTCTACTATAAACCATTATGAGGAGAAAGTGTATGAAAAAGCTAGAGATAATTTGATTAAATTGATTGAAGAGAAGGTATATTTAAAAGAAGAAAAAGAGACTTTCTATATCTATAGGCAAATCATAGAAGGGAGAATTCAAACTGGACTGGTAGTTGGTGCTTCTATTGATGATTATCTTAATGATATAATTAAAAAACATGAAAATACTCGAGTAGATAAAGAAAAGGATCGTATAAAGCATATTGAATATACTGATGCTAATACAGGTCCGGTCTTTCTTACTTATAAGGCCAAGGATGAAGTAAATCAAATTGTTAATCAATGGATAGAAGCGAAAAAACCAATCTATAATTTTACTTCAGAAAATAAAATAACTCATCTTGGTTGGTTAATTGATGATGAAAAAGTAATTCAACAATTAATCAATGTTTTTGCTAAGATTGATGGTTTTTATATTGCTGATGGACATCATCGGGCAGCTGCCGGAGTAAAAGTAGGTTTAAGAAAAAGAGAACAATTTAAAAATTATAGCGGGAAGGAAGAGTTTAATTACTTTTTGTCTGTTCTTTTCCCCCATAATGAACTTTATATCATGGATTATAATCGAGTAGTAGCTGATTTATATGGAAATTCTTCAGAAGAATTTATTCGAAAAATTTCTGAAAAGTTTGCTATAGAAAAGTATAGCGATAAAAGTCCCTACCAACCAGAAGCTAAACATGTCTTTGGGATGTATTTAGGTAATTGCTGGTATAAATTTACCGTCAAACCGGGAACTTTTGACGAAGATGATGTAGTGAATAGCCTTGATGTATCGATATTGCAAAATAATCTGCTCACCCCTATTTTGGGAATCAAAGACCCACGAACAGACCAGAGAATAGAATTTGTAGGAGGAATCAGGGGTTTGAAGGAGTTAGAGAAAAGAGTAAAGGCAGGGATGAAAGTGGCTTTTTCCTTGTATCCTACTTCTATAGAAGAATTAATGGCAGTAGCTGATGCCGGTAAGGTAATGCCTCCTAAATCAACCTGGTTCGAACCTAAACTTCGTAGTGGCATCTTTATCCATCAGTTATCAGAATAAAAAATATTTTCAAATAGTGTTGTTAGTTAAATTCCAAAAGTGGACTATTTAAGAATCAAAAGTGGACTAAATTAAACTCAATATTTTTCTTAGTTACACTTTAAAAGTGAGCCATTTTTAAAGATTAAAATATACTATTTTTTTCTCTCTAGATGTAAATAAATTATTAGTTAAAAGTTAAAACTGGACTAAATTTAAATCAGAATTTTTAACTTTTTGACTACCTAAAAACTCATCTCTATACCAGAATCTTACTTCAGATAAACCAGATTCTTTATCTGGTATTATCCGAAGTTGTATTCTCTCTTGTAGTGGTGCAGCAGGCACCTTTAATTCTAAATTATTGATAGACACTTTACGATAAGGGTTTACCATTCTCTCTACTCTTAAACAGAAGATATCCTTGCTGGATAAAAAAGGTGGCCTTATCGTAAATTCTCTAAAGAGAGATCTTTTCTCTCTTATTGCTCTTTGGTAACGCCCAGAGGATTAGTCAGCCAGAGGGTGAGAATCCTTCCTGTTAGTTACCTGTTACTGACAGTAGCGTTGTTACAAGACACGGCATTGTGGTGACGCAGTGTCGGGAGGGTCGGATAGCAAACCTTAGCCCCAAACGCAAGTGAACCATCGATAAGGCGTTATACCGATTGGCGACCTACCCAAAGAGTGGGGAAGCCATAATAGGTGAAATAAGCGGTAGCGTATAGATGGTGGGGATGAGGTAAAAGGTTGACTAGGAGAACTGGGGAGGTCTTAGGTTGTCCTTAGGTTAGGATAAGCGACCCTGTTCAAGTGGCGTGCCACGACGGCAGAGGGAAAAGGCACTGGCAGAGGGTAAGCCAAGGTATAACCCCCTGGGGAAATCCGAGGTGAAGCAGCCTAAGAAGTCGGATGGATGCATATTAGCGTTGAAGTTCCTGTAATGGGAATGGAGTGAAGGCGTCCTGCTTAGGTGAAGCCCTGAACCTGTTAGAGCTAAAGAAGATATATTCGATAAGGGAAGGAAATCTTCATTGGAGGCTATAATAGGGGATAGGCTGGTAAGGAAGGGCAAAATGACCAGAGTTACTCCCTGCGAGGGGGCAACATCTAAGGAGAGCTGACTGCTGGAAATCGGCACGGTCAGTTCGATGAGGGGTTGGTGGGGTAACCCA
The DNA here is from genome assembly GCA_002383355.1 of Candidatus Immundihabitans aquiphilus. Taxonomy (GTDB): domain Bacteria; phylum Atribacterota; class Phoenicimicrobiia; order Phoenicimicrobiales; family Phoenicimicrobiaceae; genus Immundihabitans; species Immundihabitans aquiphilus. The sequence goes on along the minus strand of DFYM01000043.1, from coordinate 22,360 downwards.
CCCGCCTACTCTACAAATCTAATATAAGGTACCTCTCCGGTAGTAGAATGAATCCATTGGTAATTATATTTTTGGATAAGGCTATTTAATATTAACTGTGCCTGCTTGATATCAGAAATTCTTTTTCTGTAACAAGCCCTTACTAGCCTATCCTGAATCCATCTATAGGGTCTCTCAATCTTCCCCTTGGCCTGGGGAGATAGAGCATAGGTTACCTTTACCCCACAGTCATCTAAAACCTGTTTCCATTGTGGTTCAACCTCATCGGTAAGCTTATAATGGTTCCTCCAGTTGCTATCTCTCCCTTGTACAAAGCGGTAGATAGAATGGCTATCTACATAGTAAGAATAGGGTAGGCCATACCTTAAGATTACTACTTTTAAGGCGATAATATTAGTCCAGGTAGTCTCTCTTTCTACTAGAACAGCATACAGGATAAGCCTGCTGTAATCATCTATTGAGGTAATCAGGTACCATTTACTATTAGCATAAGGGGCAAACAGATGATGAGAAGAATCGTGTTGGATCAGTTCTCCCGGATAGTTAGTTAATACCTCTCTATCGTGTACTTTTCGCTTCGGCTTAGTAAGGTAAAAGCCATTTGTCTTTGCCCGGTTGATGATGGTCGAAAGAGATACCTTCTGGTTATAATCATTTTCTAAGAGGTCTTTTATATAAGTGTAATTGTAATATCTAATCGGTACTTCTTTGTCTAAAATGAGAATTTTTTCTCTATTTAATTCTTTTATAATATTCGTTTCAATGGTTTTATCAATCTTTCGATTGATTGTTTTTCGGTTATACTGGATAGAAAAATTATCCGGATCCTTTTTATATCTATTCAATAATTTAAAGAATCTTCTTCTTTTGATTCCGAGAATTGATAAGATATAATTAATCTTGATTTTTTTATCCGTATAACTTTTTAATAGTAATTTTACTTGCTCGTCTACAAAGTTTTTGTGTAATTGTTTAGACATAATTTAGAACCTCTTTTCTTTTTAAGATTTAGTTCTAAATTATACCTTTTTACTGTTTTTGGGTAGTGCACTTTTGATTTGTAAATGACAAATTCCAAAAAAATGCTTGACAGCTTGGGGGGGTGAGATATACTATAAATCAAGATTTTGGAAAAACTAAACTATTACAAAGAGGTTATAAGAATGAAAATTGTAGGTATAGTATGTACACCCAGAATTAGAGGAAATTCAGAAATTTTAGTTAAACAAGTTTTAGATGGAGCAACAAAAGCTGGAGCGGAGAGTGAAATTATTTTTATTAGAGATAAGAAGATACAATTTTGTGAAGGTTGTTTAGATTGTATGAAAACGGGAAAATGTTATTTAACTGATGATATGGAAGAGATAGGTGAGAAATTAGTGGCTTCTGATGGCATAGTGATTGGAGTTCCTACTTATTGGACCATTGGTGGTATGGGAGTTACATTTTTGGACAGATTACTACCTTATACTGCCTCAGGTAAATTTGCTAATAAATTAGCAGCGGGAATTGTTGTTGGTGCAAGAGTAGCGGCCGATACAGCTGCAGGAGTTTTGCGACGTCTCTTTATATATAGCCATATGAGACCTATTGAGTGTGTGGCTCATTATGCTACCGCCACTGGAGATATACTTAAAAATGATTATGCAATGAAATCTGCATGGGAAATAGGTCGCTTAATGGTATTGTTTAAAGAAAATAATAATAAATATCCCGATGAATATACATATCCTTTTTCTAATTATATTAGGAAAAAATATGATATTCATGCTTACTAGTTATCCGATTGATTTATGGAGAAATTTCTACCCGCAAAAAAAGTGAGGGGCGAGAATAATCAGAAAATATACTATCTTTAAGAAAGTAAAACTTCATATTACATTATATTTTAATGTTTGTATATAGAGAGGCGATTGTGGCGATTAAAGTAGTAGCCATATCAGGTAGTCATCGTAAGAATAGTAATACAGAGTTAGCTTTACAGATTATGTCTAAAAGCTTGACTAAGATTGGTGTTGAGACCGAAATAGTAATCTTGGCTGATAAAAAGATTGAACATTGTCGGGCCTGTGATAACTGTAAAAAGATAGGAAAATGTCCTATCGATGATGATCTAGTAGAAATTATGGAGAAGATGATAGCAGCCCAGGGGATTATCTTAGCCTGCCCAGTTTATAGTTTTAATATTACTCCTTTAATGCAAGAATTAATAACCCGGGGTAACCGATATTTTCACATTTTAACTCCTCCAGCCCTTAAAGGTAACTTAAAGGGTACTAGCTTTACCTATAAAAATATCCCCTCATCAACGTTAAAAGGTAAAGTAGGAATGGCAATAACTATTGCTCGTCGTGCTGGTGGTGGTATGGCTCTGGCTAATTTGTTTAATTTTATGTTAGTTAATGATATGTATATAGTAGGGTCCTGTTATGAGAATACGATTTTTGGAGAAGGGAGAGGTGAAATAATAAAAGATATGGAGGGGATGAATATTCTTAATAGATCAACTGAGAATTTTGGTCTACTTTTAACAAGGTTATATGGATAAAAAGTTTCCTGGCTAGCTAAGGTATACTCACGAGAGAATATTATTTAGATACCTGATTATTTTGGAAATTATTTGACAAAATAAAATAGAGGTGATAAAGTAATTGTGAAAGATGTTCGCAATTATGAGAAGGTAATAGATGACTGGAAAAAGAAAAAACTTAGCGGTAAGAAGAACAGCCCAAATATTGAAAAGCTTTACTCAAAACACGAATGGTTGGGGGGTCTCCGACCTCGCCTCTCATTTAAAATTAGTCAAAAGCGTGGTCTTTGAAAATTTAAATGTCTTAGTGGAGGAAGGGTTAATTAAAAAAGATGAGAAGAAAAAGGAATATTTTATCGGAGATGAACTATTAAGACTTTCCTTGACTCATTTGGGTAGTATTGAAATAATCAAAGTTAGCAGGCCAATATTAAAAGATTTAGCTAAAGAGTTGGGAGAAACAGTACTATTATCTAAAATTATTAATAATAGAACCATAATTATAGAAAAAGTTGACGGATCATATCCCCTACGATTTGCCATAGATATTGGAGCAGAACTGCCGTTACATAAAGGCTCTTCAGCAAAGGTATATTTGGCCTTTTTACCAGATAAAAAAAGAGAGGAATTAATAAAGATACACCAAATAAATATGAATAGATTAAAAGAAGAGATTGAAATAGTAAGAAAGAGAGGATATGCCGCCAGTAAAGAAGAGGTGTTTGCGGGGGTATATGCCCTAACGGTTCCCGTCTTCAATAATTCCGACGAAATAATAGCAGCAATAGGAGTAGGAGGACCATCCCTTCGTTTTGAAAAGGAAACGGTGATACCAAAAATTTTAGAGGTTGCCAAGAAGATTTCTCTTCAAATGGGTTATCTGAATTGGAAGTGGAAAGCGGGTGATTGAGGGGTAGAAGAGGGAATATTTTGTGAAGCTGCTTTGCCATAATTCAGAACCTCTCTTTTTTGATATATATTATATAGCTAAGCAGGGGTTCACTTTTAAATTTTAATTGACATATTTTGGAAATTATTTGACAAAATAAAATAGAGGTGATAAAATAATTGCGAAAGATGTTCGCAATTATGAGAAGGTAATAGATGACTGGAAAAAGAAAAAACTTAGCGGTAAGAAGAACAGCCCAAATATTGAAAAGCTTTACTCGAAACACGAATGGTTGGGGGGTCTCCGACCTCGCCTCTCATTTAAAATTAGCCAAAAGCGTGGTCTTTGAAAATTTAAATGTCTTAGTGGAGGGAGGGTTAATTAAAAAAGATTAAGAAGTAAGTGGAAAATCATAGTTTTGTTTTTTTTTGAACTTATTAATACGAATGCTGTTCGCATAAATCAAAGGTTAGGTAAGAAAATGGAAAAAGAAAAAGATAGGGTTCCTTTAATTACGGAAATACAGAGATATTGTATTAGTGATGGTCCGGGGATAAGAACTTTAATATTTCTTAAGGGCTGTAGTTTAGATTGCCCTTGGTGTCATAATCCTGAATGCAAATCTCCAGAAATAGATATTTACTACCATGAAGATAAATGCCAAAAGTGTGGTAAGTGTATAGAAATATGTCCGCAAAGAGCGATAAGCTGGCTATCCTCAAAAAAGGAAGCAATTTTAAGAGATAGAGAAAAATGTAGTAAATGTTTAAAATGTGTGGAATCTTGTCCGTTGAAGGCGTTAGAAAAAGTAGGGCAAGCCTTGGCTTTTGATAGAATTATTGATGAAGCATTAAGAGACAGAGCTTTTTATGAGACCTCCAGGGGGGGAATTACTCTAAGTGGGGGTGAACCTTTATTCTTTCCAGAGTATAGCCTTAAATTATTAAAGAAATTTAAAGCCGAAATGATTCATACTGCGGTAGAAACGTCGGGTAGTTATAAATGGGAAATCTTAGAGGAAATAGCGGAATATACCGATTTATTTCTTTACGATATAAAGTGTATGGATCCAACTATGCACAAAAGGTTTATTGGGGTAGATAATAAACTTATTTTAAATAATTTAAGAAAGTTATCTGCGGTAAAAGCAAATATCAGAATTAGAGTCCCCGTTATACCCAGATTTAATAATAATAAAGAAAATTTTGAGCTGCTGGTTGATTATCTTCAATCCTTAGAGAATCCTGTTCTAGCGGTAGACCTTCTACCTTTTCATAATTCTGCGGAGAAGAAATATATTCAATTGGGGTTAAATTATGCTTATAAAGGTGAACCATTTATGGAAAAAAAGGAGGTAGAGTGGATAAAAGATTTTTTAGAAAAGAATAATATTACCACAACTATAGGGGGAATTATTGGCCCAGAGGAGGTATAGAATATAGAAAAGAAAAGTTGAATTTTTAAGAGAAAAATTAAGAAAGGAGGGTTTGAGATGACCGTTTGTAAGGAATGTAAGAATTTTAAGCCATTAAAGGAGAGTGATTTGGATTATAAAGAAGGCAAGGGAGACTGTTTTTTGCCTCAGCAAGATGAGAAATGTAGATATTGGACAGCGCGACCAGTTAAGGAAGATGTGGTAGCTTGTGATAGATTTGAGAAAAAATAATTTGGAGGATATTTTATTATGCGAAATATTTTAAATCTATTTAGGAGGTTAAAAAATGAAAGATATAACTTATAAAGATAAACAAGATGAATTGATTAAACCGTTGACTGAGCGAGCAAGGAAATTAAAAGATTCTCTTTGGTGGAAACATACCAGAGGGGGGGAATACGTCGAAAAAGGAGTGAAAGCAGGAATAGAAAGATCCAGATATATGACTCAATCTTTTAAAGAGACCGATGGCGAGGAGTGGGTTATAAGAAGAGCGAAAGCCCTGGCTAATGTATTAGATAATATGACTATTTTTATAAAGGACCACGAATTGTTAGTTGGGGATCATGCCGAGAAACCCAACTTGATACCCATCTATCAAGAGAGTAACTATTTTTTAAATATCGATATATTGAAAAGTCCCTATTGTCCTGATGAAAAAGAAGAATTTAGGGAAATAACAGAATGGTGGAAACCCCATACTATTCAGACTAAAGCGGAAGAGTATATTGACAAAGATGAAAAGGCACTTCAGAATAACAATGCTTCAATGGAATCCCCCGGTTATGTAACTGGATATTCAAGTCCTACCCCTGCTTACGAGAGTGTATTTGAAGACGGTTTAGAAGGTAGAATTAAACGTATAGAAGGAAAATTAAAAGAAGCTCAGGATGAGTTTTTACATCAAAATCCCTGGAATGGACCGGAAGCTATGACTTTACCTAAGAAGATGGATGAGTGGAAGGCAATGTTAATTGCTGATAAAGCGGTCATAAGATGGGCAAAAAGGTATGCCCGATTAGCAAGGTATATGGCTGAAGAAGAGAAAGATCCTAAGAGAAAAGAAGAACTATTGATGATTGCTGATGTATGTAACCATGTACCCGCGAAACCTTGTCGTGGTTTTAGAGATGCAGTGCAAGCTCAATGGTTTACCTATCTGCTTTGTCAATCTTTAGAGCGTTATGGAAGTGGAATGTCCTGTAAGATGGATACAATGTGGTGGCCATATTATAAGAGAAGTGTAATAGATAAGAGCGAACAACCTATGACCAGAGAAGAAGCAGTAGAGCTGGTAGTTTTACATCGATTAAAAGTTTCCGAACATGGGGTAGTAAAGAGTAGGTTATATAGGGAGATTCACGCCGGGGCAAATGACCTCTTTATTATTACCATTGGTGGAGTAAACCCTGATGGGAGCAATGCCTGTACTGATTTAACCAATATTATATTAGAAGCTGCTGCAACTGCCATGACTACTGAACCTTCTTTAGGTCTTAGATGGCATAAAAATATACCTGAATTAACTGTTCGTTACGCCTTTGAATGCATCAAAAGGGGGCTTGGTTTCCCCTCGATTAAAAATGATGATACCGCCATACCTTCCTTAGTAGAGGGATTTGGCAGCGGTAAACTTTCTGTTCAAGATGCTCGGAGATGGGCTTTGTGTCTATGTATGTCTCCAGGACCCACAGGAAGACATGGTGGTTTGAGAACGAGGTGGGCTTGTTCTTCTTATACTGCGAAGTGTTTAGAATTATCCTTAAGTGATGGTTATGATCATTCTTACACCGATTCACAATTAGGGCCACATACCGGAGATCCTACCAAATTTAAAACCTTTGACGATTTACTGCAGGCTTACAAAATTCAATACCAACATGTTCATTCGGCAATTACCAGAGCAAGAGACTTAAGTAGATATTTAGAAGCAAAATTTTACCAATCTCCATTTTTATCCAGTCTTGATGATGAGTGTGTGGAGAGGGGTCTCGATGGTATTGAATGGGACGAATTCTGTAATCCCTGGTTTAACGTGATGGATGAGGTTGTGGTAGCAGACTCTTTAGCCGCAGTAAAGAAATTAGTTTTTGAAGATAAGAAATATACTATGCAACAATTAGTAGAAGCTCTTCGGGCTAACTGGGATGGTTATGAAGAGATGAGATTGGATTTCTGGAATGCGCCAAAATGGGGGAATGATGATGATTATGTAGACGAGATAGCAGCAAATCTATATAGATATAATTCTCTTGAACTTCAACAGAATACCAATCTTTTTGGAGCTCATCCCAAACCACTTCCCCAACATGTGGCCATATATTGGACTTTAGGACCACGAATTGGGGCCACTCCCAATGGAAGAAGACATGGAGAAGTGTTAGATGATGGAGGAAACTCACCTTATATCGGTTGTGATAAAAAGGGCCCAACGGCGGTATTAAATTCCTGCGCCAAACTCGACTATAGTTTACAAAAAGGTGTTTTACTTAATCAAAAGTTAGATCATAATGTAATGAATAGCGATAAAGGTTTTCCATTATGGTATGCCTATATGAAAACTTGGCATAAACTGGGGATAGACCATGTCCAATTTAACGTATGTGACCATGAACAATTGAGAGATGCACAAAAGCATCCGGAGAAATATCCGGATTTAATTGTCAGGGTTGCCGGTTATAGTGCACGATTTGTGGATCTTTCCGTGTACGCTCAAGATACTATAATTGCTCGAACAGAACAGGAATTAGCTGGCTAATAGAAGCAGCTAAATAAATAATGTGGTGATGGTTATGTTCTAAAGAAATTATAACCATCACCACATTGTAGAATTCAATTAAAGATATTTAAATCTAAGAAAAAATATATTAAAAAAGGAAGATAAAGATGGAAGATAAGAAAAAAACATGTAAGGATTGTAAATATTTTATGGTTGCGCCTACGTATCCTTTTATGGGGACATGTACAGTAAAGAGGGAAAAATTAGCAGAGTCTCAAGCCGCTACAATGTTTATTCCAGGTAAGTTAATAAAGGGAGAGGATCCGGCTTGTGACAAGTTTGAGCCATCTGCTGGTTGGGAAGATAGCCTAAAACACACACTCTGATTTTTTATTCAATGATTATTGATGTTGAAAAAACGGAAAAGAAAGGAGAAATAGATGGAAGGTTTGCTAGAGAAAATGGCATGTAAGGATTGCGATTTATTTCAGCCAGATGCTGAAAATAAAGGGAAGGGATATTGTTGGAAATATATTTCGGTGAAAAGTGAAGATAAAAGAGTTGTTTCTGAAGATGATGGTTGCCCCTCATTCCGTCCCAAAATAGATTTTTTTCCTAAGAAACAACTATAAAAACTTGAAAGTAGATATATAGAAATTGGTTATAAGAAAGATAAGAGAAAAGGGGGTGGTAGATTGCTTTATCCTCAATGTTATTAACTTTTTTTAAATAAAAGAGTATAGCAATTAACAATTTTGAAAAAAATTAAAAAGGAGGATTTTCAAGATGACAAACAAATTAAAGGGGTTTGTTATATTTCCAGTGTTAGTCTTAGTTATTGCTCTCTTATTTGGGTCTGTTGCGGTAGGGGCGACTGAGAGTTATAAAATAAGATTTGCCCATGGTTTACCAGCTACTCATCAGGTGGGCATTCAATATGCTGAGTGGGCTAAACTGGTTGAGGAAAAGTCAAATGGGCAATTGAAGGTAGAAATATACCCTGCTGCGCAACTCTATCCTGATGACAAATTGATTTCGGCAGTAGCAAGCGGTGCTTGTGAGATGGGTACCGTATATACCTTTAACCTGGCAACTGTTGTTCCAGCTTTTGAAGTTTTTATAATTCCTTTTGTAGTTGAGGGCAGAGAGGCTCTTCTAAAAATTATTGAAGGGGATATAGGGAAGGAACTCTTTACTAAAGTAGAAGATAAAGGAATTAAACCATTAGGTTGGGTGGTATGGGCTCTTGGGGGAGAAGAGATGGGAGTCATTTGCGATAAACCAATACATGTACCAGCAGATTTAAAGGGTAAAATTGTTAGATCAATGAGTCCTCAGCAGGCTCAATATTTTGAGGAATTTTGTGGGGCAAGCACCGGAATGGTCCCGGGGGCCGAACTTTATATGGCTCTCCAAAGAGGGACTTTGAATGCCAGTGTAGCAACATTAAGTCACCTTGTGGATAGAAAGTTACACGAGGTTACACCTAACATCTGTTTAATACCTATCTCATCACATCCAAATATCTTAATAATGAACAAGAATTTTTACGATAATCTTCCAGAAGATCTGCAAAAGGTAATTAACGAAGTAACTGCAGAAATACAGAAGAAAAGTTATGAGGAATCAGCTAGAGTTCTCCGTGATTATTTTATAAAATGCCAAGAACTTGTAGCAGGGCGGGGAGAAATATATACACCTACTCCTGAGGAATATGCTTTATGGACTAAGGATATAGAAAATTTCTGGAAGAAAGTTACCGAGAAATCTCCTGAAGTATATGATTTAATATTGAAAATTCAGAATTTATGAATTAATTAGGGAAGCACGTTAGTTAAAAACAATAGTGTACTATTGATTCTTAAATAGTGCACTATTGTTTTTAAAATCATCAAAAAACAGTGCACTTTTGATTCTTAGATGACATTAATTAGGGAAGCATTGACAATTTTGGTTTCTAGGTAATTAATTTAAAATTTAAAGGAGGGTTTGGTCTTTGAATAATGCTATAAAAGAAGAAATTAATCAAAATGTCCAAGTAGTCCAAACAAATAATAAGATATGGAAGGTAATTGATTTTCTTTCCGAAATTTCTTTAAAATTTAGCAGTTTAATATTATTTTTTATTACTGTATCTATCTGGTATCAGATATTTACCAGAATAGTACATATTAACAATAGAGGCATAGTTGAATTGGGGGGGTTCCTTTTGGTATGGGTCCTTTATCTGGGCATAGCTTCTGGAATGAAAAAAGGCAGGCATATCAGAGTGGATATTATCTATGGGCGCTTGCCAAAAAAGATACAAAACTTCCTTACCATGATTAGTGATATCATCTGTGTGGTGTTTAGTTTCATTATAACCTGGGAGGGAATAAAACTGGTGAACTTGTTCTATAAGATGGGGGAGCGAGCAATCCTTCTTGGATTGCCTATGTATCTAGTATATATTGTTATTCCAGTGGGGATGTTTTTATTTGCCCTCGAAGCAATTAGAGAGTTTTTTCTTACCCTAAGGAAAATTTAAAACTGACTATTTTTTAAAGCTAAACAGCAAACGAGTCTGAGAACTTGTACAATAGTATCATAATTTAGAAAGGAAATATTTTTTATGGAGAGTTTAATAATATCTTCAATTTTAATGGTGGTTATGTTGTTTATGGGTGTGCCGATAGCAATTTGTCTTGGATTTGGAGGAATGATTGGTCTTTACTTATTTTTTGGGGCACCTTCTTTAACTATTGCAGTGCAGGTAATGGCTTCCACCTTGCAGAGCTTCATTTTATTGGCTATTCCACTCTTTATTACTATGGGAATTATACTTGCCAAAAGCGGAGTGGGGGAAAGAATTTATAAGTTTTTCGATACTTATTTACGTCATATACCAGGCGGGGTTGGAATTGCCACCATTTGTACTTGTGCAGTATTGGCGGCTATGTGTGGAACAAGTGTGGCTATTGCTGCCATGGTAGGGGCTTTTGCCCTTAGTAATTTACAGAAATATGGTTATAGCTTACCTCTAAGTATGGGAATTATTGCTGGTGGGGGGGCATTAGGAATACTTATTCCACCTAGTGTTCCTATGATTATCTATAGTTCTTTTTCCGAGGAATCGACCGGTAAATTATTTATTTCAGGGATTATTCCTGGGATTATTGCTGTCCTTTTATTTTGTGTATATGTCTCAGTTGTATATAGGACATATAGTAGGAGTAAAAAAGAAATTTTACCCGAAAAGAGTAGCTGGGAGGAAAGAATAAAAGTTACTAAAGAGGCCATTTGGTCTTTATTGATACCCGTAGCAATAATTATACCCCTGTATACTGGTTTGGCTACTCCCACAGAAATTGCGGCTTTGGGCATGTTGTGGTCACTTATTGTGGGGATATTTATTTATAAAGATATTTGTATTAAAGACATACCCTCCCTATTTGAAGAAGGGGTCTTGTCTTCGTTAATGGTACTATTTATAATGTCCGGAGCAATGGTCTTTGGTGCAGCAGTAACCCAAATAGGGCTTTCGGAAGTTATTAAAAAAATGACTATGGGAAGTTTATCACCAATGGGGTTTATCATATTGACTTTGCTTATTATCTTGGTATTGGGTTGTTTTTTAGAGGGTGCTGCTATAATGCTTATAATTTTGCCGATTTTCCTTCCCACCCTAATAGGATTTGAAATTAATCTTGTTTGGTACGCGGTAGTTTTAGTAATTGGCATTGAAATTGGTTTACTTACCCCACCAGTGGGGCTTAATCTTTATGCTATAGATGGGGTTGCCAAAAATTTAGGCTATAAATCCAATATGACCATAGCAATTAAAGGCATCTTTCCTTTTGTAATATTGTATTTAGTCGCTGAAATTCTTGTTTTAATATTTCCCCAATTAGCTTTGTGGCTACCCTCAATGATGAGGTAAAAATGGATATGAGATATGAGAGAGAAAATCTTTTAAATTTTAAAAAGATATTTATTACGGGTTATGTCTGCGGTCCTGCCGGTTCTACTACCTCCTACCGGATGGACCCCTATGTCCCTGCCTTATTAGAGCAAGGACTGAAGGGTATGATCGGTAAGGGCTTGCGCTCCAAAGAGGTAGTTGTGAGTATGAAGAAGAATAATAAAGCGGTTTATTTTGTTGCAGTGGGAGGAGCAGTGACCTGGCATTGATTGCCCACAGCATCAAAAAGTAGGTGGTAGTAGCTTTATGAATACTTATAGGGAGTAGAAGGCTATCTACCGTTATTATGTAGAGGATTTTCCGGCCATTGTGTATGGATGCTTATGGTATAATCTCTACGAGAATGAAACACCAAAATAAAAGCACAAGCAATAATATTTAAAAGTAAAATGTTTATAGATTGTAGTGGAGGATCAAAAAAATATTGAGTAATACAGATTTAAATATAATGATACCAGAAATAGACCCTAATTATTTTTTGCCAGTAGGAATAATAAAAAATTTAGCTCGAATAGAAAAACTTTCCAAAAGACATCCAGTTAATGTTATGGTGGTGGGAAAACAAGGTTGTGGCAAATCAAGTTTAGTAAAACAATTTGCTGCCTATTATAAGAGACCTTTATCAACTTTTCAGATAGGATTATTATCTGAGCCAGGACAACTTTTTGGTGAAAAAGGATTAAAAAAAGGTAATACTTTTTTTGAAGAATTTTTATTTCCTAAGACAATATCTACCCCAAGAAGTGTTATTCACTTAGAAGAAATTAATCGACCGGAACATCCTAAAGCTTTAAATGATCTATTTTCAGTGTTATCTGAAGATAGATCTATCTGGGTAGAAGGATTAGGGTTAGTTAAAGTGGCAGATGAGGTAATATTTTTTGCCACTCTAAATGAAGGTGCTGAATTTACTGGTATCGATATGGTGGATGCTGCGCTACGAGATAGGTTTTATATAATTCAGGTAGATTATCCTCCTCCTAACATTGAGGAAGAAATAATATGTTCAAAAACAGGAGTTTCCAGAGAAATAGCAAAGAAGATTGTAAATGTTGTGAACCTTCTTAGAAATAATGCCCAGATGCCTTTGTCTGTTTCCACGAGACATAGTTTAATGATAGCAGAACTTGCTTCCGAAGGGGCTAATATTAGAGATGCTTTGATTTATAGCATCCAAATAGAAAAAAGTATTTTGGAAACCGCTCTTATTTCTTTACATTTAGGAGAGGGCGAAGAAGAGATAATAGATATAGATAATCATAACTACGTTAGATATGTTTAAAATATGAGGTAATCATTTGGATGGTTGAATTATATCGGGTAGAAGGTAAGAGTTTTAAAAAATTTTTCAAAGCTGTTGACTATTGGCTCTTAAAAGAAGAAGAATCTAATTATGGTTGTGATCGTTGGTTTTCTTTACTTAGAACGATTAAGGCAGAAGATAAAGAGGAGTGGATTAAAGAAGCGCTTACTGATATAAGGCAATTCCACTGTTGGAAATGCGGAATAGCTATATTAGAAAAGCAAAAAAATTTAGTAAATAGGATAGAAAAAGAAATAATAAAATATAAATGTTACTCGTATTTTTGGAGAGTTAATAGATCTACTATTGAATATATGGAATTAGCTAATGTATTACTTGCTCTAAGAAAGATAGTTGGTTGTTTAGGTTTAGAGGTTAGAGTTGAATGGATAGGAGGAATGCCATATATTCCCATTGTAAGCAAAAAACGTGAAAAAATTGAAATTCCTATTCAATTAGCTATGGGAGAATACCCGGTCCCTTTCTATAAAGTAGATATTTTAAGCGGTATGGTGATTCACGATGCTCTTCACCTGAAAGAGAAAACTGAACAAGTAGCGAGTTCGTTAATTTCACGTTATACGGGAATAAGGGATAGACTTATTTTAAGAAAGTTCTTTGATGTAGCCGAAGATATCCATATAGATGGAGTGGCAATTATTAACGACATATTAGGAAATTATGTCCGCTTATATCGTAAGTGGTTTAAAGAAAACATTAATCCTTCACTTTATGATTACCAGGCTAAAATACCAACTGCAGAGAAACTAATCTATTTATGGGAAGATATTGCCTTAGATATTATATTAGCAAACGCAGATTTAGGGGTTATTAAAATTATTTCGCAATACTTCCAGGAAAAGGAGGTGTTAGCTTTAGATGACCTTGAAGATGTTCTACCGCCTGAGTCAAAGATTATAAAGCCACTTTTAGAGGATGCCCTTAAAGATGTTAATAAATTCTACTGGGATCCATTAAAAATACTGTTAGAGAAGGTTTATGAAATTATAATTACGGAAGGGGAATCTCGGGTTAAATTATATGATTGTTTATGGTCAAAAATACAGAAATATCTTTTTGAATGGGAGGAGCAGTTTGGTCCAAAAGAAAAAATAGAAGTAGAAAGAGAGAAAAATCAAACAAATATACCACATTTTGCCCCCTTTGATCCAAAATTATTAAAGGCAGTTAACAGTACCATTGAGAAGAACTCTAGAGAATTAACCTTACAAATTAAAGATGCTTTAGAACTGATGAATGCCAAAGTTAACGAAAAATTGATTTACTCAACTATTACCGAAGAGTCAAATATTTTACCAAGGCACTATCCGGATCCAATAATAGTTGGGAAACTAAAAGAAATATTCAGAATGCACAGAGAGGATACCTTAAGAATATCACGAGGGTTGCCCTATGGTAAGCTTGATACTTCGAGATTATATAGAGCCTATACCACAGGCCTATCTTTCAAACAAAAAGATACTATAAAAGAAGATAAATGGTCGATAACCTTACTGATTGACGCCTCTGCTTCAATGATAACCAACTGGAGTTTGGTAGAAAAAACCTTTCTTTCAATTTATCAGGCAATAATCCTCTATAATCATAAACTGGAGATTTTAGCCTATAATGAAATTAATGAAATATGTATATTAACCAGATTATTTCACCATAATAAAATATTTAGTATTGCTCCTCAGGGGAATACTCCTTCTGGTGAGGCTTGTATTGGAGCAGCCAAATTAATTGAAGGTAGTAAGCGAAGTCTTCTTTTACATTTAAGTGATGGGTTATGTAATGTAGGCGTTGGTTATAACTATGCTATTGATTATTGTGAAAATAAAAATATAGATCTGGTAACCATAGGAAAGGGCGAAAAAATAAGGAGATTGAAGGAAAAATATGGAGCTGCTCGAATTGAGATAATAGATAATTATGAAGAGTTACCAGAGATTATACAAAAAATATTTAGGAGGAAATTACTTAAAAGGAAGACTTTGTGTGTCTAATAAATATCGAAGGCAGAGGTGTATGAATGTTTGTTTTTTAAAATTAAGAGAGGGGATGATATCGTATATGGAAAGTATGGAAAGTAATGAGGATTTAATTAAGAAGATAGTAAGATTGGAATACAAAATGTTTCGGGAAATCCACACAGATAAACAAGGAGAGAAATGCCAAGAACGTGAAAACACATTTATATTAGAAAGAAAAAGTTACTTTAAAACTTGGTCTAACCCTACTTTGCTGTCATACCTAAATGGATTAGAAGATGCGATAATAGAAGGGAGAAATTTGTTAAGGGAAAAATATTTGAAAATGGACAGAAGTTTAAATAAAGATGCAAAGGAAGCACATTTAAAGAGAGGGTATGAAAGAAGTAAAACTCAATGTGATATAGAAGGTCCTCCAGATAGTTCTAATGCTTTGGATGAGGAACACAAAATACTTATTCAGAAAATTGTACAAATAGAATCGAAATGGCAAAATGAGTTAAGAGAGAGATATCCTAATATCTTTAAAACTAAGAGAATGAGAAATGAGGGTCTTAACTTCGAAAAATATTTAAAAAGTGAATTAGAAACTTACCCGCCTCTAACTATTGAATATTATTTCCAGGATGTATCAAATGCTGAAAAAGAAGGGAGAAATTTAGCACTGGAAGGATATGAGTATATGTTTAAAGAATTAAATTACTGTTCTCTTGAAGAAGCAAATCAAAAAATTGTAAGTAATAAGAAAAAAATAGAAAAATAATTAAGTTTTTACGATTATTGTAACCTACACTAAAGCGAAGCACCAAAATATAGAAAGTAGCAAAACCAAAAAAGAAAAGGAGATAAAATAACAATGCTAACCCCGGAAATGAAGAAAATAATTAGTGAGCAACTCTCTTTAATTGTCACCGTCAGTAAAGAGGGACAGCCTAATGTTGCTCCCAAAGGGACGATGAGAGTTTTAAATACCGAAGAGTTAGTCTATGCCGAGATATTTGGCGGGACCACTTTACAAAATATCTTAGATAACCCGGAGGCAATCATAGTAGTTGCGGTGGATAGAGAGACGAAAAAGCTGCTACGTCTCCGAGGGAAAGCAGAAGTAATAAAAGAAGGTGAACTCTATGAAAAAATAACAAAGCAAGTAGAAGAAACGAAGCGAAGTTTCCCCAAACCCAAAGCAGCCATTAAAATTAAAATCACCGAGGTAATCTCTTAAATAAAATTTAGCGAGGTGCTAAGAGTAGGGAGTTAGAGAGGGGAGCAAAAAGAAAAATTATGAAAGGAGAAAATAACAAATTTAATGCGAGAGATAAATACCACTCAGATTAAAGACCAAATAAAAGAACTGTTCCTTAAAGCCAACTATCACATCGACCAGGAGCTTAGGCAGCGGCTAGAAGAGGCCCTAAGTGAAGAAACCTCTTCCATAGGTAAATCTGTTTTGCAGATGATTATAGAAAATAATAAGATTGCCTCGAAAGAAGAGATCGCCATCTGTCAGGACACGGGGTTAGCTGTTGTATTTGTGGAATTAGGACAACAGGTCTGTATTGTAGGTGGTGACTTTACCGAGGCCGTAAACCAGGGGGTTAAAGAGGCCTATGAAGAAGGTTACCTCCGAAAATCAGTAGTAGATGATCCGGTCTTTGAAAGGAAGAATACCAAGACCAATACCCCGGCCATTATCTATACCGAGATAGTCCCGGGGGATAAGATTAAATTTACCGTAATGCCCAAGGGCTTTGGGAGTGAGAATATGAGTGCCCTGGCCATGCTGACCCCCGCCGACGGAGCAGCAGGGATAATAAACTTTATTGTAAAGACAGTAGAAAAAGCCGGTCCCAATCCCTGTCCCCCTACTATTATCGGTGTAGGTATTGGAGGGACGGCGGAGCAGGCGATGGTTATAGCCAAAAAGGCCATTGCCCGTAAAATCGGTACCCCTAATCCAAATGAGAGATATGCCGCTATGGAAAAAGAGGCCTTAGAGAAGATCAATAACTTGGGGATTGGACCAGCCGGCCTGGGCGGTAGAACCACCACCTTAGCGGTCCACATAGACTATCTACCTACCCATATAGCTGGTATGCCGGTAGCAGTAAACGTCTGTTGTCATGCCGCCCGTCATGCCGAAGGAATACTTTAGAAAGGAGTAGAAGAGAATGACTCAAGTAAAAAAGATCACCACCCCCTTAGATGATCATCAAGTTATCCAATTAAAAGCCGGAGATTCGGTACTAATCACCGGCTATATCTATACTGGTAGAGATGCTGCCCATAAGAGACTAATCGAACTTCTGAAAAAGAACCAAGAACTTCCTCTTGACCTGAAAGGACAAGTTATTTACTATGTAGGCCCTGCCCCGGCCAAACCAGGATACCCCTGTGGTTCAGCCGGTCCCACTACCTCCTATCGGATGGATCCTTACACTCCTCCTTTATTAGAGAAAGGACTTAAAGGGATGATTGGTAAAGGGACCCGTTCTCAAGAGGTAATCGAGAGTATGAAAAAAAACAAAGCGGTCTATCTCGGGGCCGTAGGTGGAGCAGCTGCCTTAATCGCCCGCCGTATTAAGAAATCAGAAGTAGTAGCCTATCCCGACCTCGGAGCAGAAGCCATCCATCGTTACTATGTCGAAGATTTTCCGGCTATTGTGGTCATTGATGCCCAGGGTAACAACCTCTATGAAACTGAACCACCAAAATACAAAAAGTAATACCTATATTAATTCTTGACCAATAGTTTAATTAACCATCAAAATTTTTTTAAAGGAGAGAAGAGTATGATAAGTAAAAAATTAAGCAAAGAAGAACTTTTAGCCAAGGCTAATGAACCAAAGATGTTCGCTATGAAGTATCATCCGTTTTATCGGGGGAAGATAGGAGTAGAACTTAAGGCCCCGGTGAGAAGTTACCAAGATTTTGCTATCTGGTATACTCCCGGCGTAGCAGAACCCTGCCTGGACATTCAAAAAAATAAAAATAAGGTATATGAACACACCAATAAAGGAAACTTTGTGGCTGTGGTTACCGATGGGACAAGAGTCCTTGGTTTGGGGGATATAGGGCCGGAAGCAGCTCTTCCGGTAATGGAAGGTAAAGGAATGCTATTTAAATATTTGGGTGGGGTAGATGCCTTCCCCATCTGTTTAAATACCAAAGACCCTGAGGAGATAATTACTGCAGTTAAATGGCTTGCTCCCACCTTTGGAGCTGTAAACCTTGAAGATATTGCTAAGCCAAAATGTTTTTATATTCTGGAGAGATTACAGCAAGAGTTAGATATTCCGGTCTGGCATGATGATCAGCAAGGAACAGCTCTGGTTACCTTAGCCGGGTTAATTAGTGCCTTAAAGGTAGTTGATAAAAAGATGGAAGATGTCTCCATTACTTTTATTGGTGCAGGGGCAGCAAATATGAACTGTGCCAAATACATAATGTTGGCCGGAGCGAATCCAGAAAAGATAATAATGGTGGATAGCCAAGGGATTCTGCATCGGGGAAGGACAGAATTAAAGCAAGAACCTACCAAATGGAATATATGTGAGAAGACGAATAAGGAGGGAAGGACAGGTGATATGAAAGAAGCTCTCAAAAAAGCTGATGTTTGTATTGCTTTATCTAAGTCT
This sequence comes from Candidatus Immundihabitans aquiphilus, assembly GCA_002383355.1. Lineage (GTDB taxonomy): Bacteria > Atribacterota > Phoenicimicrobiia > Phoenicimicrobiales > Phoenicimicrobiaceae > Immundihabitans > Immundihabitans aquiphilus. Next base: position 3,894 of record DFYM01000043.1, on the reverse strand, counting down.
GGTCCCGATACAATAAAGAAAGAGGAAATCGCTGGTATGGCTAAGGATGCCATTGTTTTTGTCTGTGCTAATCCAATTCCTGAAATATGGCCCTGGGAAGCAAAAGAAGCCGGAGCAAGAATTGTAGCTACCGGTCGTTCCGATTTTCCTAATCAGGTGAACAATTCTCTTGGATTTCCTGCTATGTTTAGGGGCGCTTTGGATGTGGGCGCAAGAAGCATAACCGATGAAATGTGTATTACGGCAGCAAGGGCTATATCTAATTATGCAGAAGAAAGGGGATTGAATGAAGAATATATCATTCCTACTATGGGAGAAACAGAGATGTTTATCCAGGAGGCGGTAGCCGTAGGCTTGAAGGCTATAGAACAGGGAGTAGCCAGAATAAAGAGGAGTAAGGAGGAGCTAAGAGAACTTGCTTCTTCAGCTATAAAAAAGTCCCAGGGGATTACCAAACTTCATATGGAAAAAGGTTTTATTCAGCTTCCTCCAGAATAAAAAAACTGAGATGGAAAAGGAGATTTTTGAATAAATAAACAGTTTAGGAATTAGACCTGCGGGTTTAGGCAGAAGAACTGTAGCAACAAAGTAAAGGTTATAGTTCACCATAATAACTCTTGGGGTTAATATTATCCCAAGAGTTATTATGGTGAAGGGATTTTATAAATACCTATAATTTATTCGAGAATAGGAGAAGAATAACAATGATTATCTTATCTTTCAACTGTGGTAGCTCCTCAGTAAAATACCAGCTTTATAACTGGGATAAAAAAGAGATAATTGCGAAAGGGATAGTAGAGAGAGTTACCATTGGAGATTCCTTTTGTGTCCACGAAGTTAATCATAAGGAAAAAATCACTTTAAAGCACAATTGTCCTACTCATAAAGAGGCTATAAAATTAATCATTGATAACCTTATCCATCCGGAGTATGGAGCAATAAAGGATTTATCTAATATCTCTGCTGTCGGTCATCGAGTAGTTCATGGTGGACAAAAATTCTCTAAGTCGGTAATCATTAACCAGGAGGTCTTAAAAACTTTTAAAGATCTGGCCGGACTTGCCCCCTTACATAATCCCCCTAATATTATGGGTATTGAAGCCGCTATGGAACTTTTACCTGAGGTGCCTCATATGGCCATTATGGATACCGCCTGGCACCAAACTATGCCTTCCTATGTCTATACCTATGCTGTTCCCTATGAGTGGTATGAAAAATACGATATCAGAAGGTACGGTTTTCACGGGACCTCTTTACTCTATGTCGCTAAAAGGGCAGCAGTCCTCCTTAATAAAGACCCCTTTACCTGTAATCTAATCAGCTGCCATATTGGTAATGGAGTAAGCATAAATGCCGTAAAAGACGGTCTATCTTATGATACCAGTATGGGTTTTACCCCTTTAGAAGGGGCCATTATGGGTACCAGAGCCGGAGACCATGATGCGGCCTTAGACTTCTATATAATGCAAAAAGAAGGCTATTCTCCCCAAGAGATGGATAAAATCCTCAACAAAAAGAGTGGAATATTAGGCATAACCGGAAAGTATGTAGATAGAAGAGATGTAGTAAAAGCTGCCTCAGAGGGAGACCAAAGGGCCCAATTAGCTCTGGAGATGGAAGCCTATCGCCTAAAGAAATATATCGGGGCTTATGCCGCCGTCTTAGGGAGACTGGATGCCCTAATCTTTACTGCTGGAGTAGGGGAGATGAGTGATGTCATTCGGGCAAAGATATTGGAAGGATTAGAAATTTTAGGGATTAAATATGAACCTGAAAAGAACAAGATAGCCCGAACCCGGAATGCCGAACTGGATATCTCTGCTGCTGATTCCCCGGTAAAGATATTTATTATCCCCACCGACGAAGAATTAGTCTTTGTGGAAGATGTAGTTGCACTTCTGGAAGGAACTTACGATATCCACACTAACTTTAAGTATACTTTCCAAGATAAAGACTATAAGAATCTGATGAGAGAAAGAGCCTATGAAGAAGAATATGAAAAAGCTAAGAAAAAAACGAAACCTATAATATAACTTCTGCAGGTCTGCCATTTTTCATTATTCCCTGTGAGCTTAAATAAATAAGTGAAATTAAAAAATCACTAATTCTGTCCTCATCCTAAAAAGGTCTAAATCAGTTTGTTTTTCAATGTTTTTCCCATGCTATTTTTAGGAAATGAGCTTCTAAACTCAATTTTACTCGGTATCTTATAGGATTTTAGATTTTGCTTAGCACAAAAATCAATAAGTTCATCACTATTAACCCGGACTCCCTCTTTAACTACGACAAAGGCTTTAATCTCCTGTCCCAGTGTAGGATGTGGTGCACTTACTACTGCTACGTCTAGTACCGCGGGATGTTTAAATAGAACCTCTTCTATTTCTACAGGATGTAATTTCTCCTTCCCAATATTGATAATTTCCTTTTTACGACCGACAAAATATAAGAAGTTATCTTGATCAAGTCTTCCTAAGTCACCGGTGTAATACCAACCATCTCTAATGGCTTTCTTAGTTGCTTTTGGATTCCGATAATATGTTCGCATAAGACCTGGACTTTGGTAGATAATCTCACCAATTTCTCCTATTGGTACATCATTCCCCTTTTTATCCACCACCCGAAAGCAGGCAAAGTCTGGATCAATCTTACCACAAGAATTAGGTCTCTTGATGAGATCCTCAAGTGATATAGAGGTCCCTACTGGCCCACCCTCAGCAAAACCATAAAGCTGTAGTATCTTGGCGTTGGGAAAAGCCATAACTAGTTGTTTTTGCAATACTGTCGGTAATAAATTAGACCAGGTAACCACTCTGATTGAAGTAAGATTATAATCAAAGATATTTTTGTAGTTTAAAAGTTTAACATACATATTGCCAGTAGCGTGAAGAATTGTTACCTTATGAGTTTCTATTTTTGTCAATACATCTTCTGGGTCGAATTTATTTAATAAGACTATCGATGTGCCCTGCATCAAACTGGCGATAAAATGTCCGTTAAAATTTGAAGAAACATAAATAGGTATAGCATTGAGCAATACATCATTATGTTGCATATCTGTAACATGAGCCATCCACCTCCCTGAAGCCAGAATATTTTGATGAGTATATACTACACCTTTGGGATGGCCAGTAGTGCCTGAGGTATAACAAATAGCCGCATTACTATTAAGGTCAGTGGTTAAAGTAGGTAACTCCAGCTGCTTTGTCTCAAACAACCCTTGATGACCTTTTACTTCGAATTTTTTGAAATCCCTTAGCATTTCCTCAATAATAATTATCCGTTCTGAGAAATCAGTAAAGATTATTTTCTTTAAGATACTAAAAAACTTTCTACTGACTATTATCCAATCAGGCTCAACATTATCAATAATTCTCTGGATCTCTGAATCATCTAAAGTATTATTTAGTGGGATGATTACAGTGCCTAACTTTCGAAGAGAAAAACGAGAAAAAACGAATTCTGCTCCCCCCTCCAAATATAAAATTACCTTATCCCCCTGTTTTATCCCTATATCACTTAACCTATGGCTAAGCCAGCTAGAAATAATATCTGTCTCCTGGAATGAATAAATACGTTTATCGTTAATAAGAAAAGGACATTCGCCAAAGAACTGGACTGATCGCTGTAATAAGCTAATCTCTCCGTTTTTAAGTTTTTCCCCATTATTAGTAAAATTAGCACTTGGATAGTTAGGCATAATTTATTGAACCTCCTATTTTATTAAATTTTTAAAGTTTTATCTCCTTTAAGACTGATAACCTAAATCTAAAGAGAAAGGTAACCTTTTTATTATATACTTCTTTGATTAAATAAGGAATACTTTTTATCTCAGGTAGTGATAAAATTAAAATATTTTTTTAATGAGGCAATTTGAGGGCTTAGTGCCTCATATAA
>DFYM01000021.1 GCA_002383355.1 Candidatus Immundihabitans aquiphilus | reverse complement strand
TTTGCGGTCGAGCTCATGAAGCTCTCCAGGGAAACGAAAATACCTATCAAAATAAGAACTTGTGATACTTTAGGCTTAGGCGTTTCTTACCCGGGAGCAGCTTTACCGCGATGCGTGCAAGGCATTATATATGGACTTAGACATTATGCTGAAGTGCCTTCAGAATGGATCGAGTGGCATGGGCATAATGATTTTTATAAAGTTGTAACTAATTCCACTACAGCCTGGCTTTATGGTGCCTCAGCTGTAAATACCTCTCTTTTAGGGATAGGAGAAAGAACGGGAAATTGTCCCCTGGAAGCAATGGTTATTGAATACACTCAACTCAGAGGGACGACAAAAAATATGAAATTAGAAATCATAACTGAAATAGCCAATTATTTCAAGAGAGAACTTAAATATCAAATACCACCTCGAACTCCTTTTGTAGGGGATGCTTTTAATAAAACCAGAGCAGGAATTCATGCAGATGGAATATTAAAAGATGAAGAGATTTATAATATATTTGATACAGAAAGGATATTAAATAAACCTGTGGTAGTAACAGTTGGTTCGCATTCAGGGCTGGCGGGGATTGCTGTTTGGATGAATAAATATTTTAAATTAGAAAGGGAAAGAAGAATAGACAAAAGAGATCCAATGGTTTTAAAGTTAAAGGAATGCATTGACAAAGAATATGCAAAAGGTAGGGTAACTAGTTTTAGCGATGAAGAATTGGAATCCTTGGTGACTTTTTTTGCCGAGGAAGAACAGAGTAAATATGAGGTACTCGATTTCAATTCGCCGAGTTTTTTGGAACGTATCAGGGAATAACTTCTCCCCCACATCATTCAAACTAAAAAGCTTTTTGAAGTTGCCAAGGACGATATAATTCCATAGTCCATTTTAGGTAAAGGTAAAAGTGTGTCGCTGTGGGGATTTTTAATTCTGTACCAGGTTCGTAGATTGAAACAATAAAGGAGGTTTTAGTTTGCAGCTGACAATTGCGCAAAAGATCATCTCGGAACATTTAATCAGCGGGAGAATGATTCCAGGAGAAGAGATAACGGTAAGGATTGATCAGACACTGACTCAGGACGCTACCGGGACAATGACCTATCTTGAACTTGAGGCGTTGGGGATAGATAGGATAAAGACAAAACGATCTGTGGCTTATATTGATCACAATACCCTTCAAACTGGTTCTGAGAATGCCGATGACCATCTTTATATCCAGACTGTGGCAAAAAAGTACGGGATATATTATTCGAAGCCGGGGAATGGTATTTGCCATCAGGTTCATTTGGAGAGATTTGCAAGGCCGGGAGAAACACTTTTGGGTTCTGACAGCCATACGCCTACTGCCGGTGCTATGGGGATGCTGGCAATAGGGGCAGGGGGCATGGATGTTGCTGTGGCGATGGCCCAGGGAGAATACCATTTTACGATGCCTAAGATAGTAAGGGTAAATTTGGTAGGAAAATTAAATCCCTGGGTTGCAGCAAAAGATATTATACTGGAACTCTTAAGGAGAATATCTGTTAAAGGTGGAGTAGGTAAGATATTTGAATATGCTGGTGAGGGCGTAAAGAGCTTATCTATTCCTCAAAGAGCAACTATTACCAATATGGGAGCGGAATCAGGAGCAACAACTTCTATATTTCCGAGTGATGAGATCACCTTTAATTTTTTAAAAGCTCAAAAAAGAGAGAAGGATTTTTTCGAAATAAAAACTGATGAAGGGGCAATTTACGATGAAGAAATAGAGATAAATCTTTCCCAATTAGAACCTCTGGCAGCCTGTCCTCATAGCCCTGATAAGGTAGTGCCTGTATCCTCTTTAAAAGGACTTAAGGTTAACCAGATAGTTATAGGAAGCTGTACAAATTCCTCTTATAGTGATTTAGTGAAGGTGGCAAGAATTCTCGAAGATAAAACTATAGCAGAACATGTTTCTTTGGCGATAGCACCAGGATCAAAACAGGTTCTGGCTATGCTTGCTCAAAATAGAACCTTAGCATCATTAATTATGTCAGGGGCAAGAATTCTCGAATGTGCCTGTGGCCCTTGTATTGGTATGGGACAATCTCCGCCTACGGATGGTGTATCTTTAAGAACTTTTAATCGTAATTTTAAAGGAAGATCTGGTACACTCTCGGCAAAAATTTACTTAGTAAGTCCTGAAGTTGCTGCGGCATCAGCAATTACCGGTTATCTTACTGATCCCAGAGAATTCGAATTAAAAGATTATAGTGAAATTAAAATGCCTAAAACATTTTTGATTAATGATAGTATGATTTTAACACCAGTTAATAATTCCGAAGAGGTCGAAATAATAAGGGGACCCAACATAAAGCCGTTTCCATTAAGCGAACCTTTGAGCTCAAAGGTTCAAGGAAAAGTTCTAACAAAAGTAGGGGATAACGTCACGACAGATCATATAATGCCTTCAAATGCGAACCTTCTTCCTTTTAGATCAAATATATCTTATCTTTCTAATTATTGTTTAACTCCTTGTGATAAAGATTTTCCGAGGAAAGCAAGAGAGAACAGAGGTGGCTTTATTATTGGAGGCATAAATTATGGGCAAGGCTCAAGTCGAGAACATGCCGCTCTTGTTCCTCTGTATCTGGGGATAAAAGCTGTTTTAGCAAAATCATTTGCGAGAATACACCAGGCGAATCTTGTAAATAATGGGATAATACCTTTGGTATTTGAAAATCCAGAAGATTATGATGATATAGAAGAAATAGACGAACTTTTAATAGAAAATGCCATTTCCCAGGTCAAGAGCAGAACGATTAAGCTTAAAAATTTGACCAAAGGCAAAGAGTATAAGATGGTTTTAGATGCTACTCCCAGACAGAGAGAGATGATAATTCAGGGAGGTCTTTTAAATCTAATAAGATCTAAAGGAAAAGGAAAAGAATAATTATATTGGTAGGAGGTAACTTAATTGACTTATAATATTACCTTAATTCCGGGGGATGGAATTGGCCCACAAGTGATAGAAGCTGCAAAAATGGTTTTGGAGGCTAGTGGAATAGAAATTAATTGGGAAATTATGGAAGCTGGTGAGAAAGTTATAGAAAAATATGGCACACCTCTTCCTGATTATGTAATTGATAGTATCAAAAGAAATAGGGTGGCATTAAAAGGACCGGTTACAACACCTGTAGGTACAGGTTTTAGAAGTATTAATGTAGTGCTAAGAAAAGCTTTAAACCTTTATGCCAATGTAAGACCCGTAAAGTCCTATAAGGGCGTATCATCAAGATGTGAGGGCATTGATCTGGTAGTAGTTCGAGAAAATACCGAGGGTTTATATTCTGGAATAGAACATATAATTAAGTTTGATTTCTCCTTTCGAATATTTTTCTAAAAGTGATTTAACCTGGCTATCGGTAAAGTTTTTGTGTAATTGTTTAGTCATAATTTAGAACCTCTTTTCTTTTTAAGATTTAGTTCTAAATTATACCTTTTTACTGTTTTTGGGTAGTCCACTTTTATCTTTTAAATGACAATTTTCAAAAAACTCTTGACAAAGGTATTATTGCCCTCTATAATTGTTAGTAGCAAAAGTTGCTAATAGCAGGTAAATTGGTTTAGGGCTATGGAAGAGAGTTTGTTTGACCTGATAATGGAATTAACCAGAAGCTGTATAGCCGATGAAGAAAAAATTAGGACGCTATGTAATATTTCTTTAGCTGAATATAAAGGGATTAGTGAAATTGAGGGAGAGGAGAAAATCTCTTGCAATGATTTGTCCAAGAAAATGGGGTTGTCTCCTTCCCGGGGGAGCAGAATAATAGACGGCCTGGTAAGGAAAGGATACTTATTAAGAAGAGCACACCCGGGAGATCGAAGGTCTTTTGTTCTATCTCTCTCCCCTCAGGGTACTGAGCTTAAAAAACGGATTGAAGAGGAGAAAAATAATTGCGAAGATAGAATCAGAGAAAATCTTTCTTCCAACGAAATTGAATTAATAAAAGAAGGGTTAGAATTAGTGATCAAAGTTTTCCAGCAAAATAATAATTGCCAAGCTAGAGCAAAAAGAAAGGAGAAAATTAATAATCATGGCCAAAGATAAGCCATTAGAGGTAGAGGTAAGTGAAGAAAATTTTCAAGGGGAGGTTTTACAATCAGCCGAGCCGGTTTTGGTAGATTTCTGGGCTCCCTGGTGTATGCCTTGCCAAATGTTAGCTCCGACTATCAAAAAATTAGCGGAGGAAAACCAGGGCAGGTTAAAGGTATGCAAATTAAATACTGATGAGAATCAGCATATTGCTGCCTTATATGGCATTCAGGGGATACCTACTTTGATTCTCTTTAAAGAGAGTAAGGAGGTTACCCGCATAGTAGGGGTGATGCCTAAAGAAAGGATAGAGGAAAAACTTAAGTTAGTTCTTTAATTATTTATCAGGTATTACAGTCTAACTTGGTTAAGAGAGTGATTGACCGAATTAGAAAAGTAAAAAATTACAAATAAAAAAATAAATATAAAATTAGGAGGTGAAAATTATGGCGTTAGTACCTTACGAACCAAGAGAAGTAAAACGCTTAAGAGATCTTTTTGATGACTTCTTTGATTTTGAGTTTTTGCCGGAAAGCCGGCGAGTAGCCCGCAGAGGGTTATGGGAAGGTGGAGAGTGGGTTCCCCTAGTTGACGTAATTGATCAAAAAGACAAAATATTAGTAAAAGCTGAACTCCCAGGGTTAGATAAAAAAGACGTCAAGATTTCGCTAGGAGAAAATACAGTAACTATTCGGGGAGAGAAAAAAGAAGATAAAGAAATCAAGAAAGAAGACTACTATTACCGAGAAAGCGCTTACGGAACCTATTCTCGAACCATTGCCTTGCCGGTAGATATAGATAAAACCAAGGCCAAGGCTACTTTCAAAAATGGGATACTGGAAATCGCTCTTCCCAAGAAAGAAGAAGTTAAACCTAAAGAAATAGAAATTCAGCCGGAGTAAGGGGAACTTACTTTTGACCCACTCTCTTAACCTTTCAGGCCACCGGGGGCACGGATTATAACCTCCCGGTGGCCTGAATTTATTTCTCCTCTCTCTTTCTCTATGTTTAACCCTCTTCTTTAGCTCCTTCAAGAAGCAGCATATTTAATTCCAAGAGAGTTTTTTGAAGTTCAATTAATTTATTTTGCAGTCGGTTTATTCTTTCACTATCAGCCCCTCTCTCTTTATCAGTCTCCTCTTCTAATTTAGGCAATAATTCCCAGAGGGTTAATTTTAATTTTTCGATATTTTCTTCTAAGGCCTCGATCTCTCTATCTCTTTGAACCGCTCTTATTCTCTCACTAACTATGATTTTCTCTCCTTCCATAATTAAGGTTTCTCCTAATTCCGGGAGGTGAGCCTCAACTTTTAGTTCTTCTTTAATTTTCCTGCAGATCTCTTCAGCTGCTGCTGCTTCTCCGTGAACTATAAATATCTTCTGAGGTATAGGCTTAAAACCTTTTATCCACCACATTATCCCCTCTTGATCGGCATGCCCCGAAAAACCTTCTAAAGAATGGATTTCTGCCTTTACCCGGATTTCTTCTCCGAAGATTTTAACTATTTTTTCTCCCTCGATTAATCTTCTCCCCAGGGTGCCTTCCGCCTGATACCCTACGAAGACGATACTCGATTCTTTCCTCCACAGATTATGTTTAAGATGATGTTTTATTCTACCCGCCGTACACATTCCATTAGCCGAAATGATTACTTTGCTCTCTTTAGAAGTATTTAACTCTTTCGATTCCTCCACTGTCTTAGTAAATCTTAGATTGGGAAAATCTAAAGGATTATTACCCTCTTTAATCAGCTTTAAGGTCTCTTCATCAAAACAATCGGGATGTCGCAAAAATATTTCAGTAGCAGAAGCAGTGAGGGGACTATCCACATATACGGGCACTCTTAAAAAATCCTGTTCTTCCGTCTTAAGGTATTCTGTATAATATTTGTTCAATTCATAGATGACATCTTGAGCCCTTTCTACGGCAAAAGAGGGTATTACTACATTCCCACCTCTTCTCGCCGTAGTATTTATAATAGAAATCAGCTTTTTATCGTCTTCTCGGGAAGGAGGATGCAATCTATCTCCATAGGTCGATTCTACCAGTAGATAATCTGCCTCCTCCACGAAAGAAGGATCTCTTAAAATAGGCCTCCCTCTTCTACCTAAGTCGCCGGAAAACACTAATTTGACTACTTTATCGTCTTCTTTAATCCATAGCTCCACTATAGAGGAACCTAAGATGTGACCTGCGTCTCTAAATCTTAAAGTGACCTCCGGATTTAATTCTGTCTTCTGATTATACAAGAGGGGACTAAAATATCTTTGGCTCTCTTCCGCCTCCCTCACGGTATAAAGAGGCTCTCTCAATTTTTCTCCTGCTCTCATTCTTTTTCGGTTGTCCTCTTCCGTCTCCATTTCCTGGATATATCCACTATCGGGAAGCAGAATAGAACATAGGTCAGCAGTAGCTTCGGTGCAATAGATCTTACCTTTAAACCCTTCCTTAATCAGTTTGGGAATCCTCCCGCTATGGTCGATGTGGGCATGAGATAGTATTACAAAATCTATCTCTGAAGGATTGAATTTGAAGGGCTCATAATTCAGACGGTTAACCGCTTTACTTCCTTGAAACATTCCACAATCTATTAAAAACTTGGTATTTTTAGTTTCTACTAAAAAATTAGAGCCAGTAACCATTTTGGTAGCCCCTAAAAAAGCTATTTTCATCTTGTTTTCCTCCCTCTACAAAAATCAGTTGCAGGATTAAAATAAGTCTTTAATATACCCATCGAGTAAGAGTAGCTAAAATAAGAGCCAAAGTAAAAGTAAAAACCACCGCAAATAAGGTACGTTTACTCCCTATCTCTCGCCACAGAACTGCCAGGGTAGCCACACAGGGCACATAAAAAATAATAAAAATGGTAAAAGTCATTATTTGAGTTGCCGACATTACTGCGGCGACATTAGAGGTCCCGAGGGCTTGCATTAACATTAACATAGAAAGTTCCTTTCGCAGGATACCAAAGATTAAGGTAGTACCCACTACTAAAGGGAGACCGAGGAGAGAGGTTAGCGGAGATAAAATTTTATTTATTGCTATATCTGCCTGGTAATATTCTAATAGACTTAAAATTACACTGCCTACTATGAGTAAGGGCCAGGCCACTAAGATAAATTCTTTCATCCGGAGCCAGGTCTTGGCTAAAACCACCTTTATAGAGGGAAGGTGATAGGCCGGAATCTCTAAGATCATCCCCGGGGTTACCTCGGGTAGCAAGCGCGATAATATTTTTCCGGATATAATGATTACGAGAATATTTAGAATATATACCGAAAAAGCTGCGCGGGGACTGATATAAAAAGCTACCAAAGCAAATATAATGGTCATTCGGGCAGCACAAGGAATCATTGTAGCCAGCACCGAAGTAATAAAACGGTCCCTTTCCGATTCCAAAATTCGGGTAGCCATTATCGCCGGAACGGTACAACCGTAACCTAATATAAAAGGTATAATAGCCTTGCCGTGTAAACCGATTTTATGTAAAAAGGCATCTAAAAGAAAAGCTATGCGCGGTAGATAACCTAAATCCTCTAAGATAGCTAAACCAAATAAAAAGGGGAATAAATAAGGTAGGACAATGGCTATCCCCCCGGCCAGCCCCTGGATAATCCCCTTAAGTACCGAAAATAATAAAGTTCCTGAATCAAGGCTTCTTTCTACTAAAGGAATTATACTATAAAAATAATCCAATAAGGGCTCTTCCACTATTTTCCCTACCGTAAAGACTAAATTAAAAAATAAATAGAGGATAAGAACCAAAAAAACATATCCCCAAAGCGGATGCATTAAAATATTATCCAGAAGATCAATGATATTACTCTGCGGTTCACTCAGGGTAACCACCGATTCATATATATTCATCGAGATATGATGCCGTTCAGAGGCAATAACTACATCAGCTGGTTTACCTCGCTTTTCTTCCAGCATCTTTTGAAAAGATATTATCTTTCTAAAAAGCTCAGGGTTCTGTTTTTCATAATTTTCTATAAAATAATAATCATTTTCTAAATATTTAAGGGCTAAAAATCGTTCAGGCACCTTAAGTTTTTTAGTATTCTGTTCCAATTTAATTTGCCTTGTCAATGGGGTAATAACCTCTTCTACATCTTTACTAAAGTTCAGGGTTTTTCCTACCCTTTTTTCTTCCCCTACAGTGTAGGCTACCGAAAAAAGCTCCTTTATCCCCTTTCCTTTCAAAGCAATAGCCGGAACTACCGGAACCCCGAGAATTTCAGCTAATTTTTCCGTATCTATCCTGATCCCTTTACGCTCAGCCTCATCAAGCATATTAAGACAAACCACCAGAGGCAATTTTAGTTCTAAAAGTTGAAGAGTAAGCTCTAAACTTCTACCCAGCAAAGAGGCGTCTATCACGTTTATTACTACCTCTACCTCCTCTTCTAATAAATATTTTTTAGCCTCCAGTTCAGCCTGGTCCAGAGAAGTTAAAGAATAAGTCCCGGGTAAATCTACCAGCTCTACAGTTTGCCCTTCGAGATTAAATTTAGTCACAGTATATTCTACCGTCTTCCCCGGAAAATTAGAAGTTACTGCTTTATACCCGGCAACATAATTAAAGATGGTACTCTTACCGCAATTAGGTTGCCCCATAAGAGCCATTCTCATTCTGCTACCTCCACAATTATCTTTCTGGCTACGCCTCGGCCTAAAGCCACCTGGTTACCGTGTACGCTGACTAAAATAGGCCCCTGCATAATCGCACTCTTTTTCACGGTTATAGTATCCCCGGGGTGGATCCCTAAGCCACTTAAGCGCTGTCTTATCCCCCACCCTCCATAAATATTTATAACTTTAGCTTTTTGACCTTCTTTGACTAGATCAAGAGTGGCATTCATAATATATTTTATCCTTTCTCTTTTTTCACTCCTTACTATTTCATTCTTTCATTTTTATCCTTTTATAATTCTTTATTTTCTTTTTTCATATCTGCTGGTGCCGGTCCTGAATCTCCCTCCTTAAAAGAGTACTTAAAATATTCTTTCCCTTTAGAGCCTTCCGGGAGTAAATTGATGAACTCTACAAATCTAATCAAGCAACCGATCGTCTCAGGAGAAATATCGTGTTCAAATTTACAAGCATCCTTCTGGGCATTTTCCTCGCTTACTCCCATAATTTTCAAAAATTCTACCAGTAAAGTATGGCGCCTCTTAATCTCCTCGGCCAATCTCCTGCCTTCTGGCCTAAAGGCAATCCCTCCATATTTTTCATAGGTTATATACCCACTTTCGTCCAACTTCCTGAGCATTTCTGATACACTAGGGCGACTTATTGCCAATCTATCGGCAATATCTTTGGCCTTAACATATCCCCTTTCCTCCAATAAATCCCCGATTGCTTCTAGATAATCCTCTACCTTGCGAGTGGTCATTAAAAATCAATCTCTCTTTCTTGATTATTTTAAATGGTAGATAAAATTTAGTAGTTCTTTATATACTCCTATCTTTATTAGGTATACCTAACTATACTAAATAATATCATAACTTTAAGAAAATGACCATAAATTGGAAATAAAAAGTTGGTATAAAACACCTTAAAGAAAAGGCGGCGATAGTAACCGTCAACGGAACCTGAAAAAAACTAGCAAGGATCAAGGTCTGCCAAACTTCCTCGATAGCTAGAAACACACCGATAGTAACCTAAAACCCTTAAGATAACAGAATGGGGGGATTACTTTAGTAATAGTAATCCCCCCATAATATCCGCAAAGATAAAGCGGTTAAGGACGAATAAAAAGACTATTATTTAGATAAGACTCATCGTGAACTCGGGGGCCTAGACCAAAGTTTTTTAACCACTTCTTCTCCTACTTCTTCGGTAGAAGAATTCCCTCCTAAGTCGGTAGAACGAACTTTTCCTTCGCTTAAGACCTGCCCTACCGCTTCTTCAATGGCCCCTGCCGCTTCTCCTTCTCCCAGACTATCTAACATCATCGCCCCGGCCAAGATGGTAGCGGTAGGATTAGCTATAGATTTACCCTTGTATTTGGGGGCCGAACCATGGATGGGCTCAAACATCGAAACCCCTTCCGGATTGATGTTCCCGCCGGCAGCTATCCCTAAACCTCCCTGAATCATCGCTCCCAAATCGGTAATGATATCTCCAAACATATTAGGAGCCACTACTACCTTAAACCACTCCGGTTTTTTTACCAGCCACATATTGAGGGCATCTACAAAGGTAAATTCGGTCTCGATATCCGGATATTGACGGGATACTTCTTCAAAGATATCCCTCCACAGTCCATAGATATTAGTTAAGACATTAGCTTTATCTACCGAGGTTACTCTTTTTAAATTCTTCTTTCTGGCTAACTCAAAGGCATACTTAATCACCCGTTGAGTCCCTTTCTGACTAATTAGACCAAGCTGATAAGCGATCTCTTCTTCCTCTTTTAAGTGAAAATCTACTTGAATTTTAGCCTCATAAAGTCTTCTTAAGAGCTCTAAATGATCTTGATGAATCTTACCTCTAAATCTCCCCCCTATTCCGATATAGAAATCCTCTGTATTTTCTCTAACTACATAAAAATTAATCTCTTCTGGCCCCTTGTCTTTTAAAGGACAGGGGACGCCGGGATATAACCTAATGGGACGAAGATTAATATACTGGTCAAAGTAAAATCTAATCTTTAATAAAATTTCCTTTTCTAAAATTCCTGGTTTTACTTGGGGATCACCAATAGCTCCAAAGTAGATCGCCTCCATCTCTTCCATCTCCCTTAAGGCGCTATCGGGTAACAATTCCCCGGTCTTCAAATAATGTTCAGCACCAAAAGGATATTCCGTCCAGTTTATCTCGAAGTTAAATAGCCTGGAGGCTGCTTCTACTACTCTTCGACCTTCTCTAATTATCTCGGGCCCTATTCCGTCTCCGGGAATTAAGGCCAGGTTATAGCTCTTTTTTCTCTCCGTATTGGACATCTTTCTCTCTCCTTTTTAACTCTTCTTGAACATATTCTTTTAATCCCCCCAGGGCAATGATACTCTGGATAAATTCAGGCAGAGGGTTTATTTGATAAACTTTATCCTGACTTAAATTTTTTATTATCCCCTCTCTGGTATCCACCTCTAATTGATCGCCAGTTAAACCTTCCTCGGCGGCTTCTTCGGCTTCAAAGATGGGAAGACCAATATTGATAGCATTACGAAAAAATATACGGGCAAAAGATTTGGCTATAACTGCCGAAACCCCTGCTGCCTTAAGGGCAAGGGGGGCGTGTTCGCGGGAACTCCCGCAGCCAAAATTCTTACCTGCCACGATAATATCTCCCCGGCTCATCTTTTTAATAAAGGTAGCATCATAATCTTCCATACAATGCCGGGCTAACTCCTCTGGGTCAGAGGTATTAAGATAGCGAGCTGGAATGATAAGATCAGTATCTATGTGATCAGGAAATTTCCAGGCTTTACCCTTAATTATCATCTTAGATCACCTCCTCCGGACTGACTATTCTTCCGGCAAGGGCCGAGGCAGCGGCAACCGCCGGGCTGGCTAAATAGACTTCACTTTGAGGATGTCCCATCCTCCCCACAAAATTCCGGTTGGTAGTAGAGATAGCCTTTTCTCCCGCCGCTAAAACACCCATATGGCCACCTAAACAGGGACCACAGGTAGGGGTACTCACTACTGCCCCGGCTGAGGTAAATATCTCCAGCAATCCTTCCCGCAGGGCTTCGCGGTAAACCTCGGGAGTAGCCGGGATAATAATTAATCTTACTTCCGGATGAACCTGTTGTCCTTTTAATATTTGAGCGGCTATACGGAGGTCTTCTATCCGGCCATTGGTACAAGAACCAATAACCGCCTGGTCAATTTTAACCTCGCCTACCTTACTTATTGGCTTGGACTTTTCGGGTAGGTGAGGGAAGGCTACTTGCGGCTCAATTTTACTCACCTCAATTTCTATAATCTTTTCGTAAGAAGCATCGGGATCACTCTTATATACTTGATAAGGTCTTACTGCCCGTCCTCTTAAATATTCCAGAGTAATTTCATCGGGTTCAATAATACCGGTTTTAGCCCCGGCCTCGATAGCCATATTGCACATCGTAAAGCGGTTATCCATAGAAAGACTTCTAATTGCTTCCCCCGTAAATTCCATTACCCGGTAATTTGCCCCCTCTACCCCGATCAAGGAAATAGTGTAGAGGATTAAATCCTTCCCCCCTACCCACTTATTTAATTTCCCGGAGTAGACAAATTTAAGCGTAGGAGGCACCCGGAGCCATACCTCGCCGAGGGCCATAATTGCCGCTAAATCGGTACTTCCTACCCCGATAGCTAAGGCCCCTAAAGCCCCGGAGGTATCGGTATGAGAATCAGCCCCTACTACCAGGTCCCCGGGGAGAACTAATCCCTTTTCGGGTAAAAGGGCATGCTCTATCCCCATCTTACCTACTTCAAAATAATTTTCTATCCCCTCTTCCCGGGCAAATTCCCTTAATAACTTACACTGCTCGGCAGACTTTATATCCTTATTAGGGGTAAAATGATCAGGGATTAAGCCAATTCTTCTTTTATCAAACACCCCCCGGGCTCCTGTTTCTTGAAAATATTTTATAGCCAGAGGCCCGGTAATATCATTGGCAAAGGCAAAGTCTACCCGAGCTTTAAGGATATCTCCAATTTTAAAATTACTCGTAGTCGTGTGAGCAGAAAGTATTTTTTCTACTATAGTCTTTCCCACCATCTCGCCACTCCTTTCTTTTAAATCTACCCAACTAACTCTTATCTTTAATCTTTTGGTTTAAGACTTCTTCTAAATCCGGTCTACCAATTTCTTGTAATTCATATCTTACTCTTATGGCTTTTTTATTAATCTTAACGAGGATCAGTGACTACCAGGTGTAAGTCAGGTTTATAAAAGGGGAGGTCGTTATTGCCTCCATCCCAGACAATTATATCGGCTTCTTTTTCTGCCCGGGTCAATATCTCCTGATAATCCACCCCCGCATAGAGGATGTTCCCTCGCTCCAGATGAGATTCATATTTCTTCCCTTTCTTCAATAGTACAATGGTAACGGTCTAAATCGGCATAATCTTTATACCTCTGCCAGATCTGCGTTCTCAGATCACCGTAAGGCATGGGGTGTCGGACTACGGCAATTTTATAACCTTTCTTTTTTAAGATATCGCTTACCCTGCGGGTAGTCTGACTCTTACCAGAACCTGTCCTCACTGCCCCGATAGATACTACCGGAAGATTAGACTTAAGCATCGTACTCTTAGGCCCCATCAGCCTAAAATCAGCACCGTTTGCCAGGGCGATAGAGGCCTTATCCATCACGTACTGATGAGAAAGGTCGCTATAGGCTAAAATAACCTGATCCACCTCTTTTTCTCTAATCAAGAGAGGTAATTCTTCTTCCGCGTAAATAGGGATACCTTCCGGATATAAAGACCCAGAAAGTTCCACCGGATATTTCCTATTGGCAATATCCGGGATCTGGGTAGCGGTAAAAGCCACTACCTCATAATAGGGGTTATTTCTAAAATACACGTTAAAATTATGAAAATCTCTCCCCGCCGCTCCCATAATGATGACTTTTATTTTATTACTCATAAAATAAATTTTCCTCCCTTTAGCTATGCTAAATTGCTAGATTCGGGGATGCCTCCTTACGGATAATTATAAATTATTCTTCCCCAACCGCTGTTCACTAGCCTGCAAGATCAGCTTTAGCATTTCCCCGTAGGATATCCCTGCTATCTCTGCCATTTTAGCCAGGTGTCCATCCCAACACCACCCCGGATTAGGATTTACCTCTAAGAGCCGTGGCGCACCATTAGCCGCCAGCCTCCAGTCAAATCGACAGTAATCTCTACATTCCAATCTCTCCCCGAGTTTGAGACAACATTCAATAATAAATTTTTCCAGGTTTTCGGGAAGATCGGCAGGGACAGATTTTATCTGCCAATAAGGGGTATCCGGTAGCCACTTAGATTCATAACCGCATATCTGGGGTAAATTCTCCGGCAAAGAGGAATAATCCGCCCGGATCAAGGGTAACACGGTACAGGAGTCAGGAGGATTTCCTATTATCCCGACACTAAGGTCCTCGCCAGTAAGGAACTCTTCCACTAAAATAGGTTTATCGTAACCTAATTTTTCTCTAATCTCCGAGATAGCATTGACCAGTTCCTCAAAACTATTAGCCACACTCCGCTGGGTGATCCCGAAACTGGAGTCTCCAAAATTAGGCTTAACTATTACGGGAAAATTAAAGGGTAGTTCAAAAGTAGTGTCCTCGGGCTTAATAAAAATAGCGGCGGGTACGGGAATACCCATTTCCCTGGCCACCCCTCGCACCAGTGATTTGTCGTAACAGAAGGCGAGGCATTGAGGCCCTGACCCGGTATAGGGGAGATCTAGCATTTCCAGGAGGGAGGGGATATGGAGCTCTTTTCGGGCATCATTATTATAACCTTCATCACACAAATTAAAGACCAGATCAATTTTCTCCTTTTCTTTTATCCTCATTAAATCCGCGATTAAAGTATTATGATTAGTTAAATAGCTAAAACGAAAACCTTTCAACTCTGTTAATTCAGATTTTAATTGGTCTACCGTATAAAAATCGTCATCATCGAAGACGGCCGAAGGTTTTAAAGGGTCGGTCTGGTGAGGGTCCCCTAAAATTACTACTACCTTTTTAAGCTCTGCTTTGGGCTTTCTTTTAACCGGAGGGGTCCATTCTTTTTTACTTACCGCGGTAACTATTAAACATCTTGCCATCATGCCTAAATCTTGATCGCGTTTAGAATCAGGGGAAATTGGACCATGGAAAGTTATTTCACTGAAGCCCGCAGTTTCTAAGAGACGGGTTAAACTTTCTTTAGAGTAGAGCCTTTCGGCGTAGAACTGATCGGCTATCACTCCCTTTTCAATATGGGTAACCACTTCTCGAGAGATAAGGCGTTGTTTATCCAGAGAAAGGGAACGTTCTCTACAAACAAAATGTTTTTTATCTATCCATTCCCAGGATCTCTTCTGGTAGTGTTTTTTTAGATATTCTCCATCAGCCACCTGGATAAGAAGCTTCCCCCAGGGTTTTAAAGTTCTAAACACTTCCTTTAGCACCCTTAAATCATATTGAATGCTATCAAAATAGCCGAAACTATTTCCTAAAATCATTACCGCTTCAAAAAAATCGGCTGGGTAGGGGATCTTTCGGGCATCTCCCTCCCTGAACTTAATATTGATATCTTCCTTTTTAGCTTGGGCTTTAGCTTTCTGGATTAGATAATGGGAACGATCTAAGCCCTCCACATTTTTAAAATTTCTTCTCCCTAGCTCGAGAGAATGTCTACCCTGCCCACAGCACAGATCAAGGATCCGATCTTCTGGCGAAAGTTTTAGAATATTTAAAAAAAGGTCAATTTCCCGAGAAGTTATGCTTAAGTCTTCTACCACATCACCATCGGTCTTTAAGTAGAGATAGTTAAAAATCCGCCTCCACCAATCCGGCTTCACGTGTTCTTCTAAGTCAGAAACCGGACCTAAAAGTATTTTCCGGTCTTTACCCTTTCTGCTTCGCTGCGGAGGTTTATCCGCAGAAGTTTTTTGTTCCACAGTTTTTTTCTCCTCACTTTCCTTTTTGAAAACTATTGCTTATATAAATAAAACTATTCCCTTAAAATTAAAACTAACTAACGCGTTTATTTTTATATTTTTGTCTTTCTTATACCGAAAACCTCTAAGAATGTCAAGAGATAGTTTGCTCTCTTTGCCGTTTTTTAAAATAAAATGAGAAAAATATTTTTGGCAGGGAGGGCGTAATTTAAAAAATTTACCCCCACAGCAAAAGTTTTAGTGTATAATAACTACAAGGTAAAGGCCAATTAAATATTCAGGCAAAGCAAAGACTGGTGCTTCGGAGATAGGGAGTAAGCAGCATCAGCTACTGCTAAGATTTTTTAGGAGAGGAGGACTAAAAAATATTGCTAAATCTGCAAAAGATAGCGGGTAATACCTTTCTTATCCCTGGCCCCACTAACCTCGGGGTATATGTGGAGGGCGGGCAAGCAACTCTCATTGATAGCGGGAATGACAAAGAAGCCGGGAGGCAGATTCTTAGATTATTAAAAGAGAAGGGATGGTCCTTAAAACTCATTATTAACACCCATTCTCATACCGACCATATTGGGGGGAATGCTTTTCTTCAAAAAAGAACGGGCTGTCGAATTGCGGCTACTTCCAGGGAAGCCACCTTCATCGAAGACCCTATCCTTCAGCCAGCCTTCCTCTGGGGCGGATTCCCTTATTCCCGATTTACCCATAACCAATTCTTAAAGGCAACTCCCTCAAAGGTAACCGAGGTTATCCCCTCTTCGGGAAAGATACTGGATACTAATTTGGAGGCCTTCCCTTTGCCCGGCCATTTCTGGGAAATGATCGGGATAAGGACGCCAGATAATATTTTATTTATTGCTGATGCTTTATTCCCGGAGGAAGTGATTAGTAAATACCATCTCGGTTTTCTCTGGGATATTCGTTCTCATCTGGAAACTCTGGAAAAACTAAAAACCTTAGAGGCAGAGATCTTTATTCCTAGCCATGGCTTTCCTACTCCTCAGATAAATGCCCTTATCGAGATCAACAGGTACCAGATTCAGGAGATAATTTCCACAATTTTTTGCTTTTGTAAAAAGCCGGCAAGGTTTAACCAGATCCTTGCTGGGCTCTGTAAAAAATATAAAATAGAATTAAACACCACCCAGTATTTACTCCTTTCCAGTACTCTAAAATCTTATTTGTCCTTTCTCGGTGAAGAGGAAAGATTGGAGATGTTTTTTTCGGAAGGGGAGGCCTTTTGGAGAGCAAATAAACTAAAATAAACTAAAATAAAGAAGGGATAAACTCTTTGCCCTTTATTACAATTTATCAATCCCGTGTTTTTTTAGCCATTCTTCAAAGCCGCCTTTTTCTTCAAAAAACTCCTGATCGTAATTGTCTTCTAATTTTTTGATCTGGGCCGCCAGAAGAGGCTGTTGGCGGACTAATTCATCTATCCTTCTTTCAAAATCAGTGCTTTTTACCGATAAATCGGTCAGGTTAAGGTCTATTTTTAGTAATTGGGTTAACTTCTCTATTACCGCCTTAATAGCTTTAGGGTTTCGGCTCTGGATGTAAATAGGTATCTCCGCTACTAAATTAGTCATCTCTATCCCCTTTTCCGCGGAAAGCTTGGTCAGTAAAGTAGTAATGCTGGCTGGTCCCTCATAATTAGTGAACTTTAACCCTAACTCTTGAAGTCTTGCTTTCTGTTCTTGTTTAGACACCGAAGCTGATATTCTAATTCCTCGAGTATGAGGTATTGGCCCAGCCACGCTACCGATAAAATAAATCTCTTTCACCCCAAAGTTTTCTGCTATTTCAAAGATACAATGGGCGTATCCCTCCCAGTTAATATGGGGTTCTTTGCCAGAAAACAAGAGCAAATTGTGCTTTTCTTCAGAGAAAAATTCGTTTTCAGGATAGTAGAAATCAGTGATTAGCCCCCCTTTAATTTTGGTATAGGGTCTAAATTGAGCAGTTTCCAACATTGCCCCCGGGAAATTGAGGATATAGAATTTTTGCGCCTCTATTTGGGCAAATTTTTGGGCCTGGAGAGTAAACTTCAAATATTGGACGGTCCCTGTAGAGACGTCTCCTCCATCCATCCAGCCGGAGAAGCCTATAATCATCGCTGGATTTCTTAAACCCGGTTTGCTGTAAATTTTTAAGTCTTCCATGTTTCTCCCCCCCTCTCTTTTATTTTTCTTAAACTAAAGGACTAAAAACTGACTTCTGGTTTATTTTATCATAAAAAAGCAAAAAATATCGAGGCGGATAATCCTCTGGAAACTTATAGTTTAAAATAGGAGGGTTGAACCTTAAATCGGAGATCGGAGATAGTTGGTTCTTTGATTTTAAGGTTTATTTTTTCGATAATCTCTCCCTTCCTTAGATTCAATTCATTAGCCCAAACACTACTTTTCACCCTTAAAAAAAGAGTCTGCTCCTCTATCTTGATAGGTTGGGCATGTTGAGCCAGTTCTTCTCCTACTACTTCTTCCCAGTGATCAATGATTTGATAGCCTTCTATTTTTTTATCCCAACCTCTTTCTTTTAAAAAATCCGCTAAGGCCTCTTTAAGGGAGACTACCTCTCCTCTTTTCATAAAACTGCTACCTTCCCCCCTTCTACCTGGAAAATTTTACCCTTTTCCTTAACCTCACTATTAAAATAATCTAAGTTGATGCTGGTAATAAAAGTTTGCATCCCTTTATTAATAATTAAATTTAGTAAAAAATGTCTTCTTTCTTCATCTAATTCGGACATCACATCATCGAGTAAAAATATAGGATAGACCCCTTCTCTCTCCTTAATTAAATCTACTTCTCCTAATTTTAAAGAAAGTATAGCCGTCCTTTGTTGCCCCTGTGAACCATAAGAGGAAACATTAGCTCCATTAATAAAAACTAAAAAATCATCGCGGTGGGGTCCATAAAGAGTAGTTTGGTAATCTAACTCCTTTTCTTTACCTCTTTCGATCTTCTCCCTGAATTTCTCTTCGACCAGAGACATTTCCTCTTCTTTTAAGTCTTCTATTACCTTGCTCTGATAGGATAAGCTCAAACTTTCTCTACCTTGAGTAATCTCCTGATAATATTGATTAGCCAGATAATTCATCTTCTTTAAAAATCTAAATCTAGTCACCGTCAAAAAAGAGCCTCGCTTAACCAGCTGGGGATCCCAGACCAGGAGATTTTCTTTAACTTCCCTCCTCGACCCACCTTTTCTTAAAATATTGTTCCGTTGTTCTAATATCCTCTCGTACTCGGATAAATACCTGGAATAGAGGGGATAAATTTGGGAGATCTGTTCATCTAAAAATCGTCTCCTTAAAGAAGGAGGCCCTTTGATAATCTGGAGATGTTCAGGGGAAAACACCACTCCTTTAAATTCTCTATTTAAAACTGACCTTCTTTGGATATTTTGATTTATTTTAATAATTTTAATCAATCTTATTCTATTGGAACTTTCTATCTTCTTTTCTAAAGACAGGCTGAGGAGAAAATTTTCCTCATTCTTCTTAATTTCTCCACTTAAGTAAGAAGCCTTACTATTCCAATTGATTAACTGTTTATCGTCGTTCGTTTTATAGGAGGTGCCACGAACCAACAAGGATATTGCCTCCAGTATATTACTCTTTCCTTGAGCGTTCCTTCCTATAAAAATATTAAGATTAGGAGCAGGGTCTAAAGAAATATTAGAAAAATTCCTATAATTGATTAGTTTTATTTTAGTAAAGTACAAATCGCTCTTCCTATCCGGGAGGGGTAATTATTCTTTTTTATTCTTTCTTTTCAATTCCCTCGACTTAATGCTTTAGTAGTTTTACTCTGTTCTTACAGGCATAAGAATATGTAGAAAACTTTTATCTTTTTCTGGGGTAATCAGGGCTGGACTTAAAGGTTCATTTAACTTGATTAAAAGGTTATCAGTC
This sequence comes from Candidatus Immundihabitans aquiphilus, assembly GCA_002383355.1. Taxonomy (GTDB): domain Bacteria; phylum Atribacterota; class Phoenicimicrobiia; order Phoenicimicrobiales; family Phoenicimicrobiaceae; genus Immundihabitans; species Immundihabitans aquiphilus. The sequence goes on along the minus strand of DFYM01000021.1, from coordinate 31,213 downwards.
TTTAGTACCCTTATCGCCTCTAAAAGATAGGCGGCGTTAAAAGCTATCACCAGATCTTCTCCTTTTTTAAAACAAGACATGGTTTCTACGGCTTCTCCCACGGCCGGACTTTCGGCCTTCAAGAGTATTTCCACTCTTTCCTCCCTCATTATACCTTCTCCTTTTTCTTTACTCCCTACTTCTATTCTCACCGTATTAAAGTCTTCTCGGGCAAACAAAGAGATTCTCTCGATTTTATTTCTAAATTCCTCCCTATTTACCTTTACTTCAGTTTTAAAAGAAGGGGGGATAATTTGCTGATAGTCGGGGAATTGCCCCTCTATTAATCTCGAATATACCCGAATATTATTACCTCCGCTGAAATACAAGATAAACATTATCTGTCTCTCCCCTATCCTGACTTCAACAAAGGCCTCTTCATCTTCGGATAATAATTTATATAATTCCGACCAGGCCCGATAGGGTATAAGTACAGCCATTTCCTCAGTAGAGATTTTTGCTGTCTTCGGTTTTAGAGGTGGTGTAAATTCTACCTCTTCAATACTTTTGAGAGAGAGTCTATGGCTATCGGTAGTAACTACTTCTACTTTGTGGTCTATTATCTTAAATAAGACCCCGCTCAAAAAAGAACTACTCTCCTCTTTAGAAGTGGCAAAAATAGTCTGAGAGATGGTTTCTTTGAAAATCTTCTGGGTTATTTTACATTGATATTGGGTTTCCACTTCCGGAAAATTAAAAAATTCTTCCGCCGAAAAACCTAAAATTTTATAAGTGGAATGATTTTCTCTAAGGACTATATTTTGGTTTTCTATACTTTCCATTTCGATATTTCCTTCCGGAAATTTTCTGATCAATTCCCCGATTATTCTACTGGGTATCACTACCGCCCCACCTTCTATTACCTGGGCAGGGATATAATAATCTATACCGATTTCCAAATCAGTAGCTAATAGATGTACCTTTTGGTCATTGCTCGTTTCGAATAATATCCCATTATAAATGGGTAACCCCACTTTGGGAGATATTCCTTTTTGGACTATTTGAATACCCTGAAGTAGACTCTCTTGTGAGCAAATAATTTTCATCCCTTTATCTCCTCTTCTTTATAATTTAATAAATAAAAATAGTATTAATAGTAGTAAGTCAGGTTAAAATTGTGGAAAAACAGGTTAAACTATAGATTTTGTTTTAAAAATACTGGGGAAAAATCTTAGGATTAATTCAGGACTTATTCACCTCTTCCCCCGATCTTGTTCCTTAATTTCTCTAAGCTAATCATAATTAAGATTTTTTTAAAAGGTTATTAACAGGATATAATCAGGAGGGTATATCCTCCTTAAACCACTTCTTGCACTTCTAACTATTTTATTAGCAAAATATAAATGCTTTATTTTATCAGGCACCATTACTCAGAGAACCTATTTAGTTTGAAGAAAAATAACTGTCAGGGATTATTCGTTCTTAATTTTGAGTACCAAACTTTCTATAGTAGACTTTAGGCCATTATCTTTTTCTCTCTGATTCTTAATTTTAGTATAGGCATGAAGAATGGTGGTATGGTCTTTCCCCCCAAAAGCTTCACCAATAGCGGGTAAAGAAAAATCGGTTAATTCTCGAGAGAGATAAATGGCAATTTGTCTGGCCATTACAATATTTTTTGTCCTTTTTTTAGATAACAAGACGGCAAGTTTTATATTGAAATAGTCCGCCGTTATTTTTTGAATTTGCTGGATCGATATTTCTTTCTTCTCTATAGGAATGATGTCTTTTAATATTTCCTGGGCTAAAGAGACTGATAAGTTATTTTTAGTCAGAGTAGAATAGGCAACTAATTTGGTAAGAGCCCCCTCTAATTGTCTGATATTAGAAGGAATTTTCTCGGCAATCAAATTAATTACCTCTGCGGGAACTGCTAAATTTTCTATTTGGGCCTTTTTCCTTAAGATAGCTATTCGTGTTTCTAAATCGGGCGGTTGTATATCCGTAATTAATCCCCATTCAAAGCGGGAAATTAAGCGGTCTTCTAAAGTAGGTATTTCTTTAGGTGGCCGATCGCTGGTGATGACAATTTGTTTATTAGAATCGTAGAGGGTATTAAAGGTATGGAAAAATTCTTCTTGAGTCCTTTCTTTACCCACCAAAAATTGGATGTCATCAATTAATAAGATGTCAACGTTACGATATTTATCGCGGAATGAACCGGTCTGATCGTCCCGAATAGAGTTAATTAGTTCATTAGTGAATTTTTCCGAAGAAATATATAAGACATTCATTTTTTTCTGGGGATTATTTTGGATAATATAATTACCGATAGCGCGCATTAAATGAGTTTTGCCCAGTCCTACTCCTCCATACACAAAGAGAGGATTATAGGATTTTGCCGGCGATTGGGCTACTGCCAGAGAGGCAGCGTGAGCAAATCTATTTCCATTCCCTACTACAAAAGTATCGAAGGTATATTTTGTTCCTAAGGTAACCTCTTCCTTGGAATAATTAGGGAGAGAGGGAGAGGTGAACTCTACCTTTTTCAGATCTTCTGGGGGTAGAGATTTAGAGGTTTTCAAAAGAGAAGTATCAAATTTTATATTTAGATCCTCTTTTACTCCCAAGGAATTAATTAAGGTATCTTTAATAAATTCCGTATAATGTTTTTCTAACCAGTCCTTACAAAAATCATTAGGCACAGCGATGATTAACTCTTGATCTTGAAGTTTTGCTATCCTGGTCTGACTAAACCAACTATTATACGCCTGGGGAGGCAGTTTATCTTTAGTGATCTGGAGAAATTTATCCCAAAGATCCTTATTTTCTATAGAATCCATCTCCATCTACCTTCTGGTTATTTTAATTTGGTCTAAGGGTGATTAGGGTGATTAGATTATACTTCATTTTACGGATTTTTCCCATCATAAATATACTACAAGATATTCAAGGGGAATCCTTCCCCTCTTTTAGAGAGTTTAGAAATTGTCCACAAAATTAACCGCTGGCTGTGGAAAAATCCCCAAGTACTTCTTCTCTTAAATAATCACACTTTAGGGAGAAAAATAATTTTTTAATAATTTGCTTTTAGGGTAGTAAACTAGTAAATTTAAGAGGGTTTTCTAAGTTATCCACAGTTTATTGACACCTGTGGATAACTTAATTTTAAAAAACTAGCTTTGTGATATTAATCATATCAAAAATCAATTTATTAAGCAAAGAATTTTTGCACGTTATCCAGGGCCTACTATATTATACCAAAAAAAGTATTAGAATTAGCAGAAATTAATCCTGAGGGTGTGCCTTTCAGAGACGGCTCAACTTTTTCCATGATACCCTTCTCATCTGCGAAAAATCACCTCTAAAAGTCAGAATTTTAATTTTACCAAAGTAACTTTTATCCTAAATCTATAAACTAAGCTGAAAACCAACTCCACCTTCGCTACAATTTTGGGGGTACCGAGCAAAAATTTCCTTTTTATTTTTCGTACAATGGGTAGGCACAATCACCGGTATATCTTTCAATAAATCGTATTTTTTAAAATCGTGAAATCCTCCCATTAGAGCATAAATTTTTCCTAAGTTCTGCGCTGAGTTTAATATCTTATCTATTCCCGAATGGGCACACCCTGTAATCACTATAAGACCTTTAATAGTGGAAATAATTAAAGACTGTTCTTTAATCAAAGTTTTTATTTTATCGATAATAACTGACCCTTCTATTTCGCCGGTAGTATGAATTTCCGGATAAATTTCTGCTGATTCTTGAGCTTCATAAATATCTGCTCTTTTTTTAATCTCTTCTTTTAAATGCCGAGAAAAAGATTGGGGGACATAAACCTTTAGCTTATTATTTAAATGTAATAATCGAGCCAAGCCTCCACAATGGTCCCAGTGACTATGAGAGAGGACTACTAAATCTATATCTTGAGGACTAAAGCCCAATAACTGCATATTAGCCACCAGCATATCGCCATCCCAACCAGTATCCAATAAAACATTCTTTTGGTTAGTTTGAATAATACAAGAAAATCCCCATCCCGCTTTTAATCCTTTAAGGTCTCTTACTATTTTATGGTCATAGACAATAGTAACTTTCATTTTTTACCCCCTCCGCTTTATTCTCCTCACGGCAGCACCGCTATATTGCTACCCCCTTAATATAATATAATCGCTACCTAAGGCCAAATAATTAGCTATTTCATTTGAGTAAGAATTAGTTCTACTATTTGATTAAAAATTTGTGCAGTTTCTGAATCTTTATATTGAGAGAGATATGGTCTCCCTTCATCGGTAGAGTTTACCATATTTAAATCTAGGGGAATTTTGCCCAAAAAAGGTAAGTTAAATTCTTTCGCTGCTTTTTCTCCACCTCCCGATTTAAACAAATCAATATTCCTACCACAATATGGACATTTTAGTCCACTCATATTCTCTATGATACCCAAAATAGGGATGTTAAGGGTCTTTAAAAAATTTATACACTTGCGAGAATCTAATAAAGCTACTTCTTGGGGCGTAGTAACAATAATTCCTCCCTCTAATTCCGGGATTAGTTGGCAAATCGACAAAGGCTCATCTCCAGTCCCTGGTGGCGAGTCTACCACTAAATAATCTAAACTACCCCATTTTACTTCTCCTAAGAATTGTTTTAAAGCCATCATCTTTAAAGGCCCTCTCCAAATGAGCGGCATATCAGGACCCTCTATTAGAGAAGCCATGGAGATAGCCACTAAATTAGAAGAAACTTTCTTAGGGATTATCCCTTCCGGGCTTCCCTGTAATCTTTCCCCTTCAAAGCCTAACATTTTAGCCACCGATGGCCCATGTAGATCAGCATCCAATATTCCCACCTTAAAACCTTTTTCGCTTAAAGAATAAGCCAGGTTTACTGCTACCGAACTTTTACCTACTCCTCCCTTATTAGACAGTACTAAAATTTTATGTTTTATTTTAGACATATTTTGTTGTACTTGTTCATCAAGTTCTCTATGGGCTGGTTCTTTTTCTTTTTCCACCTGACTCGGACTTGATAAATTATCATTAGTATTTTTTGACATTTTTCCCTCCTATTTTTTTCTTGCCCTTATTACTACAAAAGAGCCTTCTCCATAACCTTCTTTTACCGGTTCAACACTTTTAATTTCCTCTAAACTAGAAAATAAGATAGAGCAAATCTACCGCTTCCTATCCCAATTTCTATACTCTTCTCCACTCTAGGGAATAACTCCTTAGTTGAATATAATTTTATTTCCGAAATTTTCTGATATAAAATTTATGTCCTTCATATTCTGTTTCTACTAACTTTCCTTCTCCGATCATCTTCTCTGCCATTGACCAATCAGAATTAGCTCGTTTTAAAAAATCCCTTAGCGCTTCTTCTCTCAGGGGATGCACTGCGGTGATACTTAAAATATCCTCTTCTACCTCACCAGTAAAGGCATTAGTTAGCTAGTTTATTAGTTAACTGGTGGTTAAATATTGGTTAATATCATATCGAGTATATTATACTGAGTATTGCTATTACGTTAAGAGAAAGAGAACAATAATTTGGTGAATTTTTTTATTCTACTATAGTTTTTATCTTCTGCCATATATCTTTTATCTCTTTTGTTACTGTATTATCACTATATTCAACTACCGGCATTCCTTTTACCAAAGCTTCAGTTATTATATTATCAAAATGAATTTTACCTATTATCGGTATATTGTCTTTTCTGCACCAATCTTCGATTTTAGCTGAATTTTCTAAATTAATATCGTATTTATTGATTATAACTACCGTCTTTATACTAAAATGCTGAGCTACTTTTATCACTCTTCCCAAATCATGTATTCCAGAGAGAGTAGGTTCAGTCACTACTACGGCTAAATTAGCCCCAGTAAGAGTAGCTATAAGAGGACAACCAATCCCCGGAGGTCCATCTACAATTATTAATTCCAGATTATTTTTTTTAGCAATTGCTTGTGCATTCTGACGTACTAAAGTAACCAATTTCCCTGAATTTTCTTCCGCAATACCCAATCGAGCATAGACTAAAGGCCCATATTTGGTCTCAGAGATATACCATTCTCCACAACGATTTTCTTTCATTTGAATAGCCTGAACCGGGCAAACTAAAGCACACAAACCACATCCTTCGCAAGATATTAGGTCAATTACGGTCTTATCTCTGGCGGTTTTAATAGCCTCAAAACGGCAGACTTCCTGGCATCGACCGCAATTAGTGCATTTTTCTAAATCTATGCGGGGAATTAGTCCGGCATAAAAGTCATGTTTTTCTTTTATTTCAGGATGAAGCAAAAGATAAAGATTGGAGGCATCTACATCACCATCTCCCATAACCTTATTCTTAGCTAAAGCAGCCATACTAGCAGCAATAATCGTCTTTCCGGTTCCACCTTTACCGCTTATTATCACTATTTCTTTCATTTAAAAACTACCTCAATGTTTATCTTTTTAAAACCATAAGATATTAAATACTTTGAATAATTCTTTGAAAAAGTTGGATAAACTTTTGCTCATAGGAAGGATTTATCTTTACTATAGGGATACCTTTAGAGTAAGCAACCGCAATATCTTTATCCAGAGGGATGAAAAGTAAAAGAGGAATATTATTTTTCTTACAATATTTTTCTACTTTATGGTCTCCAATATCGCACTTATTTAAAACCACACCATGAGGAATCTTCAATTTTTGAAGTACTTCCACCGCTAAAATAAGATCATGCAATCCAAAAGGAGTCGGTTCAGTAACTAAGATAGTATAATCACTATCTTTTATAGATTCGATAACCGGACAGGAAGTGCCTGGAGGGGCATCAATTAAGGTAAGGTAATGATTGGTAATATCATTATCCCCCCCTTTAATAACATCTTTATTAATTCTTTTTTTAATTTCTCTTATTATCGGAGGGGCCATCGGTTCTCCTATATTCAAACGTCCATGCACAAAGTTAATAGACTCTGCTTTACCTTCTTCTAAAATTCCTATCTCCTTCCCCTCCTCACTAATTGCCTTTTCCGGGCAAAATAGCGTACAAGCCCCACAGCCATGACACAGTCCCGGGAAAACCAAAACTTTATGCTTAGTAACGGCGAGAGCATTAAAAACACAAACTTCTGCACATTTACCACAATAACTGCATTTTCTATCGTCAATTTTTGGCACAGGAATTTCTACTGATTCGGAATTGGTGATAACGGGTTTTAAAAAAAGGTGAGCATTAGGCTCTTCTACATCACCATCTAAAAATTGCACCTTTTTTTCTCGATCTTTAGCCAAAGCAAGAGCAAGGTTAACCGCAATAGTAGTTTTACCTGTTCCACCCTTTCCACTGGCTACTGAAATAATCATTTAGTTTAATCCTTCACCATTATTTATTGTCTTACCATTACAGCACCACACTTAGGACACTTAAGGCTACTGCAAGGGACACCTACTTGATGGGGAACTATAGTACCACAAGAAGGACAAACACAATTGCCACCTATTCCTATTCCTCCACCTCCTCGTTGTCCTGGCCCAGCACCTCTTCCCCGGCCAACCCCTGGCCCTGCTCCTGTTGGTCCAGTACCATCTCTTCTGGGCATTTTTTCTACCTCCTTATTTGGTTGATTAGTTAAGATGATCGCATTCTTCTTTTTCTAAACCATAACCTTTCCCGGCGCCAGGTTTACAAAGTGATTCCCCTTCTTTTAACTGTCCCTTTACAAATTTTTCTATTACCTCTTCAATCTTTCCGGTGACCCCTATTACCGGAGTAATATTTTCTTCAGCAAATAACATTTGTGCTCTATTCCCCATACCTCCGCAAATTATATATTTTACCCCATATTCTGCGAGAAAATTGGGTAAAAATGCAGGTTGATGGCCAGGATTATTTATCTCCTCTACTTTTAAAATCTTCTCTTCCCCAATCTCAGCAATAGTAAAGGTAGGACATCTTCCAAAATGAGCTGAGACAAAACCTGTATCAGTGGAAATTGCTATTTTCATCTTCTCCTCCATAATTTTATTTTAGTTCTAAACTTATAAAACCTTCCCAATTTTAAAATATGTTTTATTGTTTCCCCTGTTTTATACCTGAATGGGCAGAGGCATTAGCCTGGGAAACTGTTTTGTAATCCCCTGACTTAAATTTATCAATAGCCTCTTGAACTGTACCAGTTACCCCCGTTATTACTTTTATTCCTGCTGCCTGTAAAGTCTGAAAGGCATTAGGTCCACAACTTCCGGTTAATACTATCTTTACTTCCTTATCAGCCATTATTTGACCTGACTGTATCCCTACTCCCCCCATACCTTGGGCACTAGTATTTTCTATTACTTCAAATTTATCGGTGTCAGTATCAAATAATATAAAATAACGACCCCTACCAAATCGAGGGTCAACTTCATCCTCCAACTTCATCCCTGTGGAAGTAATTGCTATTTTCATTTTTAGATCCTCCTGAATAAAAAAATAAAATTTTTTAATGTACTACAGGTACCACAAGGTAAAAAGGGGAGCAAGCTCCCCTTTTTACCTTAGTTCTTTGGCAGCCAGGATTCTATTTCTCTTCAGCTTCTTTTAATTCAGAGATACGTTTATCAATTTCTTCAAGTTGTTCTCTTAAAGCCTTTGCCTCTTCGATTAAAATTTCCATTTCTTGTTTAGGTTCTATCTCCTCTGGGCATGTCCTCCACCTCCTTCTGTTTATTATCTTTCTGATATGGTTATTTATTTATAATAATAATTATTATCAATAAAGGAGAGTAAAAAATATAAGTTTATTTCTTATCACCTGAACATCTATCGCACAATCCATAAAACTGAATAGTGTGATTTTTGATAGCAAAATTATATTTTTGGGAAAGTTCCTTTTCTGTTTTTTTAATTAACTCTATCTCTTCATCTATAAAATCTGTATAATCGATTATCCGACCACAATTAGTACAGATTAAATGATGATGATGAGATGGTTCTTTAGCCCCACGGGCTAGCTCGTACCTTGCTCGCCCATCACCAAAATCAAATTTAAATACTAATCCCATATTTACTAATAGTTCTAAGGTTCGGTAAACAGTGGCAAGTCCAATAGCTGGATAAACCTTATGTACCTTTAAAAATATATCTTCCGCGCTGAGATGTCCTTCAGATTTATCCAAGACCTCTAAAATGATTTGTCGGGGGATAGTAATTCTATATCCGCATCCTCTAAATTCGTTATGCCACCACTTTTTTGCTCCTTTTCTGCATCTTCCCGGCACGATATCAATCCTTTCTTATTGATAATGATTACCATTAACATAATACATTACCTAAAATATTTTGTCAAGCATAAGTCTTCCTCCATACCAAATGCACCTTACATTAATCACTAAAAAAACTTGACCATCCTGTAATCAGAGTCATAATAACTAGATACTGGTTAATTATGCTAAAGGTAGAGAGGTTAAGCAAACTCTTGATTAAGCCGATCAAAGGAATATTAAAGGCAATTCGAAGAGTTGACAAAACTATTTTAGTATATTATTATATAATTTAGTAATAACTTAAATAAAAGGAGATTTTATGATTGGTAGAATTAATTAATATTTTAAAAGCTCTGTCAGATGAAACCCGTTACCAGCTGGTCAATCTCCTATTAAAACATGACCTTTGTGTTGGTGCACTAGCTACCCGTTTAAATATCTCTGAATCTGCCGTATCCCAACATCTAAAAATATTACGGGATGCTGGCATTGTAAAAGGAGAGAAGAGGGGATATTATACCCACTATTATGTAGATCGAAAAGTATTAAAAGAAGCGGCAGATCAAATAATTCAGTTATCCCAGGTGATTGCTATAAATCAGAATGCTCATCATGATTGCCCTAAAAAAGATAATCCCTATAGTTGTAGTAAGCACAGACATGAAGGAGGTGAATCGAAATGAGTAATAATGAATGTAAACATCCAGAACGCAGACCGAAAGAGGGCAAATGCGACGAAGAACAGATTAAAAAATGCCATGGAGAAAAAGAAGGCCATCCTTGCGATAGCGAAAAACCAGATTAAAACCAGAATAGCACCAGAATAAAAAGGAGCTTTCCGTTTTGAATATATTGGAAGTAAAGAATCTTAGTAAAAATTATAATGGCTTTAAAGCAGTTAAGGAAATAAACTTTTCCCTGGAAAAAGGGGAAATCTTTGGATTTCTAGGTCCCAATGGAGCAGGTAAGACCACCACCATTAATATGCTTACCGGCCTAGCCAGGCCGTCTTCTGGTGCCATCCAGATTGCTGGAGAAGATGGGATTAAAAATATCAAAAAGGTGCAACGCATTATTGGCATTGTCCCGGATGAAAGTAACCTGTATGAAGAGATGAATGGTTTTGATAATCTGGTCTTTTGTGCCTCTCTCTATGGAATGGGGAAAAAACAAAGAGAAGAGAGGGCCAGTAGATTATTAGAACAATTCGGTTTAGCTAATACTGGTAAAAAACTTTTTAAAGCCTATTCTAAAGGGATGAAAAGAAAACTGACCATTGCGGCCGGTATTATCCATGAACCACAGATTTTATTCTTGGATGAGCCGACTACTGGTATTGATGTGGAAAATGCCAGACAGATTAGAAGATTAATTCAAACTCTTAATCACCAGGGGACAGCTATTTTTTTGACCACTCATTATATCGAAGAGGCAGAAAGGCTCTGTCACCGCATCGGATTTATTGTGGAAGGAGAAATTGTTAAAATCGGTAAAACTATTGACCTACTGCAGGAAGCCCAAAAAGAATATATTATGGAATTTACCCTGGAAAACGAGGTAGAACCATTAAAAGAGCCTATTCAAAAGACTTTTCCTGGTATCCATGTTTATACCATTGACTATTTTCACCTCAGAATTGGCTCCCCGGAAAAGATTGATCTGATGCCCTTTATGAAATTCTTTGCTGAGGAAAAATGTCTGGTAAGGGAGGCAAGAATTATTCGTCCTTCCCTGGAAGAGGTCTTTGTTAAGGTTACCGGTATAGAGATTGATCGTCTAAAGAAGGAAAAGGAAGGTGAGAAGAAATGAAAAAGTATATTGCCTTTTGGAGTATTTTAGGTAAGGATATGAAGACCTATTATCTAAAGCCACCCAATATTAGCTGGGGAATTATCTTTCCCTTTGCCTGGACCCTGATGTTTTTTCTACGCTCAGAAGGTGCGGTCGAGATCAGAGAAATTCTTCCGGGGGTAATGTCTTTAGCTGTGCTTTTTGGGACAACTTCTATGCTGTCAGTTACTATTACCTTTGAACGGAGGAGCCGTTCCTTCGAGCGGCTATTACTGGCCCCCATTAGTCTGAATCTCTTGATGCTGGCCAAAACCTCCGGTGCTATTATCTTTGGAATATTAAATGCCCTGCTGCCCGTGATTATTGCCTCCTTGGTTATTGATCTTTCCGGTATCAATTGGATGAGTGCCATCCTTAGTATTATTTTTATTGCGGTAACTTCCACCTTTCTGGGTCTTTTTATCTCGGTATCGGCCAGTGAAGTATTTGAAGCGCAAACCTTTTCCAATTTTGTCCGTTTTCCCATGATGTTCCTTGGTGGGTTGTTTCTCCCCTTAGAGAGATTACCGCTATTTTTACGCTTCCTATCCTACCTCTTACCTCTGACCTATGGAGTGGATATCTTAAAAACAGCGATTAATGGTAATGGGATCATTCCTTCCGGGATTAGTTTTCTGGTGCTTGTTGGTTTTAGCTTATTCTTATTTCTGATGAGTATCAACAATATACAAAAAAGATGGATTTATTAATAGGATTAATAGAAGAGAACAATAGATATGAAAATTAAGTCCTTTGAATTTAACCTAAGAGAGCTGGCCGGTTCTATGGGAGACTTTGGCACACTCTTCCCTCTGGCCATTGGTTACCTTATTTCCTGTGGACTGAATCCGGCCGGATTTCTAGTTATGATGGGTCTCTGTAATATTGTTACTGGTTTAATCTACCGTCTTCCCATGCCTATTGAGCCCATGAAAATTATTGCTATTGTAGCGATTGCTCAACATTGGACTCCCTCGATGGTCTATGCTTCCGGCTTAGGGATGGGGATCATATGGATTATACTGGCTATCACCGGTATCATTGACTGGATTGCTAGAATTACCCCCGCCTCGGTTATCCGGGGAATTCAAGTTACTTTAGGCTTACTCTTAGCTATTGAGGCCTATAAGATGGTTTCTACCTGGTGGTTACTCGGGATTACCTCCATTCTTATTGTCTTGTTATTACGGCAGAATCGTTATGCCCCCGCTGCCCTGGTTCTGGTAGCTATAGGTATTATTATTATGTTGACCAAAGGACAGTTCAATCAGGTTAGTTCCCCCGGACTCAGTTTTCCCCCTCTTACCAGTTTTTCTTTAAAAGAAGTGTGGCAGACGTTGTTACTGGCTGGCTTTGCTCAGGTTCCCTTAACGGTTACCAATGCCACCCTTGCCACCTCTTCACTTATTGAAACCTATTGGCCGGAGAAAAAGGTAACGGTAAAACAGCTGGCCTGGAACCAGGGAATTATGAATGTAATCCTTCCTTTTTTTGGTGGAATGCCCACCTGTCACGGGGCAGGGGGATTAGCTGGACAGTATTATTTTGGAGCGCGCACTGGTGGAACCAACATTATAGAGGGATTGATAGAAATTTCCCTGGGCCTATTTTTCTCCGCTTCTGTGGCCAGTTTATTTTCCGTTTTCCCCCGGGCAATCATTGGAGCGATGATGCTTATGGTAGGGATAGAGCTAACTAAATTTGTCAAGGATATCCGGCCGGGTAAAGAAATCATTCCTTTGATGGTAACCATTCTGGTTTCCTTAAGTAGCAATATGTTTTTAGGTTTTTTATCTGGCCTTATAGTCTATTATCTAATTCCATTGGTTTTAAAAGCTATAAAAAAATAAAAATACCTTCTGAATCAAATAGAAGATATATATTATTCTTTTTTGTTTTAGTACAGCTTCCAGAATATTTAATTAATCATTCCTACAACAAGATGGACTATTTTGTAATTCCACTTCTGGTATCTGGGAAACGACAGCTAAACCAGCCTGTATAAGTATAATTAGATTATAAGGTTGAATAAATTTTGCTCATAGGAATAACTTATTATCTTTGCTATTGCTATAGGGATACCTTGGGAATAAACCACGGCAATCTCTTTATCTAAAGGAATGGAGAGTAAAGCAGAAATATTTATTTTTTACAGTATCTAAGCCAAGAATTTCGCTATCTCTGCCTTCATTTCCTCTTTTTTGCAAACGAGGGGATGTTGGATAGGTCTTTTTTCTATATCTTTTATTCCCACTGGCACGGGAACCTCAATCAAATCAGACATCTCTTTAATTAACGCAAAATCGTCAAATTCTTGATAGCGGGAATCCAGGGACTCCATTACGCTCTTAGTAAATTTAAAAGGACTAGCGGTAGCGGCGATGACTGTCTTGGTCTTATAATCTTGAGTTTCTTTCCGATATTTTTGGTATACGGTAAAAGCTACAGCAGTATGGGGATCGAGCAAATATTTCGACTCCTCAAAGACCTCTTTGATACTTTGACGGCACTCCTCTTGGGAAGCAAATTCCCCATAAAAATCCTCTAATTTCTGCTTCGCTACCGTATCTGTTATCTGGTAAAACCCTTTGTTTCTTAGCGATTCCATTAATTCTTTTACCTTTTGAGCCTCTTTTCCGTGGATAGACCATAACCACCTCTCCAGATTACTCGAGACTAAAATATCCATAGAAGGAGAAATAGTACTGATTAATTCTCTTCGTCTATCATAAACTCCGCTCCGAAAAAAATCGGTTAATACCTTATTTTCGTTAGAAGCGCAGATTAATCTATTTATTGGCAATCCCATCTCTTTGGCATAGAAAGCTGCTAAAATATTCCCAAAATTTCCGGTAGGTACCACCACATTTATTTTTTCACCCTTTTGGATCTCTCCCTTGCTTAACATTTGCCCATAGGCAGAAAAATAATATACCACTTGGGGCACTAACCGACCAATATTAATAGAATTCGCCGAGGAAAAGAGGTAGCCTTTCTCTCCCATCCCCTTATTAAAAACGGGGTCCTCGAATATCTCCTTTACCCCTCTTTGAGCATCATCAAAATTTCCTCTTAAACCTATCACCAAAGTATTTTCCCCTTCTTGAGTGAGCATCTGCCTTTCTTGTATTTTGCTCACCCCTCGATGGGGAAAAAATACAATTATTTTAGTCCCTTCTACATTGGCAAAGGCCTGAAGAGCGGCTTTTCCTGTGTCGCCAGAGGTTGCAGTGAGAATAACTATCTCTTTATCAGGAAGGCCTAATTTTTGCACCGCTTTTTTTAAAAGGTGAGGAAGGAGAGATAAAGCCAGGTCCTTAAAGGCTAAGGTGGGGCCATGGAAAAGTTCTAAGAAATATACTCCCATCTTGGGGCAGAGGGGGGTAATAGCTTTGCTGTCAAATTTACTATCATAGGCTTGATTTATACTATAGATTAATTCCTCTGGCTGATAATCAGTAAAAAATTCTTTCATCACTAGATAGGCTAAGGTTTGGTAATCAATATTTTTTACTTTACTAAAATCCTGGTTTAATATTAGTCGAGGAATATTTACGGGAACGAATAATCCTCCGTCTTTGGCCATTCCCTGGATAATCGCCTCAGCAGATAAAACTACCTTTTGGTTGTCCCCTCGAGTACTTTGGTAATAAAGATGATTTTCTTTCATATTCTCTTCCTGATATCGGTTACTTAGTTAGCTGCTTTGTTGCTTAATTAGTTTAATATTAATTCTTCAATATACTTAAATATACTTATTCCTCAACCAGCTAACTATCTAACTAATTTCTAACGCGATACTCGATACGAATTTATAAATAGCGGCGCATCTCTTCCCCTGCTACTCTACCATAAAGTTCAATATAAGGTTTTGCGGGATTAGATAAAATTTTGGGGAAGAGCACCTCTTCTATCTGAAAAAAACCTACTGATTCAGTCATCTCTACGATGATTCTAATTGGTTTCTCTTCTCCTGCCACGATCTCTACTTTCTGAATAGAGTTAGCAGAATATTTGTGAATATCTCCTACTTTAGGGGTCCGAGACAGGAGAAAAATAACGCGGGCTCTACCCTTTTCCATATCACATCCATCTCCGATGGAGACTAGACCTGCCTCCAGAGAGTGAATATCCTGGGTACCCATATGGCCGGCGATGCTCTCAATGATCAGGGAATGAACAATAGTCTTCTTTTCTGTCTCTTGAGGATAGATTTTAGCTAAAGTCCTTTCTATAACCGGATTAGCAAAAACAACCCCCAAGAGTTCATGATTTTCTCTTCCTACGGACATACCCACATCGTGTAATAAAGAGGAGATCAATACTGCCACTTTACTGTCTTCTACCGTGCCAATATTATCCTCTTCTAGACTAAATTTAATCCCTGCTTCACCCAAGAGGTCAAACATGATTAAAGCATTTAAGGCAGTTTTTCTCATATGGACGGGACCATGGTCGTTATAACCTAACCTTTTTATAGAAACAATATTGGCGTAGTTCTGCATCGCCTGGGCTTCTTCATCATTAAAAATTAAAGAAGCCGCCCTTGCCGATTTTCCACTTAACCGGTTCAACATTTCTTTTTCGATCTCTATCTCCTTGGGCGATTTTCTCATCATTTACCTCAAAAACTTTCTTATTTTAGTTAACCAGCCCTAGCTCTTAACCATAACTAATCCAAAGGCCACCAAAACCACTACTATTAAAGGAAAACTTAACATCCTATATATTTTCCCCATATCCGCTCGAAAGTAATCTTTAGAAACCACCAGACAGAGGTGCATAGGAGAAATCATCATCCCGGTATAACTACCGGCAAAGACTAACATCGCGTAAGATAAGTTTATTTCGTCGGGGATAATTATAGGTAAAAGCAGGGGTACGCTTATCCCTAGGGCAGCAGCGCCCATGCCGGTCATTATCCCCAAAACAAAGGGGATAATGAATAAGACTATAAAAATAGGGGCACCCCATTTAGCCAACACCTCAGGGATTATTTCTATCCCCCCTGAAACTTGAAGCATTCTTTGAAAGATCATAATGCTGGCGACTAAGGTTAGCACCTTCCAATCCAGGTTATCTCGGATAATTTCCTTTATTGTCTTTGCTGTTAATTTAGGGAGATTCAAAAAAAATACCGCCAAAATTACTATTACCAAAGAGATTAAAACCTCGATTTTTATCCCTAATACCAAAATTATAATCAGCAAAATAGGCCAAATCCCTAAAAACAGTCGCTTTAAATTGGGAAAAATATCCCTCTGGTGGATAACGGTATTATCCTTTTTTAAATTTTTGTACTCCCACACTAAACCTACTACTATGGCGGTGAGGGCCAGGGGGAGCTGAACCCAGATAATTTCTTGAATTTTCACTCCTAATAAACCAGCAAACAAGATCAAGTCGGGGAAGAGAGGCCAGACAAATTCCCAAACATGGCGAAACCAATAATTTGCAAAGGTAGCCTCTTCGGGGGTGAGCCCTACCGGTCTTCCTACCTCTTTAACCAGGGGGGCAGAAAACATTGTTCCTGCTGGCATAGGAATTAATCCCAATAACGCCGGGATAAAAGCCAGAGTAAGACGGTAATCTTTAATTAATCCACGAAGGGAATCGACCAATTCCCCGAGGATTTCTACTTTATTTAATAAGCCGCTTAAAATGTACACCAATCCAACAATCCCTAATAATCTTAAGGTTGCGGGGTCTATCAGGGCAAAAATAAAAGTCTCCACTATTTGGAGGGGAGATAAAGCAAAGAGAGCTCCTACTAATAAAGAAGATAAGAGTATGATATATCTTAAGGGCCACTTCTTGGCCAATAAGAAAATAATTACTCCTCCTATTACCAACAGTTTTACCAATTCTACCACTTTTGTTTCACCAATCTATATTATTCTATTTCTATGTTTTTTCTTTTTTATTATTTTCCTGTATTTATTGTTATTTATTCATTCTCTTTTTCTCCCTTTTCCTTCTCTTCTCCCTTTTCCTCTCCCTCTTCTTCTTTAAACTTTACGCCTTGAACCTTAACCTTAATCTTTAGCACTTTCAAGCCGGTCATAGTTTTAATGGCCTCTTCAGTCCTTTTCTGTACTTCCTGGGCCACCCTAAGAACTCCTATTTCATAATCGGTAACTATAGGAATAGTAATAACAGTTTCTTCTGGTTTCATCCACACTTCTATACTCTTAGGTAGTTCCTTCTTAGACGATGTTTCTAAGGAAAGAACTTTACCTCCGCTACTAATCCCCACTACTCCCTTGACCTTGAGGGTCTCCAGAGCAGCAATTATGGCTACTACTTCTTTGGAAACCGAGATGCTTCCTAATTCTAATGTATTTTCGGGGGCAACTTCTTGCTCAGACATTATTTATCCACCACCTTTTACCTTTGTTGGGGCATTTTACTTTCTGTCACTTCGTAAAATACCTTGTCAATGTGTATATTAATTTCTTTTAATTCTATCCCGCTGGTTTCTAACAGATAATCTTTTATTTTCTTCTGTA
Source organism: Candidatus Immundihabitans aquiphilus (assembly GCA_002383355.1). Classification (GTDB taxonomy): domain Bacteria; phylum Atribacterota; class Phoenicimicrobiia; order Phoenicimicrobiales; family Phoenicimicrobiaceae; genus Immundihabitans; species Immundihabitans aquiphilus. The sequence goes on along the minus strand of DFYM01000021.1, from coordinate 13,653 downwards.
TCTTCTCGGAAAGCTCCGGGATTTTTATATCTTGTTCCACCCCTAAATGGAGATTAACTTTTACCTCTCCGGTTTTCTGCAAGTTTATCTCTGGTCTTACTTCTTTAATTTCTTTGATCTCCTTTAACACCTTTAAAATTAAATGTTTTATAGAATTAAGAGAAATCTTCACTTCTCCAAAAGAAGTTTTTTGAGAAACGGCTAATTCTTCTCGCTGATATTGCCTCTTTTCCTGGATTAAATAAAAGGCTAAAATTATCAATAAAGCAGCAATAATAACCCAGAGAATTTGATTTAGAAAATGGGAGTAAAACCAATAACTCATTTGGGAAAAAAGAGTTGCTAAGGGAAGTAACCCGAAAGCCAGAGAAAGAATTATACCTGCTACCAAAAATATTACTACTAAGAATAAGACAAAAATTAAATTATAGAAACCTTCTTTACTCATTTTCAATCATCCTTCCTTTCTGATTTAATTTGATCTAATTTAGGAGTCAGGAATTAGGGAATTCCTCTACCTTAAGTTAACCCTTTTTTTGTTTCGGAGTTTAAAAATAAATCAATAATCCTGCTTAGATCTTCCGGGTGGTAAAATTCGATATGGATATCACCTTTTTTACCATCGTAGGAGATGCTCACTTTGGTTTGTAAAATTTCTCTTAACCTTTCTTCTGCTTCCGGAAAATGTTCAACCGTTACCTTTTCTACTCTAAAGGGCTTCTGTTTTTGAGAAGTAATTACTTTGATTAATTTTTCAGTGTCCCTTACCGATAAATCACTACTTATTATTCTATCACATATTACCCTTTGTGTCTCCTCATCTTCAATTCCCAGCAGCAATTTAGCATGACCAGAAGATAGTTTTCCCTCGGCTATATATTTTTGTATGTCGGGGCTTAACTTTAACAATCTAATGGTATTACTAATAAAAGGCCTGCTCTTTCCAGTTACCTCAGCTAACTCTTCCTGGGTAAGGTTGAATTCCTCAGCTAATCTCTTAAAAGAAATAGCTTGTTCAATAGGATTCAGGTCTTCTCTTTGGATATTTTCTACTAAAGCAATTTCTAAGCTTTTTTCGGGGCTAAAATCTTTTACTATTGCCGGAACCATCTTTAATCCCAGTTCTTTAGCTGCCCTTAGTCTTCGTTCTCCCGCCACTAACTCATAACCAGTGGCGGTTTCCCTTACCACAATAGGCTGGATCATCCCATGCTTTTTGATTGACTCTTTCAGTTCCTCCATCTTTTCCCTATCAAAATCTTTACGAGGTTGAAAAAGATTAGGGGTTAAACCATCTATCTCTATTTCTCTAATAAACTCTTTTTTGGTCTCCTCAACTTTAGGGATAAGGGCTTCCAATCCTTTACCTAATCCTCTTTTAGCCATTAGATATCACCTCTTTAGCCAATTTTTTATAAGCTATTGCGCCTTTAGACTTTTCATCATACATCACTACGGGCTTCCCGTAACTAGGTGCTTCACTAACCCGAACATTTCGGGGAATTATCGATTTAAATATTCTCCCCTTAAAATATTTCTTTACTTCTTCCACTACCTCCCGAGAAAGATTAGTTCGGTTATCATACATCGTAAACACTATCCCCTCTATTTCTAAAGAGTAATTGAGGTTTTCGCGGACCAAATTTATGGTATTGATTAATTGCCCGATACCCTCTAAAGCGTAATATTCGCATTGAATAGGAATAATTACTGCATCTGCTGCGGTAAGAGAATTCAAGGTTAAAAGGCCCAGTGAAGGAGGGCAATCAATTATTATATAGCGGTAATTATCCTTTATAGGTTGAATAGCCCTTTTTAGTTTACTTTCTCGGGAGATATAATTAACCAATTCTATTTCTGCCCCGGCTAACTGAATAGTAGAAGGCAAAATCTCTAAATTCTCTATGGACGTCGGTCTAATAACTTCGCCGATAGGGGCCCCGTTAATTAACACATCATAAATACAGCTTTCTATCTGGGAACGGTCTAAACCTATTCCACTACTGGCGTTCCCTTGTGGGTCGATGTCAATTAACAAAACTTTCTTTTGATATAAGGCTATACAAGCACTTAAATTTATAGCCGTAGTAGTTTTGCCTACTCCCCCTTTTTGGTTAGTGATAGCCAGAACTTTAGCCACAGAATTTCTCCTAAACAAATCTAATTAATCAGATAATAGCTTTAATTTTAATCAACAAACCTCTATTCCAAGGTAATAAATGTTCCACGTGGAACATAAAATAGTCAAAGGAGCAACTCCTCCGAAAAACCCTCTACTTTTTATTGTTTTTCCTTTACTTTCTTTCCGTTCATCGGGTAAGCCAGGTCAGGAGAGCTTCAATTTTATAAATCACCTTCATTAATTATAAGATTAGGTAGTCTCTTTAGGAAAAACCCTAAAACTTTTCCCTATTGTCAGATGATTTCGCCATCTTTCTTACCCGCTTAACTACCTGCTCTCTAACGGCATTACCAAATATAAGTAGAAGTTAGACTTTTTGCTTTCCCCTTAAGGATCCGAGAAAATATCATTAAAGGCTAAATTTAGTTTATTTTCATTTTGAAATTCTGAAGCTAATATTATTATCCAAAATTAAAAATACACATCTTTTTTTCTAAAAATGAGGGGGCAAACTTACTCTACTCTCCTTTTTCTGAGGGATTCGAATAAATCCACTACCCCCGGGAACAAAAACCCTCACTAATAACTTTTAACGTTTATTTATCTTACCAAAAATACTTTAAAAATACAAAGGTCTTTTTGGGGGGATACCTTCTCTTCGAGGATATTTTAGAGGGGTGTTTTTAATTTTTTCAAATTTCAGAATAAATCTCTCCTGGTTTAGAAAAGGAACCTTGACTTTTTCTACTTTTACCAATCTTCCTCCCAGGAGATTAATTGCACTGATACTATTTTCTATCTCCGCCGGATAGGACTTTCCTTTCTGGGCAATAAACCAGCCCCCAATCTTTACTAAAGGCAGACTGTATTCTGCTAAAATATTTAACGGGGCTACGGCCCGAGAGATGGCTATATCATATTTCTCTCGATGTTCGGAGTTTCTCCCCCAGGTTTCTGCCCTCCCTTCCAGTATCTGGATACCCTCCAAATTCAACTCTTTTATTAATTTTTTCAAAAATAGAACCTTCTTCCCCTTTGCTTCGATAAGAAATAATCTTATCTTTTCAGGACATATTATTTTAAGAGGAAGGCCAGGGAAACCCGCCCCTGTTCCAATGTCGACCAGCTCAATATCTTTTATTTTAGCATATTGATTAATAACCTCAAGGCAGGTGAAGGAATCTAAAAAATGCTTAATAATAATTTCCCGAGGGGTTTCCAGAGAAGTTAAATTTACTTTCTGATTTTCTTCCCTTAATAGCTCTAAATAACGAGAAAAATCTTTTTGCTGACTTTCTTTAAGCTCTATCCCCATCTGGTAGGCACCTTCAATTAAAATTATTTCATCTTCTTTTAGCAAAAGAACTCTCCTTTTCTTTTCCCCTGCGGATAACTCTTAAGACCTTTAAGGGAACTTTTCTCCTAAATACCCCAATTTGTCTTTACCTTAATATTTAAGGAATACCCCAAGCTCAGGAGGGGTTTCCCGAGAGCGGGTCTTCCCCTGGTCCTCCTGTCTTTATATCTTATTCTTGATCTCAAATTCTCACAAATTTCTTCTTTATTTTAGATAGAAAAGTGGGAAGGGTACTTCTACCTTAAAGTTATCCACAATTTATGCACAACCTTATACTAAATACTAAAGTTCCCCCTTACGAGTTTCCTAAGAAGTATAATGGTAGAGTAGGTGTTTTTTTGTTTACTGTTTTTACGAAGGTAATTTCAAGAAATGGTCTACTAAACTAAAAGGGCTTTGATCGGCCAAAAATATTTATTGCCACCTGAGGCCGATACCTAAAGAGAATAAAAACCTTTGCTAGTAAGGGTTTTTAAATAACTACTTTTCCAATCTTCTGGGTAGAGAAGTATCATCAATAGACTTCTATCCTCCTATATCAAATTGAGGTTCTCTCCCTGCTACCCTTCGAGAGTGAAAGAATCTGAATAGAGACAAAAAAGGCCGAGGATAAATTCTCTGGGTTCTGGTTTAAGGGAGGCTAAAAGTTTTCCACAACATATCCCCAATTTATTTTTAATTTATTACTCTTTATCCAACCCTCTTAAAGTGTTCCACGTGGAACATCAAGATAATCAAAAAGTACCCCCAAAACCTTTTAGGCTAAAGTAAAGGAGCTAAAAGATTCCTCTTGCTTAGAATCCTGGTACTGCCCCTCCCTTATTTACCAATACAAAAGCGGGAAAATATATGATTAATTATCTCCTCATTGATAGAGTCCCCGGTTATTTCACCCAGGGCATCTAAAGAATCCTTCAAGTCAATGCTTAAAAGGTCATAAGGCATTTTTCGGTTTACTCCTTCTAAGGCATATTCTAACCCCTTTTTTGCCCTTTTTAAGGCCTCGGCTTGCCTAACGTTGTTTATAATTACTCCATCCGGGGGTATTACCAATCCCTGGAGGACCGCGTTACTCAACTCTTCTTCTAGTTTATCTATCCCTCTATGCGCTTTTAAGGAAATTCTTACACTATCTTTAATATTTAATAATTCCAATAACTTTTCTCTTTCTAGTTCTTCTTTAAGGTCAATCTTGTTTTCAACAATTATAACCTTTTGGTTTCTTTCTCTGGCTTGGTTTATTTCTTGAATAATTTCCTTATCTTCCTCAGAAAGCTGAGAACTTACCTCAAACATAGCTAAAATTAAATCGGCTTTAGCTAAAAAATTTCCCCTTCTTTGCAAACTAATTTCTTCTACTAGATTTTCAGGATTTTTAAGACCAGCGGTATCGATAAGCCGAAAAATTACTCCCTTAATATTAACCAATTCTTCGAGGGTATCCCGAGTAGTCCCCGGAAGGGGAGTAACGATAGCTCGCTCCTCTTTTAGTAAAGTATTAAAAAGACTGGATTTCCCCACATTGGTTTTGCCAATTATTACGGTATTTACTCCTTCGCTTAGGATTTTCCCATAATCTAAAGTGGCCAGTAGCGTAGTTACTTCTTTTAAAATCTCTTCTAGCCGTTTTTGTAGCTTTATTTCACTTAATTCTTCAATCTCTTGGTCGGGGAAGTCTAGAGGTGCCTCGATCTCGGCGAATATTTCTACCAGTTTGCCTCTTAAAGTAGTAATTTTCTTCTTTAAGCCCCCCTCTAGTTGAGCTAGGGATGCCTTTCTGCTGCTTTCACTCTTGGCCTGAATAAGATCAATTACCGCTTCTGCCTGACTCAAGTCAATTCTACCACTTAAGAAAGCCCTTTTAGTAAACTCTCCCGGTTCAGCTATCCTGGCTCCACTATTAATTAATACTTCCAAAACCCTTTTTAAGGAGAGAATACCACCATGGCAGTCAAATTCTACTACATCTTCTCTGGTATAAGTCTTGGGCTTCTTCATCAGGATTAAAATGGCTTCGTCTATAATCTCTTGATGGCGGGGATCAACTATTAACCCATAATGGGCCGTATGAGAGGGGAACTTCTCTATGTCCACTTTGCTAAATCTTTTATCGCGAAATACTTTTTGGGCTATTCTCATGGCCTTTGGCCCACTTAACCTTACAATACCTATCCCACTCTCTCCTGGTGGGGTAGAAATAGCAGCAATAGTATCATTTTCTCCGAACTTCATTTTGATATGCTCACTATCCTCTTCCCCCAACTATCATCTGCTTTGGTCTTTTTTATGTTTCTTGCTCTTTTTTATATTTTTAGAAGGGTCGTCATTGATTGCCTTCTCGTATCCCGGGAGGACCCAGGGGTCTACCGGGGCTAATATGGGCTTTTCTATTTTTTTGGGGGTCGGTTTTTCCTCTTTAGAGTAAACCCTACTTTTTACTTCGACTACTGCCGGAATTCTCTGGTTAATCAGGTATTGTTGGCCGATTCCCAATAAGGTAGAAGTTAACCAATACAAAGTTAAACCTGACGGCAGGCCAAAGCTCATAAAGGCGATCAATAAAGGCATCATAATAGTCATTATTTTTTGAGTTTGTTCGGCAGGATTTTCGCCTTTGCTCGGATTGCTACTCACCGGGGTGGTCATCTTTTGTTGATAATAGGTGGAGACACCTATTAATAGAGGCATTATACCTATATATTCCAAACCAAAAATTCCGCTTCCCGGCAACTTAATTAATTGGTCAGGCAAAGAGAGGTCTTTCAACCATAAAAAACCAGGATTTCCATCATAAACCGGGTAGATCTTCTCGTTAAACTCTCTTAAAACCTGAAAAAGCAAAAGCAAAATGGGCATTTGAATTAATAAGGGGAGACAACCGCCCATCGGATTAATCTTGTACTCCTTATATAAAGACATTAACTCTCTATTTAAGGCCTCTTTATCATTCTTGTATTTATCCTGGATTTCCTTCATCAAAGGCTGGATTTTTTGCATTTCCCGCATAGAAACCATCTGCTTTTGCATTAAAGGATACAAGACTATCCTTACTAGAATAGTCATTAAGATTATAGCTACCCCGTAATTGTGGGTAAAACTATAAAAAAATATTATGATTTTGGCAAATATATCACCTAAAGAACTCCACAGACTTCCCAATCTCTTCTCCTTTTTATGCTTAGTTATTCTTCTTTACTTCCCTAATGCCCTTCCCATAAAAATAATATAGCTTCGAGATTATGTTGCTCCCTCCTAAGGAGGTTTATTTTTTAGTCAGGGAGAGAGAATTTTATATTTGATATAGATATACTTTTTATGATTTATGAATTCGTTATGCGCTCACGATCTAAAAGAGGGAGGGGATCGTATCCTCCCGGATTAAAGGGATGACAACGCAATATCCTCATCACCGAAAGTTTTAAACCCCTTAAAAAACCGTATTCTTTAAAAGCTTGCGCCGCATATTCGGAACAACTGGGATAAAACCGGCAACTACGAGGCTTCCAAGGGGAGATATACTTTTGATATAAAGTTATTAAAAAAATTATTATTTTATTCATCAGATTAAATCTTTCTTGCCTGGGTTTAGCCAATTTAGCTTTCTTATCCTGGTTAGCTTAACTAACTTTTAGAATTACCGGGAACTATTAAAAGTCCTCCTTGAACCAAAGCTTGGGTTAACTCCTTATAAATACCCCCGTAGTCCAATTCCGCCACGCCCTTTTTAGCCATTATCATTATATCGTATCCAGAATACAATTTCCCCTCGCGTTCTAGATTTCTATAAGCTTCCTTTATCCTTCTTCTTGCTTTATTCCTCAGCACCGCCCCGCCTATTTCTTTTTTTTTCACCACCACTGCTAGCCTATTGAACGTATATCCATTGTTTAAAAAAAATAAGGTTAGACTTTTATTTTCCGCCCTTTTTCCTCTAGAAAAAAGTCTTTTAAATTCACTGTTTCTAGTCAGTCTTCCTTTTTTCAAAGTCCCTCTTTATCTATAATCTTCCAAAGAAAATTTTTTCATCTCTCATCCGATACAGTAAGACACTTACGCCCTTTTAGACGCCTTCTTTTAATTACTAAACGACCTGCTTTGGTACTCATTCTTTGCCTGAATCCATGAACAGTCAATTTTTTTCTGGTATTGGGTTGGTAGGTTCGTTTCATAATAATTTTTCTTCTCCTTTTTTCCAGTAAATAATTTTAAAAATCTACTGAGTGAATTATATCTTTAGTATCCGCTAAATGTCAAGTTTACGATTTGCCCGTCTTGTCCCCCACAAAATCACTTGCCAGATAGTGTAAAATTTTAGTAAGTGTTTTTAAAAAATTAACTTGCCATCCAAATTTGACATTTACTTAGAAAGAGGGTAAAATTCAACTCGAGGTAGAAGGAATTCTTCTGGCGGAATAGGGTGGGGAGGCTAGTTTTATATATATTTTTATACTTCTCTAAGAAAGAAAATGATTATTAACGAGAAGAGGAGAGAAGGTTCGCTACAATAAAGCTAAAAAAGAATAAAAAAGTATAGGGAATTTTACCGGAATAAATTCCGCCGACCACTAGAGAGAAACTTGATAAATATTAATAGTTTCTCTTTTTTACTTAAAAAGACTAATATATAGCTGATTGAGTTTTATTTTAAAAATGGGGTGAATCTCTTGAAAGTAGTTATTATAGGGGCAGGGAAAGTAGGTTGTCAAATAGCTAAAACTCTCTCTTCCGAAAACCAGGAAGTAGTATTAATTGAAAAAGACAATGAAATTCGACAGGCTGCTCAAAATAGTTTAGATGTGCTTACTGTCTCGGGTAATGGAGCTAATGTTCATACTTTAGAAAAGGCAGGAATTACTGAGGCCGATATGTTAATTGCGGTAACGGATAGTGATGAAACCAATATCCTTGCCTGTCTAGCCGCCAAAAAATTTGGAGTGGCTACCAAGGTTGCTCGCCTCAGAAATATCGAATATGTTTACAATAATGCTCTGCCCTGGGAACAACTGGGTATCGACTTTGTGATTAATCCAGAAATAGCTACTGCCAAACAAATAGTTAAATTATTTGAGTCCCCTCTTAATGTTGCCCAAGCTCAGAGCTTTGCGGAAGGAAGAGTACAACTTCTCGAGCTTAAAATTAAAAAAGATTTTCCTTTTATTGACCAAAAGCTAAAAAATATTAAATTTAAATACCCTATATTAATAGCGGCTATTGATCGAAAAGACAGAATAATCATTCCTGATGGAGAAGAAAAAATAATTTTAGGTGATAATATCTACATTTTAATCGAAGAAGGCAATCTACTGCGTTTAAATGAGCTTTTCCACGAAAATCCCTTTAAAATACAAAATGTAATAATTTTAGGTGGAAGTAACATTGGGATCCAAACCTCTTTACTCTTGGCTGAACTGGGGATTAAAACTAAACTGATTGAAGTAAATAAAGAAAAATGTGAGGAACTAGCTGAGAAACTTCCCGCTACTTTAATAATAAATGGCGACGGGACGAACCTTGACCTTTTAAAATCTGAGGGTATAGAGCATACAGACGCTTTGGTCGCGGTTACGGGAATTGATGAAGAAAATCTTCTCGTAGCTTTGCTAGCCAAACATTTAGGGGCCAAGAGGGTGGTGGCAAAAATTGATAGAACAAATTACATCCCTATCTTAGAAAAGCTGGGAGTAGATGCAGTAGTTAATCCTCGCATAACCACTGCTTCCGAAATATTACGTTTTATAAGAAAGGGGAAAATTCTTTCTCTCACCTTATTAAAAGAAGGGGAGGCAGAAATTATCGAATTAGTAGCTCAGCCTACTTCAAAAATTATTAATAAACCATTAAAGAGGCTTAACTTACCTCGAAATTCTATTATAGGGGCAATTGTGCGTCAAGATAAGGTAATTATCCCCCACGGAGAGGATAGTATCCAACCCGAAGATAAAATAATCATCTTTGCTTTATCTTCCGAAATAAAAAAAATAGAACAAATGATTGACCGTAAATAAGGAATAAAGGAATAAATAAAAATTGAGATATAAAATTGTCTTAAATACTTTAGGCAACCTTTTATTTTACTTAGGGCTAAGTATGGTTTTCCCTCTTTTATACGCTATCTATTATAAAGAACCAACCATTAAGGCTTTTATACTTTCTTTAATTATTACGGTGATAGCCGGAGTCCTTTTAAGAAAATTTTTCCCCTCCTCCGAACCCATCGGTATTAAGGAAGGTCTTGCTATAGCAACTTTAGGATGGATATTAGCCGCTGGTTTTGGAACTCTTCCTTTCCTATTTTCTGGAACCTTTTCTAATTTTGTTGATGCTTATTTCGAATCAATGTCCGGCTTTACCACTACCGGAGCATCAGTACTCGTACCTATCGAAGGAAATCCGCTTTCTATCCTCTTCTGGCGAGATTTTATTCAATGGCTAGGGGGGATGGGTATTATAGTCTTGGTAGTGGCTCTCCTCCCTACTTTAGGAGTAGGAGGAATGCAATTATTTAAATCAGAAGTTCCAGGGCCCGAACCAGATAGATTAAAACCACAAATTAGAGAGACTGCCCGCCTTTTATGGCTAGTATATCTAATAATTTCGGCTCTGCAGGTAGGGTTATTATACTTTACGGGGATGCCTTTATTTGAGGCCCTCACTCATATGTTTGGAAGTATGGCAACTGGCGGTTTTAGTCCGAGAGGTTTGAGTGTAGCAGCTTATAATAATCCTATTTTCGAGTTAATAATTATGATTTTTATGTTTATTGCTGGAACTAACTTTACTCTCAATTATAAAGTTCTTCACGGGGATATAAAAAGTCTAATCAAAGACCAGGAATTTCTTTTTTATGCCGGGGTGATCTTAATTTCTATCTTAGCCATTACCACCCAACTTTTCTACTACGTTTACCATTCTATTTTTACGGCCTTAAGATACGCTTCTTTCCAGGTGGTATCCATTGTTACTACTACTGGTTTTGTTACCGCAGATTATGATACCTGGCCAGCATTTTCCCAGAGTATTTTACTAATTTTAATGTTCATAGGTGGCTGTGCCGGTTCAACTGGGGGAGCTATTAAAAATATAAGAATCTTACTTTTCTTAAAACAGTCCCGTAGAGAATTTCATAGGATGATACATCCTCAATCCGTTACTCCGATAAGATTGGGGAATAAAGTCGTTTCAGAAGAGGTAATGCATAGTGTTACTAGTTTTTTCTTTCTATATATAATAATTTTCATAATCTGTACTTTTATAATGACCTTATTAGGGCTGGACATAGTAAGCGCCATGTCTTCAGTGGCTGCTACGTTGGGAAATGTAGGGCCAGGTCTGGGTATGGTAGGGCCGTCTCAGAATTATGCTTTCTTACCCCCCTTAGGGAAAATCGTTTTAACCATCTGTATGCTGCTAGGTCGATTAGAAATCTATAGGGTGTTAGTTTTAGTTGTTCCCGAATTCTGGCGAAAATGAATAAAATGGCTACCCCTGGCTTTACCTTTACTATATTAGTTAGCTTTATGGACCATTCACCAGGTGCTTGCGTTCGGTTAATTAGGACCGGTAGGGGGGTACATAATCTATGAATCTGCAATAATTCTTTATTTTCTGACAGATTCCCAATCTATCATCTTCTTTTTTAAAGTAAGGCCTCCTCTGGCAGAAAAGCCTCCTAAACTACCATCACTTTTTATCACTCGATGACAGGGGATAATTAGAGGGAGGGGATTGTTTCTCATAATGTTTCCCACTGCCCGGTAGGCGCGAGGATAACCAGCTGCCTCTGCTACTTCTTTATAGGACCTAGTTTCACCATAAGGAATTTTCTTTACAGTCTGCAAAATTTTCTTCTGAAAATTAGTATAAGCCTCCAAGTTTAACGGACAGTCCGAAAAATCAACCTTTTTACCCCGAAAATACTCCTTAATTTTGTCCGCTAAATCTCTAAAAATTTCATCATCTTCTTCTTTAAAAAAATTATCATCTGGCACCAAGGGGAATAAATCTTTTTTTAATTTAAAAACTACCTCCTCTTTTCTTTCTTCGGGCAAGATTAAAAGGCGCAAGCCCTCCTGGTCTACTACCAATCCGGCCCATCCCCGGGTAGTTAAAAAAATAGTATATCCCAAAATATTTTTCAAGGTATATCCTCTCCTTTTTTGCCTTATCCTGGTTTTTATTATATAATTTATTTAAATACCAAGGGCTTATCAGTTGGTTAGTTTACCAGTTAGCTGGTTACTTGGCTGGTTCATGGTTAAGAATTAACAAATTTGGGGTTAGCCGCCTCAATTATTAGCTTACCTTAAATAATCGAGAACTTTCATTTGATCGGGCACTAGTCTTTAGCCAGCAAACTAGCTGACTGGTGAACTGGCTAACTATATTTTAAAATTCCGAATCAGGATAAATTAATTATGTTTGAAAAAATCAATGTCTTGTTACTTGCCGGTGGAAAGACTAAAACCAGTTTAAGAAAATTTACCAGCAAAGAAAAAAAGGCTTTAATCGAAATAATTCCTCAAGGCAAACCGATGATTCTTCAGGTAATTGACGCCCTCAGAAAAGCCAGATACCTTAACAAAATCATTTTGACCGGCCCAGAAGAAGTACAAAGATTGACTAAAAATAGGGTTGACTTAACTATCCCGGAGGGTCAAACTATTATAGATAGTTTAAAATCAGGGATTCAAATATTACCAAAAGATCCGCTTATTTTAATTTCTACTTGTGATTTACCCCTGATCACGGAAAAACACCTCGATTATTTTATAGAAAAGTGTTATAAATTTCCTGGCCTTGATCTTTATTATCCTATAATTGCGAAAGAAGAATACCAAAAATCCTACCCTTTTCCCGAACTGCGAAGGATCTATGCCAACTTAGCAGAAGGGTCTTTTACCGGAGGGAATATTATATTAATAAATCCTCAAATTATCACTAATTTTGAAGAGACCATTAACCAATTTATTTATTTTAGAAAATACCCTCTAAAAATGGCTCGTCTATTAGGTCCACAAATTGCCTTAAAATATTTAAGAAGATACCTCTCTATCCGAGATTTAGAAAAGATATTTTCGGAGGTGTTTGTCGGCTTCCAGGGGAAAGCCATCCCCTCTCCCCCCGAAATTGCTTTAGATATCGATAAAGCTATGCAATTAGAAAAAGTTAGAGAAATAATTGCCGAAAAAAATAGTACTAAAATCTTTTTATAGTTTTATAGATTTTCACCGGATAAAAGGCAGGCTTCCAAGCTTCCAAGACTAATTCCTTAATTTAGTAGCATATTTTCATAATTTGTTTTTTATCCCATAAATATAGCCACCATATTTTTCCGTTAAAAGATAAGAAGTAATAAAAGCCTTGGGGTCATATTCTAAAGCAATATCCCTAACTTTACAGAAGTAATCTCTTTCGCAGATTAATCTAAGAACTTGGACTTCCCCATCTTTGCCGTATCCTACCGAACGGGTAATTCCAAATCCCTCTTCTCGAAGTCTTTCTTCAATTTCTTGGAATTTATCTTTAGAAATAATACCCACTGAAATTATCTCTTTAGATAATTTTTCCGAAATAAATATCCCTAAAATATTCCCGGTAGCAAAGCCTCCGGCATAGGCAATGACATTTAGCCAATTTCCGATATTCTGCAACACTTTGCTTACTATTAAGATATAAATAAAAATTTCAAAAAAACCAAGTAACGCCGCAATTAGCTTATTTCTTCTTACTATCATCTGGACCCTAAAAGTCCCCATAGTTACATCCATAACCCTCGATAAAAAAATTACCCCTGCCCCTAAATAGATGTTGCTACTCATAGCATAATCAAGCAGGTCCATAATCGCTTCCATTATCTTTTTCCCTCTTCCTCTTTTTGTTGTTTTTGATTGTCTTTATTTGCTTTTTATTTTAAAAATTTGATCTGAGTAATTTTTTGGCCATTTGATAATCTCCCTCTTAACTTACCCAAGTCTAACCCAAGCATAGCATATTCTCCAGGTAATTTCATCTTTATTTCTTTTTTAGTTCGTGTCAACCCAAATTTTGACAAAAGGCTTAAAGTGTAGTATTATATAACCGTTAAGTCACTTTTGGGGAATGTAGAATGAGAGTGACTAACCTTACTTCCCCCTCACCTTAATCCTCTCCCTCGAGGGGAGAGGGGAGGGAGAGG
>DFYM01000072.1 GCA_002383355.1 Candidatus Immundihabitans aquiphilus | reverse complement strand
CTAATATGTTACCTCCCCCGTCGACTACAGCAGTAACCATTGGCACATCGATTTCCTGTGCTTTGGTCTCGGCCGCCACAATCATTTTTTTGGCCATTTCCAGATTTAACATTGTATACGGTATATTAAAATAGAGAGGAGTAAAAGAAGTGATATTAGTAATAGTAGTGGTTTCTTCTTTGGTTCTTTATTCTTTTACCATCCACAGAAAATTGTGGATAACCTACCGGACAGGCAGGCATACTCTCTATCCTCATACCTTATTCACCTCCTTTTCAATTTTGTTTTGTTCTTTTATAATATTACTATGTCTTTCACACAAAGTATCCGTTCACCCTCTGAATAATCTTTCTTTTGGCCCTTGTTTTTCAAAAAATTAAAATATAAGGAGTAAATTATCATGAAGATTAAATAAAATAATGTCTTGTTCTACGAAGGAAAAATCAATTAGCCTTACTCTCGATTCTTCTAATATCTCTAAGGGGCCAGGCTTCATCAACTTTTAAGATTCGTCCTTCGAAATAGGAATTATCTAATACCTTTTTTGCCCTTTTAGCTTCTACTGGATTAGACATTTGGATAAATCCAAAATTTCTACCTTTAATTATATTTATCTGTTTAATTTTACCATAAGGAGAAAACAATTTTCTTAACTCTTCATCATCTATCGAAGGCTTAAAATTCCTTACATAAAGCCTATTATTAAATTGCATTTTCGGAATCTCCTTTTTCTGAAAAATATTTCTCCTCACCTTCTACTCTTTTTTAAAGTTATCCTGGAATTATTACCAAAAGATTAAGATTAGATTAAGTTTTGATGAAGTTTTTTCAAATATAAATTAACCAAATCTTAATCATCCTGTAATCTAATTGTCATATCAGAAGTCTAAAATTTAGTCAAAGTAAAAATTGAAATTATCCTTCACTGCTAACGCTCCGTTAACTCAGTAAATACAAACCGGGAGGAGGTGATAGAAAATGAGAGTTTAAAAACTAGCAGACATATAAACTCAAGGAATAGAAACAAAGAAAAAAATAAGTAAAAATAAAAATATAAGAGGAGGAAAAATAATGAAAAATAATAGGCAAAAACTATTATCTATTTCTATGATTACGTTGTTTGTTCTGGCTTTAACTATTTTTGCACCACAGAGCGAGCTTCTGGCTCCAGCTGAGGCTAGCGTTTATACTGGTAACCCACCTAAGTACATATTCTTATTTATTGGTGATGGTATGGGAGCTTCCCAGGTGACCCTCACCCGGCTTTGTCAAGGAGATCTGACCATGGATAGTTTTACCCTTGGGGGTACTATGAGCACCCATCCCCTGCCTTCAAGTGGCCCAATTACCGATTCCGCAGCTGCAGGGACTGCTCTGGCCGCCGGCTTTAAAACTGATAATGGCATCATCAGCCAATCTCCTGAAGGTGAAGATTATTATACAGTCTTAGAGAATGCCCGAGATGGAGGCAAATCTACTGGCTTAGTTACTACTACTAGGATTACCCATGCTACTCCAGCAGTATTTGCCAGCCATATTGATGACCGGGATAAAGAAAATGAGATCGCCGAGCAATACCTCGAGGCAGAGGTAAATGTTCTCCTGGGTGGGGGGCTACGCCACTTTATCCCTGAGTCACAATCAGGAAGCAAAAGAAAGGACGATCGTGATTTGACCCAGGAATTTCAAAATAAGGGTTATACCTATGTCAATAACCGTAGTAGCTTACTTCAGAGCCAGGAAGCTTCTAAGCTGCTCGGCCTCTTCACTAAAAGCGATATGAACTACGAACTTGACCGTGATACAGCCAATGAACCAAGTTTAGCCGAAATGACTAAAGTCGCTATCAATATCTTAAGTAGAAATCCTAAGGGCTTCTTTCTTATGGTTGAAGGGGGAAGAATTGATCATGCCTCTCATGCTAATGACGCTGCCAGCGTAGTCGCCGATACTAAAGCCTTTGATGAGGCGATAGCAATGGCTCTTGATTTTGCCCAGGAGAAGGGAGAAACTTTAGTAATCGTAACTGCTGACCATAAGACCGGTGGCTTGAGCATTGGTCGCGGAAACACGCAATGGTGCAAGCCTGAGTTACTCAACAATGTAAAGGCCTCTGCCGGAAGATTAGTTACCTTACTAAAGCAAGATACCTCGCCACTAGCCATCCGCCAAGTCTTCCAAGACTATGCCGGGATTACTGACCTCACTGAAGAGGAAATAGCGGGAATCCAAACTGGACTGGCGGCAAGTGAGGAAAATGACATTACCGACCCGGTAGTAGAGGTGATAAATAGTAGAGCTAATATAGGATGGACGACTCATGAGCATGACGGGACTGCCGTTCCTATCTTTGCCTATGGACCGGGAGCAGAGTTATTTGGAGGCTTTATCGATAACACCGATGTTGCTAAGGCAATTCATGAATTACTAGGACAACAGGTGAGTGCATTAAAGTGAAGTTAATTTCAGTTCGAGTAGACGCTACTACCGGCGTTCAAGTTAGCCGAGGTACTAAAGTAGAGAAAGGACAAGTCATTGGTCTTGATCCCTACTATAAGGGCGTACCTGTACTCTCCCCGCTACCGGGGAGAGTACAGTATATAAGCTTTGATGCCGATAGCCACACCTTGATTATAAGCATTAAAACTGAAGGAACGGGGGGAGATAAGGAAGAAAAAAAATTATAAATTAACCAAAGCTTAATTAATTG